>PLMV01000118.1 GCA_003141615.1 Syntrophaceae bacterium
GCTTGCGGCGGGGAGGTTCATTTAGGAATGAAATTATGTTTCTTAAAGATTTAAAAAGCGGCGTTATTCAGATACTGACCAAAGTATTGGTACTCGTAGTAGTCGTACTTACGGGGTCTGCCGCTCTGTATCTTTAAGAAATTAAAATAAAAGATACAAGCCGCAGGCTCCTGAAGCCCGCGGCTTTGTTGTTTCAGGCACAAAGCCGCTTTTTCCCAAAGAAACTGGCGGTTTTTTTAGTTTTACGGTTTTGAGCCGATATATTATATTATAATAAACAGGGGGATATTTAAAATATGAAGCTGAAAGGCACACAAATTTTGCTCAAGGCGTTAGAAGAAGAAAAAGTTGATATTATTTTCGGGTACCCTGGCGGAGCCGTTCTTGATATTTACGATCAGCTTTATAAAAGCGACATGAAGCACATTTTAGTCCGGCATGAGCAGGGCGCTGTCCATGCTGCTGACGGCTACGCCCGCGCGACTGGAAAAGTGGGTGTGTGCCTGGTTACATCCGGTCCCGGCGCCACCAATACCGTTACCGGCATTGCCACGGCGAATATGGATTCCATCCCTCTGGTTGTTTTTACAGGACAGGTTCCTACAGGACTTATCGGCAATGATGCTTTTCAGGAATGTGATATTACGGGTATAACACGCCCCTGCACCAAGCATAATTTTCTGGTGCGCAGCATTGATGATCTTGCGCCGACCATTAAGGAGGCTTTTAATATTGCCCGATCGGGAAGGCCGGGCCCTGTTCTGGTTGACTTGCCGAAAAATGTGATGGCAGCGGAAGCAGATTATGATCCCGCCAGTATAAGAATTAGAAATTACGAAGTGGCCTATAAACCGGCCCCCAAGAAAATGGCCAATGTCTTCGAAATGCTGACTTCAGCTAAAAGACCTTTAATTATGACGGGCGGCGGTGTTATTCTGGGAAAGGCTTCGGCACTGCTGACCCAATTGGCCAGAAAATATCAGATTCCAGTTACGGGGACATTGATGGGGCTTGGTTCTTTTCCTGGTTCTGATCCGCTCTGGCTGGGCATGCTGGGAATGCACGGCACTTACTATGCCAATATGGCCATCAGCCACTGCGATTTGCTTCTGGCCGTGGGTGTAAGATTTGACGACAGGGTCACCGGCACTATTGAAACATTTGCCGCCAACGCCAAAATTGTACACATTGATATTGATCCTTCTTCCATTAATAAAAATGTTGTTGTTGATTTGCCGATAATCGGTGATACCAAAGCAACACTCACGGATATGATCAAATTTTTGGCGGAGCACAATTACACGCAAACACCAGCAGAGCGGCAGGAATGGCTGGGGCAGATTGCCGAATGGAAGGAAAAAGTGCCGCTGACATATTGTCAAAACAGCAAGGAAATTAAGCCGCAGAATGTAATTGAAACGCTGTACAAATTAACTAAAGGCGACGCGATTATTACAACTGAAGTCGGTCAAAATCAGATGTGGACAGCGCAGTTTTTCCATTTTGATAATCCCAATACTTTCATCTCTTCGGGCGGATTGGGAACGATGGGTTTTGGCCTGCCCGCGGCCATTGGCGTCAAATGCGCTTTTCCGGATAAACAGGTCGTGGATATCGCCGGCGACGGCAGTATCCAGATGAATATTCAGGAACTGGCCACTGCCGCGCAATATAAAATTAACGTGAAAATAGTTCTTTTGAACAATGGCTATCTGGGAATGGTTCGCCAGTGGCAGGAATTGTTTTACGAAAAACGCTATTCGCACACGGATATGACTTACGCTCCTGACTTTGTGAAATTAGCGGAAGCTTATGGCGTTGTCGGTCTGCGCGCGACTAAACCGGAAGAGGTAGAAGCTGTTCTAAGACAGGGTCTTTCTCTTGACAGACCGGTGCTGATGGATTTCCGGGTATCGCGTGAAGAATGCGTATATCCCATGGTGCATCCGGGTGATTCGATCAGTAATATGTCGCTGGGGTCGAGAGAGATGATTAATTAACGACTTCGTGAAAAGCTCCATATGCTGCGTTGCGCTTCATCTTTCCCCGGCCTGCGCTGGGGCAGGCTATGCGGCCTACCAAAAAGTAGGCCTCATTCCAAAAGCTTCGCGCGCCTTGCCTCTGGAGCTTTTGACGAAGTCGTGAAATACGAAGTTTTCAAATATTATATGTGAGGTAAAAAATGGAAAAAAAGGAGCACATAATTTCAATACTTGTTCACAACAAGCCGGACGTGTTGGCCAGAATTGCCGGAATACTGGGCGGCAAAGGCTATAACATTGAAAGTCTCTGTGTGAATGCGACCACGCAATACGAAATATCAAAAATAGTTATGACCACCGTTGGCAGTCAGGAAACTGTCACTCGTATTGAAAATCAATTGCAAAGGCTCGTCGATGTCATTCAGGTTGATGATTTAACCAATGTGGAATCAATTCACCGGGAACTGATTCTCGTCCGCGTGAATTTAACAGTGGACAAGAAAGATCAGATAAAGAAAGCGGTTGACACGAATAAATGGAAAGTAATAGTTTCCGCGGATACATATATAATCCTGGAAATAACCGGCGATCAGTCGCAGATTGATTTTGCTCTTGCGCGGCTTATGCCTCTAGGCATCGCTGATATAACAAGAACAGGAATTATAGCGTTGAATTTGGAAAATTAATCATGGGTATGAAAAATTAATTAAAATTTATTAATATTATTATAGGGGGTTATTATGGCAAAAATTAATTTTGGCGGCGTTATTGAAGATGTCATCACAGCAAAAGAATTTTCTCTGAAAAAAGCTCAGAAAGTTTTAAAAAAAGAAGTAGTGGCGGTGCTGGGTTACGGTGTTCAAGGGCCGGCGCAGGCTTTTAATATGAGAGATAACGGCATTAATGTAATTATCGGTCAGGCAAAGGAAGACAAGCGATACTGGAAAAAGGCCATTGCTGACGGCTGGGTTCCCGGCAAAACTCTTTTCCCGATAGAAGAAGCGGTAAAGCGTGGCACGATTATTCAGTATCTTGTTTCCGACGCAGCACAGAAGATTCTCTGGCCCAAAGTCAAGGCCAATCTGAAAAAAGGCGACGCGCTTTATTTTTCGCACGGGTTCTCCATTGTTTATAAGAAACAGACCGGAGTTATCCCGCCTGCTTTTGTGGATGTTATCATGGTCGCTCCCAAAGGTTCGGGGACCAGCGTTCGCAGAAATTTTCTGGACGGCAGCGGTATAAACTCCAGCTTTGCCGTGCATCAGGATTTCACCGGCCGCGCGATGGAGCGGACAATTGCTCTGGGTATCGCTATCGGGTCCGGCTTTTTATTCCCGACCACTTTCCAGATGGAAGTTTACAGCGATTTGACCGGCGAACGCGGCGTGCTCATGGGCGCGCTGGCGGGAATGATGGAAGCGCAGTACAATGAATTGCGCAAGCATGGCCACACTCCCAGTGAAGCCTTCAACGAAACGGTGGAAGAGCTTACGCAAAGCCTCATTCGATTGGTTGCGGAAAATGGTATGGATTGGATGTATGCCAATTGCTCCGCCACGGCTCAACGCGGAGCTTTGGACTGGCGTCATAAATTCCGCAAAGCGGTGGAACCTGTGTTTGCCGAACTTTATAAGTCTGTCGCTACCGGTAAAGAAACAGAAATTGTGTTGAGAGTCAACAGCGCTCCGGATTACAAAGTTAAACTGGAAGCGGAACTCAAAGAAATGCGTGATTCGGAAATGTGGAAGGCGGGAGCCGCCGTGCGCGAGTTGAGACCGGAAAAACGCAAGAAGAAATAGCGGGCTCGTAAAAAGTCCATACCCTGAAGGGCACCATGGTCTGCGGTGTTGCGCTGCAAACCGCATCGCTCAACGTATGAAAATACATGTGACCTTTAGGTTATACGCCTCGCGGTTCGGCTTTTTGCGCGCCTTGCATCTGGAACTCGTGTGCCCTTTAGGGTATTTTACAAACTCTTTTAGAATTTATATTTTTAGAAATATTTTGAATTAAGGGAGAGAAAACAATGAGAAGCGATCTCATGAAAAAAGGTTTCGAGCGGGCGCCGCATCGTTCACTTTTCAAGGCGATGGGCTACACGGATGAAGAAATTGCGCGGCCACTGATCGGTGTGGTCAATTCGGCCAATGAAATCATTCCCGGACACATCCATTTGGATTTAATCACTCAGGATGTCAAAGCGGGAATCCGTATGGCCGGAGGAACACCCGTGGAATTTCCGGTTATCGGCGTTTGCGACGGTATCGCGATGGGACATGAAGGAATGAAATATTCGCTCGCCAGCCGCGAGTTGATTGCCGATTCCATCGAAATCATGGCGATGGCTCATCCTTTTGACGCTCTGGTTTTCATTCCCAACTGCGACAAAATCATTCCGGGCATGCTCATGGCCGCACTGCGCCTGAATATTCCGGCCATTTTCATCAGCGGTGGTCCAATGCTGGCGGGAAAACTTCAGGGCAAGGCCGTTGACCTCATCACTGTTTTTGAAGGCGTCGGCGCCGTCAAAGCCAAAAAGATGACTGCCGCCGCGTTGAAGCAACTGGAAGATTGCGCCTGTCCGGGATGCGGTTCCTGCTCCGGTATGTACACGGCCAATTCCATGAACTGTGTCACGGAAGCATTGGGTCTGGGGTTACCCGGCCACGGGACTATTCCTGCTGTACTGGCTTCCCGTCATCGGCTGGCCAAACATGCCGGGATGAAAATAATGGACTTGCTCAAGAAGAACATCAGGCCGCGCGGCATCTGTACGCTAGCCGCTTTTAAAAACGCCATCGCTGTGGATATGGCGCTGGGCTGTTCCACCAATACCGTTTTACATATTCCCGCCATTGCCCATGAAGCGGGAATCAAGCTCGATTTGAACCTCTTTAATAAAATCAGCGAGAAAACTCCCAACCTCTGTAAACTGAGTCCCGCCGGGCATCATCATATTGAAGATTTGGATACGGCGGGAGGCATTCAGGCCGTAATGAAAGTGATCAGCGCCTTGGGTGTCATTGATCAAAAGGCAATTACAGTAACCGGCAAAACTGTCGGCGCTAATTTAAAAAGCGCCCGTGTTTTAAATACGGAAGTCATCCGGCCATTAAAAAATCCCTACTCACAGCAAGGCGGTATCGCGATTTTGCGCGGCAACCTCGCACCGGATGGAGCGGTGGTGAAACAATCCGCGGTGGCGCAGGCCATGCAGGTGAATGAAGGCCGAGCCCGCGTGTTTGATTGTGAAGATGACGCCATTGCCGCAATTATGGCCGGAAAAATAAAATCCGGTGATATTGTTGTTATCCGCTATGAAGGCCCCAAAGGCGGCCCGGGCATGAGAGAAATGCTCTCGCCCACATCAGCAATCGTGGGTATGGGCCTGGATAAAACCGTTGCGCTTTTGACTGACGGACGCTTCAGCGGCGGTACGCAGGGCGCGGCTATCGGTCATATCTCGCCGGAAGCCGCGGAAGACGGCCCGATCGCGCTGGTTAAAGAAGGTGATATCATCGCCATCGATATTCCGGCCAAGAAGCTGAATCTGAAAGTAAGTGATCAGGAATTGGAAAAACGTAGAAAAGCTTTGAAGCCTTTCAAGCCGGCAATTACCACCGGCTATCTGGCGCGCTATGCGAAGTTGGTGACGTCGGCGTCAACGGGGGCAATCTTCAAAGATTGATTGGGCTGTTGAAAAACGCCCACTTGCGGCGTTACGCTTCGCCTTTCGTCATTGCGACGTATGCACAAAATACGTCTCATTCCTCATGGCTCGCGCGCCTTGCATATGAGCATTTTTGAACAGCCCTCAAATTCAAAGCGTTATCTGTGTTGGGAATTAATATAAATTGCAGATCAACCCGATTGAAAGGCATAAGTTGAATTTACTAATGAGCCTAATTCATGAATTTCTTATCAATTCGATTAACTTACTACTTGATAGTCCGCTATAATTAAAGAAAATACTTTTAAATAATTGCAATATAACTTTATATTCTTTCATAATTTTAGTATCGCTTATACCAGTGTCAATTTTATTTTGTAGTTTATTTGAACTATAAGCTAGAAAATCAGAAAGTGAACTATAATAAAGAGCTTTTTTTGTAAAAAAATGCGGATGTTTGCATATCGACATATATTTATCTGGTACCCTTAAATACAGATTATCAATTCCAGAATACAATTTATTAAATAGTTTCATTGCTACGCTTTGATAGGTTTTTGGTTCAAGGCTATATTCCTGTTCCATGTATATGTGGAAAATACTATAATTAGGGAATCTTAATATAACTCGTTCAAGATTATTCCAAAACAATGAAAAAAATATTTCCTCGTTACTCATTGTATCAATTTTCATTTCAGTTAATAAAATATCTTTACTCTTTGAAATAGACAAGCATGACATTGGTGCTTTGTTTACAATTGCAGAATATTCTTTAAGAAAAGAGGTTGTATTATTCTTTAATATTCTTTCTCTTCCCAAAATACTTGTGAAGTGGATGTTATCTATCCCATATTTCTTAATTAATTCTTCTAAATCTTTTTCTAATTTATTTTGAAACTCTTTTTTCTGATATGGGAGAATAATTAGGCCTGACGAGAAATGCCCTTTAAATTCAGATTCGTCCGCAATAATAGTTACAATTTCCCCACCTTGTTGTATGACAGGTTTAATATAGTCATTTATTCTGAAATCTGTAATACTCTTAAGTTTCAATGACAATGGCGATTGATCTTCGTATTTATCGTCGTTGTTAATTATCCTATAATATTTATAAGTCATATTTTTCAATTTTGTATTTGTAATATTAACGGACAACAATTAATGTCTAAACTTCTTTTTTTGATTATTTTTATATCGCTTTAGCTATGGCTTTAGTCTGTATATTTAATGCCGAGCCATTTGAACTTATCGTTTTTTCAAATACTGCTTCAAATCGCGATAATAGTTTTCATGCTGTCCGATCATGACAAGTTCCAAATCTTTGCTGACCTTTCGATAGGCGAGCAGATATTGGGCTGTTTTAATTTTGAACTTGTGCACAAATATTTCTCGTAGGTCGCCCTTCTTTTCCTCCCCGATGTTTGGGGCTTCTGCAATTTTTCTAATTTCTTGATCCAAAGAGTCCTTCTCGGTCTTTGACATCTTTTTTACTTTTTTCTCAAACGACCTTGATTGATAGATTTTCATGATGCTCTATTCAAACTTGTATTCGGTCTTCTCGCCCTGATCCAGTTCGTCCAATCCAATCAAAATCTCCTTGATGAGAGAGTAGGGCAGGTCGGGATTTTCTTCAGCGCATTTGCCCATTCGAGCCCAGTGTTCAATCTGACCGGCTACGGACCGGTGATCAATCCGGCTGAATTTTTTAGCATCGTCCATTAGATCTTCAGATACTCTTACTGCTGTTGCCATTACATATTCCTCCAACTATTAATTAATCCCGCGACTTGGATATCCCCCTGCTCCAGCCGGGGGAAGAATGCGCCGTAACTCGCGGGAGGTCGCGTTATCCTCTGCTTCGCGGGATAATTCGACCTGCAAGCTTCAGTGCACTTTGTTTCTGAAGCTTGGATCTCATTATTATAGGGAGCCTCCGGCTCCTGTCGGAGGGGGCTCCACTGTTGCAGTGTGGTAGCAATATACATCAATTAATTGCATTATGCAACAAAATATTTTTGCCGTAGTCGGTAGTAGAAATAATAATGCCGCTTTCAAATCAAAGATGATATCAAGGCGGCGAGGAAGAGGCGACGCAAGCGGATGGTGCCATACGTTGAGGAGCCGATGACGCTGCCAACACAGATAGCGCTTTGATTTGAAACCGGCACTAGTTCCAGTCTGCCAGCATAAACCCCGCGCTTATCCGGTTGACGCTTGTGTTATAGTCGAGCAGGCTTTCTCCGTAGCCATTGAAATACTGTACATAGAGGCTGATCTTCTTTGCCAAATTATCGTTAATCGTGGATAGTGGCATGCTCCAGTCCAACTGAATCGCTCCCAGATTATCCGACCGTAAATTATTGCGCAGCATCACGGCAAACCGCTGATTTCTCCAGTAGAGCGTTCCCCATAGTTCGCCATATCCCGTATATCGGGTGATATCGGGATTGTCGTCGTTTATTTCGTTTTCAGGAAGCCGGTACCAAGTTTTTAAAAGCAGGCTGAAGTTATCCTTTTCCAGACCAAAATTGGCAACAATACGGTTCCAACTGCGGGAAAGCGGCTCGGAGCGTCCGTTGGATTGATGATTAAATCCTACGTTTATAAATTGCAGTTTCGTTCCCATAAGATAGGGAATTTCACGTTGCATGCGGAAATTAAAGAGCAGTTCCGGTTCGTAGTTGGTGTCTCTGAAAGGCGCGGAAAATGCCGAATTGTAAAGCTGCCAGAACGATTGCTGTGTGTAGGCTACCCAGATATCCACACCTCTGATTCCGGTACTTTTTTCGATAATATCTTTTATTTCTGAATTTCTTACAATATCTCTCCAGATTTTAAATTTAAAGCTCAGTTGAAATTTTACCTCGTTGTATTGGGATTTGGCTTTGGGATCAAAATCCAGATCCGTGTCTTGATTGGGTGACGAATTATAGGCAAGCGGCAGGAAAAAACAGGGGCGATAAGGCCAGAGCACAAAAATATTTCTTTCTTTATTGGGATCAAGGCTCATGTCCCAATATTTTTCCATAACGGAAATAACTTTTTTCTCCTCGACAGGCTCTTTTGCCGCCGCTTTTTCAGCAGGAATAACGTTAACAGCTTTTTTTGCGGCAGGTAGCTGTTTCGCCAGATCATCGAAGCATTTCAATCTCGCGGCATTATCATCTTTGATTGCCACGCATTTTGCCAGACTGTCGTCAATTTCAGCGGCGTTGCCGGGGAATGCTGCAATCAGCAGAAAAAATACACATGCCAATGTTAATTTATATGCCAACGCAGCATTTAGAATTTTCATGCACTTGCTCTTCGATGTTTTTTATTTCTACTTTTTTTCTGTAAGAATATGTCGCACTCTTTCCAACTCCTGCTGATTGTCGACTTCGACAGAATCATGAGGAGTGATGACAACTTTAATTTTGTAGCCGTATTCCAGCGCTCGTAGTTGTTCGAGGGCTTCGAGCTTTTCGAGCTTTCCTTCGGGCAGTTTGGTGAAGATATCGAGAAAATCACGGCGATAGGCGTAAATTCCGTGATGTTTATAGTAATCAGCTTTCAGGGATTTATCGCGCACATAGGGGATTGTCGCACGTGAAAAATAAAGGGCAAACCATTCATTATCAAAAGCAACTTTCACCGCGTGGGGATGGGTTATTTCTTCTTCCAGAATAATTTTGTAAATCAGTGTGGACATGTTGATGGCCGGATCATCGATTAAGGGCTGGATGACTTCGTCCACCTGCACCGGTTCAAAGATCGGCTGATCGCCTTGAATGTTGACGACAATCGCGTCGGCGGAAAGATTCAGCGATTTTGCAGCTTCGGCGATTCTGTCCGTGCCGGAGCGGTGTGTGGCGGCCGTCATGATCGCGTTGCCGCCAAATTTTTTCACAGCGTTAAAGATTCTTTCGTCGTCAGTAGCCACTGCCACGTAAGGTATCGCCTTGGCTTTAGCTACCCGTTCATAGACATGCTGGATCATCGGCTTGCCGCAAAGATTGGCCAAAGGTTTGCCCGGAAACCGGCTGGATTCATAGCGGGAGGGGATAATGCAGACAATATCTCTTTTCATTTTCGCTCCACAAATTCTATTTCATTCAAAAAAACGATATGGCTAATATTTAATACGCATCTTTTCTGTGTTTAATTGCAATGATACCTACAGTATTTTCACTATGATCAATTTCAAAAAAAATGCGATAATCACCTACTCTATAGCGCCATATTTCTGGGTTATAACCTTTTAATTTTTTAATATTCGGGCCGTAATGTGGTTCTTGCCGGAGTTGGAGATAAACAATATTTTTTATTTTAGAATATAATTGTTCAGCCTGATGCTTATCGAAATTATGGAGTTGCTTCTTAAAATTTTCTGTTTCGAATATTTTGTATTTATTCAACGAAGGAACCCCGTTTGGCAAGAAAATCCTTGTGGCCCTTCTTTAAACTTTTATTTAATTCAACATCGCTTTTTATTTCATCCATTTCAATTTCATCGCAAAATAATTCATTTTCAATAAACCGCAGGGCAGATGTTTCGATAAAATTAGACAGAGTCCGATGGTCTCTATCTGCATAGATTTTAAAAAGGTCGTAATTTTTCTCGTCAAGACGTAAAGTAACGGTTCTGGACATATTTATTCACCTCCATTTGTGTATTCTATTGTATTCTATATAAATACGCAAGTAATATTTTCCAGAAGGTAAATAGATGTTATTTCCCTAAGTATGGGTCGGCCTGCTGCAAATGATTCACCACATAATCACGCACGGACTCTTCCAGCGATGAAAACATTACAGGACATCCGGCCTTTTTCAGTTTGCTCATTTGGGCCTCGGTAAAATACTGATATTGATTGCGCAGAGATTGCGGCATTTCAATGTATTCGATATTTGTTTTTTTCTTCATTGCCGCGAAAACCGCTTTGATCAGGTCATTCCATGTTCTGGCATTTCCCGTTCCCAGATTAAAAATGCCGTTGGCCTTGGGATTGTTAAAGAGCCACCACATCGCGTTGACACAGTCTTTGACATAGACAAAATCGCGTAGCTGGCCGCCGTCCTTGTATTCCTTTTTATAGGATTTGAAAAGCTTCACCTTGCCGGTTTCCCTGATTTGATGGAACGCTTTGAAAATTACGCTGGTCATATCCCCCTTGTGGTATTCGTTAGGGCCGAAGACATTGAAAAATTTGATTCCGGCGATCTTTTTATCCAGGGAAGTTCTCAAGACCAACAAATCAAATATTTGTTTTGAGTAACCATACATATTAATCGGCCTGAGTTGGCTTATTTTGCTGTGGTCATCGGAAAAGCCCTGTGTTCCATCGCCGTAAGTAGCGGCGGAACTGGCGTAAATAAACCGGATGCCGCGTTTCACAGACCATTCGGCCAATGTTTTAGTGTAGAGATAATTGTTATTCCAGAGATAATCCGCGTCGCGTTCCGTAGTGGATGAGCAGGCGCCCATGTGCACGATGGCGCTGATTTTAAAAGGAACTTTATCAGCGCAAATCATTTGTAGAAAATCATCTTTATGGATGTAATCAACAAAACGCCGGTTAACCAGATTTTTCCATTTATCATCGGTTCCCAGTTGATCTACTATGACAATATCATCAATGCCTTCTTGGTTCAGTTTCCAAACAAAAGCGCTGCCGATAAATCCGGCGCCACCTGTAACGATAATCATTTGCGTTGCTCCTTTGCTTTTTATGCGTTAGCCTTAAGTAATACTGAAAATAAATGCTGTCAATAAAGAAAATTATCCATAAAATTATTGAACCAAATAATTTTTATCATCAAAAATATGAACATGGCAAGGAGCTTCCCCCTTGATCATCATGAAATTGATCTGCCTGCCCGTGATTCCGCCCGATCCCCGATGCGAGAAAAAGAGGTCCTGGCGGCAAGATGTGCAGAAACCGGAAGTTTCGATGTTCCTCTCCGGAATATTGCAATTCATAATTTGCCGGCGGTTCGCCTCAACCAAATCCAGCATCCCCTTATTTGTTCTGGCACCGGGAAATAAAAATGCTTCATTGTTTTTTTGTTTACGAAAAGCATTCGCCACAGTGGCGTCAACCTCATAACAACATTTGCCGATAGCCGGACCTATTGCTACCAGAATATCCTGCATAAATGAACCATATATCTCGTGGAGCAACCGGACGACCTTGGCGCTGATTCCCAGAGCGGAACTGCGCCAGCCGGCATGAACCACAGCGATGATTTTTTTCACCCGATCGGCAAAGAAAACCGGCACACAATCCGCCGTCTTGATGCAAATAGCCAGATTTTTGCGGCTGGTGGCAATGGCATCATGATTTAAATCTTCGCGTGAAGAAAAATAGTCGCCGGATGGATTGATGACAAAAATATCATCGCTGTGAACTTGATTGACAACCAGAAATTTTTCCAACGGTATGTCAAATGCCGTGGCCAGCCTTCCCCAATTTTGCAGGACTTTGTTTTCTTCATCTCCTTCACGGAAACTCATATTGAGGCTGGCGTAATCATCCTGCGAAGCGCCGCCATTTCTCGTGCAAAAGGCGTGAACTAAGAAATCGCATTCGCTGAAAATGGAGGACTGCAAAAACTCGATGGAATTCTTTTTAACCAGAGTGAACATTTTCTTTCCCTTATTTTCCCCCCCCAACCGGGGATGCTGAATCAACCATTTTGGAATTAACATTTGCGCGCAGTTGCGCGCACAAATCAGCCATATCTTGGGGCATATCCGCGTTAAATTCGACTCTCTTGCCATTCAGCGGATGAATAAAAGAAAGATATGCCGCGTGCAGAGCCTGCCGGTTAAATGCTTTTATCTGCGCCTTGAACACTGAATTGGCGATATTCTGCATTCTATTTGTCGCACTGCCGTACACGGCATCTCCGATTATCGGATAACGAAGATCAGATAAATGCACGCGAATTTGATGAGTACGCCCGGTTTTAATCTCCACTTCCAGTAACGTAGCCACGCCGTAACGTTCGATCACCTTCCAAAAAGTGATCGCTTCTTTGCCTCGCTTAGTAGTTGTAGACATCTTTTTGCGATCAATAGTATGCCTGCCCACAGGCTTTACTATTTCACCTTGATTGTCCTTCGTGTTTCCCCAGACAAGCGCCAGATATTTTTTTTGCACCTCATGCTTTTCAAACTGCGCGGAAAGATGACGATGCGCATCATCAGATTTTGCCGCAACGATCAGGCCGGAGGTGTCTTTATCCAATCGATGGACAATGCCCGGCCGCAACACGCCGCCAATTCCCGATAGATCGTGGCAATGAAAAAGCAGGGCATTGACTAACGTGTTTTCGTAATTGCCAGGCGCCGGATGCACCACCATGCCCGCCGGTTTATTGATCACAATAATGGCCGCGTCTTCATAAACAATATCAAGGGGGATGTTCTGCGGAAGGGCCGTCGCCTCTTGCGGTGGCCTTTGGGTCAGGACGATAATATCCCCTTCCTTCAAGCGTTGACTGACTTTTGGTATTATACCATTAACCAATACATCGCCTTCTTCAATGACGCATTTAACATGCGATCGGGAAAGAGCTTCGTCGACTTGCGCCAGAAAGATATCAAGCCGCTGGCCGATCTGGCTTTTATCAATCGTAAAACGTATTTCTGTGGACTGATCAAATTCGGTGGACAAATTATTACTCCAGCAATTTCCTTACTTTTGTCATTGCCATTTTTAATTGTCATACCGGCGCAGGCCGGTATTCAGTTTTGTTTTTTCTGGATGCCGTCCTTCGACGGCATGACGAAAATGTTGTCATTACCCAGCTTGACTGGGTAATCCAGTCTTTCTTCTTTCCCTCTTTTACTTGTGCCCTCTAGTGCCCTTCAGGGTATCAGGGTAAATCCGGTATTTTCTAAAAAAGCATGAATTTAAAGACTGATAATGGTTTGCGCTGTTTTTAGTGACAATTTTCAAGGGGATAGATTTGACCCCAGTTCCTGCCTTATTATTAATCCCTTTTTCAAAAAAAAAGGTGTTATGTTTGCGGAATATCAAGAAAGTTTATTCGTATATCTGAACATCCAGAATAGAATAAGTATCTCCATACATTCTTTTAACTTTTACAGTAAAGTTACTTCTTATTTTTGCACCGAATGAATTTTCGGCATCAACGTAAGATTTTACAACAAAGGTTCTGTCGCCAATCTCCTTTATGTATTGCCCATGAGAACTCCATGGGAATTTTGCTGTTGAAGGTGCTTTAAACCTTTCTTTAACAGCTCTTACAGCGATAACCCAAGCAAAAGATTCATCATCAGCACTCGGTTCTCTTTCATACTCTACTGCCGATTCCGTATTAGTTTTCTGATTTATTTCGCTTGATGTTTCGTATTCATGAGTTTCCTCAATAACTTTTTGCATATCAAATTCATTAAGTTTATTAATATTTTCTTCTAAATAAGTTCTATGTATTCTCTCGCCATAGCCGCATACAGTAAAATTGCTATAATTAATTATATAAATACAACGTTTAACCCCATTTTTTTTTATAGAAAAATCATTTTTGTATTCTTCTACACCGCATTCTCTTAAGGTATCTATATTGGTTTGATAAATTTGACATAGAATTTTGTATTGCTCGTTAAGATTTTTACTAAAGAAACTATCTTTCATTAATAAAATTATTGGTACCTTATAGGGTATAAGAAGATCTTCACGTCCATATATAGCAAGTGCTTTTTTTGTCATTTCAGTATCGTGTTCTATACTATCGACATCCTCGAAATTTTTAGTAATAACTACTTTTACTTTTTGTGCTATACCGTCATCACTAAATATCCTTTCGCCAAGGGGTTTTTTATTATTAGTTTTTTCTATTTCTAATCCACTACAGTCAAAACGATATATCTTCCCATTCAATTTTGCCCTAACAAATCGTTCTGAGCCAACAAACTTATTATGACCTATATTATTTGCATTTACATCATGATATTCAAAGAAATGAGAGGTAATACTCTTATCGAACTTTTCATATATTGATTTAAAAGCGTTTTGTTTGTCTTCAAACTTCAGGTGCTCAAAATCATTGCTTAACTCTAAATCTAATTCTGAACTTATACCACCACTTAATTTGTAAGATTTTACAAATTTATAACTTTCCAAAATGACATCTAAATCTTTTTTAAGTTCTCTAGTATATAGATAATTTTGTGCAATAGGCTTCATAATAAAAACACCTAATATTATTAATGCAATTGCTCCGAAAATAGCCTTCTTCAAGATATTCACCCTTTCCATATTGATCGAGAATCTACCATACTTGTTCTCATTCACGGTGACCCAACAAAATAGGAATCCACGGCGGCACGCTTATTTTGACCCATTCCCAGACCGCCTTGTAGCAAATTTCTACGGTTTGCTGTCTGGATAAACACACTTACTCCAATCGTAAGTTGTGCTCCGTCCAGATGATTCACCAACACCGCAATCTGATTTGTGATCACAATCCAGTTTAATAGTATGTTGACTATCAATGTCACCTGTAAGAGAAGAACGGTGTATCAAAATCGTTCGGGTAATATAGACTATTGTGCCCATTTTGGTGCATTCAAAATCCTCGTATTGGACATCACGTTTTGACATATTTCATCCTCCCTCTAAAAACTTGGTTCTTATCCCAAATAAATGAGATATGGTGTAGGGCGCGTTACCTGAACGCGCCGCGTTCTTAATTGGACATTACTTGCTTCAATCCCTCAATGATGAATAGGAAATCATCCTCCGCTATAGTGCGCAAATCAAGCAGTATTTCATCTTTATCCACTCTGACGATTACCGGCACTTCGAGCTTTCGCAATTTTTCTTCCATTCGGCTGGCCGCCATTTTCTTGTTTTTAATACCGACTAAAATAGTCGGGATCTTTTGTGTAGGTAAAGACCCACCCCCGGCTGCGGCGAAATCTTCATGCAGGGAAAATTTTAGTGAATCAAAATTTTCCTTTTGCAATTTGGCGATTAGTTTGAGGGCGCGTTTTTTTACCGCGGCGACAGGTTCAGTCAAAGCCTTCAATGACCTTAATTTTTTAACCGCAGCGGCTGGATTTAGATAATGCATCAATGTTGCTTCCAGAGCGGCCAGCGTGAATTTGTCTATACGGAGCGCGCGGTTCAGCGGATTTTTCTTGATTTTCTCCAGAACATCTTTTTTGCCTACAATGATTCCGGCTTGCGGGCCGCCCAGCAATTTATCTCCGCTGAAGGTGACTACATCAACTCCGGTGGATAAAACTTCGCGAACGGTGGGCTCATGCTGAAGGCCGTAAAGGTCAAGATCAATCAAGCAGCCGCTGCCCAAATCGTCCATGACCGGAATGCCGCGGCTTTTTCCCAAAGCCACCAGGGATTCAATATCCGCTTCTTCGGTAAAGCCGACGATACGGAAATTGCTGGTGTGCACTTTTAAAATTAAACCGGTATCGGCGTTGATTGCTTTTTCGTAATCGCTCAAGCGGGTGCGGTTGGTTGTGCCTACTTCGCACAAACGGGATGCGCTCTTATGCATAATTTCGGGAATGCGGAATTCGCCGCCGATTTCGATGAGTTCGCCACGGGATACGATAGCTTCTTTTCCTTCGGCCAGAGTGTTGAGGACAAGCAAAACAGCTGCGGCGTTGTTGTTAACAATTAGTGCGTCTTCGGCTCCGGTTAGAGTACAAATTAAATGGCTTACATGATCATAGCGCTGGCCGCGTTCTCCTTTTGCTAAATCAAATTCCAGATTGGAATAGCTCTTGCCCACTTCCACAATTCTCTGCAGGGCTTCCGGACAGAGCGGCGCGCGGCCAAGATTAGTGTGCAGGATGACGCCGGTGGCATTGACTACCCGGCGCAAGCTATAGCGGTATAATCCTTTTATTAATCGCTCCACTTCGCCCACAGCACTTGCCAAGTCTAAAGAAAACTTCGGCAGATCTTTTTCTTTTGCTTCAATTATTTTTTCTCTTAAATTTTGTACAACCGTTCTACAGGTTGCTATGACAATGTCGCGCGGCGCCAGAGAATAGATATCCTGCTTCTCCAGAAGGAGAATAATTTCGTCAATCTTCGGCAATTTTTTCAGCATTTCTTTTCTTTGCTCATCCATAAAAAAATCCTTTTAACCAAATTTATACAATGTTGACCTGCTTGCGGCAGTATTCACGAAAATTATTAACGGCGATAAAAAACTCCCGCATCATTATTACCCAGAGGTAATGGCCGCGCGGCGTTAAATGCAAATAAGGAGGGAAATAACGAAAAGCCCTGACGATTTCAAAGGCGGCTATTTCCTTCCATAAAGTTTTTAAAAACTTACCGTTGTATTTTTCCTGCAGGGCCGAGATATCCAGTTTTGTGCTGAATAATTTCATTAAGAAATCATAACTCATTTGATCGTGAAGATTAAACTTGCGGGAAGCTTTCAGCGGCAGTCTGCCTTGCTCCAGAGAAGCGATATATTCCGCGATGTCAAAAGTATTGGAATAACAGGTTCCATGCAGATAGCCGATAGCGCCGCTGCCCAAGCCGGCATATTCGTCGTAGTCAACAACGTATTCATCAATAAGAGCTTTTTTGCGGGAAAAGCACCAGGCCGACGAAAAATCATAATTTGTTTCCAGACGCCGAACTATCAGTTCGTATAATTTTTGTTCACCCCTGAAATCAACAGCTCCTATTGTTTTCTCCATGGTCCCTTGTGTTATGGATGAAACCATCAAAGGGTAAAAGGTGGTTTGATCCATGTTTAAATTCAGTAAAATGGCTAAATCCTCATCGAGCATTTGGGATGTTTGCCCAGGGAAATTAAAAATCATATCGGCGTTTAAGGTATCGAAACATCCTTGAGTGTTTTTAAGCCGCTCCGCGATGACATCGCCTGAACCATACTTTTCATAACGCCCGATTTTTTTAAGCAGATCGTCGTTAAAGGTTTGCACTCCCACGGAAAGTCTGTTGACGCCGCTTTGTTGTAAAACTTCAATATTCCCGGAAGTTAAATGATTAGGATTTGTTTCTACGGATATGTCCTTGATCGGAAAAATTCCCCGCGCCAGATTCAGAGTTTCCGCCAGTTCATCAATAAGCACGGTAGGAGTGCCGCCGCCGACATAAATCCCTTTGAATTTATAGCCTTTTTCCTGATAGATTTTAATTTCTCGGCGCAGTGCTTTAAAATATTTTCGAGTAAGTGGCTCGGTAAAAGTTATCCGGTGAAAGGAACAATAGGGGCAGAGTTCTTCACAAAAAGGAATATGCATGTAGAGGAGGCGCGGTTTTTCATCGCTGCAGGAAGGCAATTCCGGCAAAATCCCCTCTTCAAATTTCAACGAACGGGCGAACTCCCGTTTCGCTATTTTGGTAACAATTTGATTAATCAAGTATCAATCCTTAGTATTTAGATTAGTGCATATCATAACATTTCGATTTCAAAGGATAACGAGGCGGCAAGGAGGAGGCGCCGGAGGCGTATTGGACCATACGTTGGAGAAGCCGACGACGCAGCCAACAAAGTTAGCCAAAGAAAGCGAAGTGTTATTATTGTTTAACAAAAGATATGTATATATTGCAAGCTACAATTACTTGAAATAACGAAGAATAGGTGGTAAATGGCACGAAAATAATTTTTCGGTGAAGTTTTATGCCTCAAAATAAAGTTTTAACACTATGGAATGATGAAGGAGAAAACGAAAAGGATACTTCTATCTTAAGAAAAAAATCCGTTGAATTACCTGTGCCTTTGGATAAGGAATCGCGCAAAATTATTAAAATACTTATAGATTCTTTTCTGGAAAGAGATGATGCTGTGGGTCTGGCCGCTCCGCAAATAGGCATTAATAAAAGAATTATCGTTTTCCGCAACAAAGGCTTTGATGAGGGGAAGGGTAAGATAAAAGATCCCAACGATTTCGAAGTGCTGGTTAATCCGCGAATTACTCAGGCACGCGGCGAAAAGGTAACGGGGGTTGAGGGTTGTCTGTCTTGCCCGGATATTCAAGTTGAGATCAGCCGCTTTCCTGAAATTAAAGTGCGCGCTTTAGACGCCAAGGGAGAAAAAATTAACATAAGATATCTGGATTATGTTGCCCGCGTTATCCAACATGAGATTGACCATCTGGACGGTAAATTAATTGTCGATTATGGTGGTGATATATATTATCCCAAAAGCAAACAACTCTTTTTTGAAAGACTTTTTAAATATTAATGAGACTCGCTGACTATAGGAAGCGTTAGTTGAATTATCCAGCGAAGCAGAGAGTATTGAAACTCAAAACTTGATTTGAGTTTCATACCCGTGATTAAATCTTGAAATCTATTCGGAGTTGTAGTAGTCCTCAAGCCGGTAATTAATTTCGGCGCAATAAAATATTTTCCACAATTTAATTTTTTCCCGGAGAAGCGGTTTCATGATGAAAATTTAATGTCCGCATTGCGACCATATTGTTCCGGGGCATAATGTTTTTCCGGGGGAAATATTTATTTGTGGCGGTATTTTTAATCATCATAGTGTTATCTATTATTATAAAATGCTGGATTAAATAAAATTGAAAAAAACACCTTTATATGAAAAACATGTTGTTTTAAATGCCAAAATAATTGATTTTGGCGGCTGGGCCATGCCTGTGCAATACACGAATGTTATTGATGAGCACAGAACAACCAGAAGCACCGCCGGCCTTTTTGACATTTGCCACATGGGAGAAATCGAAGTTAAAGGTCCGCAGGCTCTTGATCTTTTACAACTGGTTTTAACCAGAAATCTGGCTGATCAAAACATAGGGCAGGTTAAACTATCTGCCCTGCTCAACGAAGAAGGCGGCATTATTGACGACCTGACCGTCTACAAAATGGCCAAAGATTTTTATATGCTGGTGACCAACGCCACCCCCAAAGACCGTGACTGGCAATGGATAAAATCTATTCAGCAGGACAAACATTTTGATTGTATATTGGAAGATATAAGCGACCGGACCGGGAAACTGGACCTGCAAGGTCCGCGCTCGGAAGAAATTTTACAACAATTGACGGGAGCTAATTTGAGAACTCTACGTTTTTATCATTTTTGCGAATCTCCGGTCGCAGGATTGCTGGCAATTATTTCGCGCAGCGGCTATACAGGCGAAGACGGCTTTGAGATTTATGCCGCAAGTAATGTTATCTGTGAAATCTGGGATAAGCTGATGATTGCCGGCGCGCAATCGGGATTGAAACCGGCAGGACTGGGCGCAAGAGATACGCTGCGCCTGGAAGCGGGTATGATGCTCAATGGGCAGGATCTGAACGAATCAATAAGTCCGCTGGAAGTACCTTATGGCTGGATTGTTGATGCACACAAAGAATTTGTCGGAAAAACAGCGCTAATGGCCAGAAAAAATTCTGGCATCGGCAGCAAGCTCGTCGGTATAGAAATGACCGGACGCGGCATAGCCCGTCATGGCTACAAAGTTTTTCACGGCGGAAAAGAAATCGGTATTGTAACTTCCGGTACATTTTCGCCCACATTAAACAAAGCAATCGGTTTGGCGTTTATCGATATCGCTTTCAGTGCACCGGATACGGAAATCGCAGTTGCTATTCGTGATACAATGACTGCGGCAAAAATTGTCAAGCTCCCATTTTATAAAAGATCAAAATAACATTAAGGAGGGACATCATGTCCAAGCAAAATCCGAAAGACAGATTATATTCCCGCGACCATGAATGGATAAAAGATGATGGTAAAGGTACTGTCGTTGTCGGCATAACTGATTACGCTCAGGAAATGCTTACGGACATTGTGTTTGTTGACTTACCGGAAATCGGAAAAAAAGTTGTCGCACATGCTACAGTGGCTGTTGTCGAATCGGTAAAATCCGTATCCGATATTTATGCCCCGGTGGGCGGCGAAGTCATTGATGTAAATACAAGGCTGGAAGAAACGCCCGAACTGATCAATCAGGATGCTTTTGGCGAGGGCTGGATTGTGAAAATGCGCTTATCCGATGCAGGCGAACGAAAGATGCTGCTTAGCGCGGATGATTATGATGAAATATTGAAAGAGGAAAAAAACTAAACAAAATTACTGGGCGGCTTTGTAAAATGCTTCAGATGCAAGGCGCGCAAATCCTGAGGAGTGAGACGTATTTTTTATACGTCGCAATGACGAAGGGTGAAGCGCAACGCAGCAGATGGACTTTTTACGAAGCCGTGAAAGAGGAAAAAAACTAGAAATGGACTACTGCCCTCACACTCCTGATGATATAAAACAAATGCAGGCGGCGATTGGAGTTGCCAATCTCGATGAGCTATTTGCCGATATTCCACAAAAATTCAGACTGAAGCAATTGCCGGATATTCCAGCCGCGTTATCCGAACAGCAGACTATGACTGTCATGAGCGAGCTTGCCTCGAAAAATAAACTGCCGCGATTTACTTTGACGGGTGCCGGCGCTTATCATCACTTCATTCCTGCGGTTGTCGGACACATCGTGGGGCGCTCGGAATTCTATACCGCCTATACTCCTTATCAGGCCGAAATCAGCCAGGGAATTCTTCAAGCGATCTACGAATACCAGACCATGATTGCCCATCTCACCGGCACCGAAATTGCCAATGCTTCGATGTATGACGGAGCTTCCGCAATGGTCGAGGCCGCGGTGCTTTGCGCTAAGATGTCCAATCGAACTAAAATTATTGTTGCCTGCTCGGTGCATCCTGAATACAGGCAGGTATTACGAACATACTCTTGGGCTAACGGCTATACAATCGTGGAAATACCACATGCGTCATCCGGTCAAATTGATTTGAATGCTTTGCAAAACGAGTTCGATGATCAGGTGGCCGCCGTTTTAGTGCAAAGCCCCAATTTTTTCGGCGTCATCGAAAATGTTGCTCCTATCGTGGATGCTGCCCATAAAAAAGGAGCATTGCTTGTTGCCGGTTTTACCGATGGCACTTCACTGGGCATTCTCCAGCCGGCGGGAGCAGCAGGCGCGGATTTTGTAGTGGGCGAAGGCCAGAGTTTCGGCAATCCTCTTAATTACGGAGGCCCTTATCTGGGAATATTTGCCGCCCGAGAAAAATTTATGCGCCGAATACCCGGAAGACTGGTCGGCGCGACAGTAGATAAAAATGGAAAGCGCGGATTTGTGCTGACTCTGCAGACCCGCGAACAACATATCCGCAGAGAGAAAGCCACTTCTAATATTTGTTCCAACGAAGCGCTATGCGCGCTGGCGGCTGGCGTGTATCTGTCAGCTCTGGGCAAAAATCTTAAGCGGCTTGCCGAAATCAATATTTACAAAACACAATATCTTAAAAATAAACTCTTACAGCTTAAGGGATGGAAAGAAGTCTTTTCCGCTCTGGTTTATAACGAATTTGTTTTGAGCTGTCCTGATTCCAAAATGGTCAACGAAAAATTGAAAAATGAGGGAATAATCGGCGGATATGAATTGCAAAAAGATTATCCGGAACTGAAAAACGCCTTGCTCTTTTGCGCTACAGAGATGGTTTCGAAAGAGGATATAGACAAGGTGGTAGATATCATAAGATAAAATATTTCAGATTTTTATTTGTCATTGCGAGTGGAACGAAGCAATCTCGCATTAAGGGGAACATGGATGGAGTTAATATTTGAAATAAGCAAACCGGGACGCAGCGCGGTTTCTATAACCGCGAGCGATGTGCCCGCTGTCAATATTGAAGATACAATCGGCAATAAATATCTGCGCAGCGATCTTGATTTGCCGGAAGTGGCCGAAATTGATTTAATCCGTCATTACACAAATTTATCACGGCGGAATTTCGGTGTGGATCTGGGCTTCTATCCTCTGGGTTCCTGCACTATGAAATACAACCCCAAAGTTAACGAGAATGTAGCGGCATTTCCAGGTTTCACCGGTCTGCACCCATATGCCGACGCTGAATTTGCCCAGGGCAATCTGCAACTCATGTATGAAATGCAAAAATATTTATGCGGCATTTTCGGCATGGCCGAATTCACTCTACAACCGGCGGCAGGCGCGCATGGCGAACTTACCGGCGTCATGATGATTAAAAAATATTTTGAAAAGAAAGGCCAGAAACGCCGCGTTATTCTGATACCGGACGCCGCGCACGGCACCAATCCGGCATCCGGCGCGCTTTGCGGATTTGATACGGTGGAACTTCGTTCCAATAGCGAAGGAGGCGTTGATATTGAACACCTCCAGTCTTTGATGACAGAGGATGTGGCCGCCTTGATGTTGACTAATCCCAACACACTGGGACTATTTGAGCGCAATATCGAAAAGGTGGCAGCTATCGTCCACGGCAAAGACGGCCTTCTCTATGGTGATGGCGCCAATGCCAACGCTTTTTTAGGAAAAACCAGACCGGGCGATTTGGGATTCGATGTTATTCAGCTTAATCTGCACAAGACCTTTTCCACGCCGCATGGCGGCGGAGGCCCCGGCAGCGGTCCGGTGGGCGTGGGTAAAACTCTTGTTGATTTTCTGCCCGTGCCCCGCATTGTTAAAACCGGCGATAAATATAATTGGTCCGAAAAATTTCCCGATACCATCGGCCGCATGCGCTCTTTTTACGGCAATTTCAATGTGGTTGTGAAAGCCTATACTTATATTCGCTCCCTGGGCGCTGAAGGTCTGAAGCACGCTACAGAAATGGCAGTGCTCAACGCGAACTACATTAAAGAAAAGTTAAAACCATATTTTGATTTGCCTTACGATCGTGTTTGCATGCACGAGTGCGTCTTTTCCGGTAATAGACAAGTTGTCCAAAGCGGAGTGCATACCAGTGACATCGCCAAGAGGCTGATCGATTTCGGTTATCATCCGCCGACCATTTATTTTCCGCTCATTGTGCATGAAGCTATCATGATTGAACCGACCGAGACGGAAAGTAAAGAAACGCTGGATGCTTTCTGTGAGGCTATGATTGCCATTGCGGCCGAGGCCAAAGAAAATCCTGATGGTGTAAAAAACGCGCCGCTGACAACACCAGTCAGCCGGCTCGATGAAGTGCTGGCCGCGCGCAAGCCCGATGTTTGCTGGAAAAGAACAAACTGATAATTTGAATTTAATAAGAGATACTAAACGTAGATTTAAGTCTGTCATTACCGCCGCCGAGCGGGAATCCAGAAATTTTTATAAGTACTGTTATTAGATGATTTTTAGTTAAATACCACGATGCACACTAATAAAAACAGTATATGCCCATGAATTCAAATATACATCAGTGCGAAAAATCAAAACTCCTCCGTAAGCCCCCCTGGCTCAAAGTACGCCTGCCTTATGCGGAAGAATGCCGAAAAATAAAAACAACTCTTGCCGAGCTTCAACTGCACACTGTTTGTCAGGAGGCGGCCTGTCCAAATATGGCTGAATGCTTTGCCGGTGGTACTGCAACTTTTCTAATTATGGGCAATATCTGCACACGCGACTGCCTTTACTGTAATGTTGAGCACGGCAAACCCGTGTCCATTGATGAAAAAGAAATTCATCATTTAATCGGCGCTGTACAGAAGATGAAACTGGAATATGTTGTAGTTACTTCCGTTACTCGTGACGATCTGCCGGATGGCGGCGCACAAGTCTTTTCTCAGTGTGTCAGCAAATTGCGCAAGGCTTTGCCTGCCTGCAAGATCGAAGTATTAATTCCCGATTTTCAGGGAAATCAGGCGGCTCTGGAAAAAGTAATTGCCGCTAAACCCTATGCTATCAACCACAACATGGAAGTTGTGAAGCCAATATTTGCACAATTACGGCCGCAGGGGAATTACGATATTTCTCTGGAACTGCTTAAAAATATAGGTTCGTCTCCTGTTATTTCCAAGAGCGGCTTCATGGTGGGCTTTGGCGAAAGCCGTGAAGACATTTTACAATTGATTGACAATCTGGCTTCTGTATCCTGCTCGCGCCTCACCATCGGGCAATATCAGCAACCGACCCTGAAACATTGGCCGGTAGCAAAATACTATCACCCGGATGAATTTGCCGAGTTCAAAGAAATTGCGTATCAAAAAGGTTTTCAACACGTGGAAGCGGGGCCCTTGGTGCGCAGTTCGTATCACGCGGCAAAAGCAATCCAAGGGTCAAGGGTAAAGTAGTAAGGGGAAAATATGGCTGAAGAAAGTAAAGGCTTTCAGGGATTAAAAGCATGGCAAAAAGCATATGATTTAGCTTTGCACATATATGTTTTGACAAAAAGTTTTCCCAAAGGGGAAACTTATGGCCTTGTGACGCAGTTACAACGAGCCGTAGTTTCCGTTTCGGCAAATATTGCTGAAGGATATGAAAGGCAACACCGGAAAGAATATTTGCAGTTTTTATTTATTGCGAAAGGATCACTTGGTGAAACTGAAACTTATTTATTGTTGGCGAGGGATTTGGAGTACATAACGCCAACCGAATATGCAATTGCCGATGAAAAAAGAAAGGAGACCTCTAAACTTTTAAGGGGCTTAATCAAATCTCTATCCTGATTTATGCATTCAAATTGCCCCTTCGCTACATGACCCTTGACCCTTTTGTATCATTACGTGTACGATTCCATAAATTGTGAGGTTTAATTATGTCTGAAAGTTATGATCTGATTGTGATTGGCGGCGGGCCGGGAGGCCTGGCAGCAGCCGAACTTGTCGCGGCAAAGAAAAAAAGCGTCCTCATTATCGAAAAAGATGGCTGGGGCGGCACCTGTACTCATCGCGGATGTATACCCACCAAGGCACTGCTTACTTGCAGCAAATTTTATGCGGATTTGAAAAAACTAAAAAGAGTAGGCATTAATATCGCCGAGATATCAATTGATTTTTCCGCAATCAAAAAACATCAGCAGCAAATTGTGAAAGTGTCCGCTCTCGGTGCGCAAAAGGTTCTCACCGATGCCAAAGTAGAAACAAAATTGGGAACAGGCGAAATTATTTCCCCCCGAGAAGTGCGCTTTACCGATTCATCCGGAAAGAGCGAAGCCTTCTTTACTCAAAATATCATCATTGCCTGGGGTTCTCAGCCGCAGATGCTTCCGGGAATTAATCCCTCCGATCGTGTTTTAACTTCAGATGGCATTTTAAATTTAAATTTACTTCCTCCCCGTATAATAATTGTCGGGGGCAGCTTTATCGGTGTGGAATTTGCGACTTTTTTTGCCGAACTAGGCGTAAAAGTAAACTTAGTAGAACTATTGGAACAGATTCTTCCGAACGAAGATCATGAAGCGGTCGATTTGCTCCGGCAGGAATTGATCCGTCTGGGCATTAACATTCACACATCGACAAAACTGGAAAGCCTGAAAGATACAGACAGCGGAGTTGTAGTGCAGGCGCAAAAAAATGGCGAACAATTAGAGCTGAACGCCGACTATGCTCTGCTTTGTACGGGCAGAAAGCCTTTATTGAACACAGAAGAGCTAGACAATCTGGGAATTGAATATACAAAAGGCGGAATCAAAATAGATAAAGATATGATGACGAATATGGCTGGTATTTACGCAGTCGGTGATGTTACCGGCGGTATGATGCTGGCGCATCGGGCGACACAACAGGCAAAGGTCGCCGCCGGACATATTTGCGGAGACGGTACTTTTAATTATAACGAAAACTTTATTCCTTCCGTAGTGTATAGCCATCCGCAAATTGCACGCGTAGGCTATACGCAGAAACGCGCTCAGGAAGAAGGCCTGTCCATAGAAGTTGTAAAATCCTCTTACAGCGCCAACATTATTGCCCGCGCCGAATTGATGGGGCAAGGTTTTGTGAAAGCCATCTTTCATCAAGATAAGCTTATCGGCGCAACTATCGTCGGCGACCACGCGGCAGAACTTATTACACCTCTTGCTCTTGCGGTATCCAATGGACTGACTAAAAAGCAATTGCGTTCATGGGTTATACCGCACCCGACGCTAAGTGAAATATTTATACCGCTTCTTGGCTGATGAAATTGATTTACAAAGAAAACAAATCAGTAATTGGTGATGAACATGGCAAGAACTTTGACTACCTATGTTGATTTAGAGCGATTGCAGACCTTAGGCGAAAGAGCATCAATAATAATCCGACTAATGATGGCTGGGAATGATATTGCTTTAGCAAATCAGTGTCTTGGATACTATAAAGATGAAGCGTCATCAGTAAATAATGACATTCGACGTGGGGCTGGGTTATATTTTATAAAAATGCAGTGTGGCCATATGAATGAAGCAATAATGCTAATTGAAGAAATAAATAAAGATGAATATCTTCTGGAAAGAGTTAAACGTTGTTCTGGCTTTGCGAAGGACGCATTTGACAAACTAAAAAAATGTTTAAGTGGCGGCTGCGACGAAAAGAAGTTTGCACAGTATATTAGACAGATACGCCATAATACGGCATTTCATTATAGTAACAAATTGGTTGGCAAGGCATTAGCTGATCGAGCAGGCAGAACTGAATCAAGACGATCGAAAATAACATGTGGAGATAATATTAGTCTTTGGCGGCTCCATCTTGCCGATGACATCCTAGATAGTATTGTATGCAGACATATATGGAAAATACCAAGAACTGCTAGCAGTCGGCAGGAAGCCGATAACATAGCAGACTTTGGAGGAGATTTATGCGTTGCATTTTTGGATTTTAGCGGGGAATATATATTTAGGTTTGTGAAAGAGCATGCAGCATATTAATAAACTTTTAAAGGTAGTCATTTGATTTTCTACTTACATTGTATCACTAACCTGGAAATGGAACAAAGGAGAGCAACATGAAGTTAATAAATTACACATCGGTTCCACTAACCCATTTTGATAATGATCAGGCCAAGGGAGTTGCTGGCCGCGTGGTTGTTGGCAAGAATGACGGGGCTGATAATTTTTGTATGCGGATTTTCGAAATTGCTCCGGGAGGAAATACGCCGAAACATATTCATCCATGGGAACATGAAATGTTTATTCACGCGGGTGGTGGTGAAATATACGGCAATGGCAAGTGGAATCCTGTCAAGCCCGGAAATGTTATTTTTATGCCGCCCAATGAAGAACATCAAGTCAGAAATACCGGCGAGGAATTATTGATTTTGGCCTGCCTAGTTCCGTCAATCGCGCCTGAACTATAATACCACGTTTCTTCTTCGGCTAACTTTGGTGGCATCGTCGTCGGCTTCCTCAACGTATAACCTGAAGGTCACACGTTTTCATATACGCCTGCGGAGCCTCCTCCTTGCCTCACTGAAGTGGGACAGTTCAACTAACGAATTCCACTTTACTCCGCAACTGTAATTCGAGTTTCACTGCCGTCGCGTTATCCTTTAAATAAACATGGTATAAAAATTTTATATCATCTTTAATTTAGAAATGGTTTACATACTCAGCGGCTTTTTCGCCGGCCACATATCCGGTCGAAAATGCGGCCTGTAAATTATAACCGCCGGTATCGGCATCAATATCCATAATCTCGCCGCAAAAGTACAGCCCGGTAATTAACTTGGAAGCCATTGTGCGCGGGTCTATTTCCGTAAGAGAAACACCGCCTGCTGTAACTATAGCTTTTTCTAAAGGCAGTGCCGATTTAATATTGAATCGTAGTGCTTTGAGGAGTTCAATAATTTTTTCTCTTTCAGGGGCAGTGATCTGGTGCGCCAGCTTTTCTTTATCAATTCCGGTCAGTTCGATAAATGGTTCAATCATCTTTGCGGGCAGATATTCTTTCATGATGCTGCTGATTTTTTTTTTGCTGGATTTATCCAAATCCCGCTGCAGACGCTTGTGTAATTGTTCTCTGGTCAAGGCCGGCTTTAAATCAATTAATATGGAAACAGGGCCTTTTTCCAAAGCCTCAGCGACAGCTAAACTCATCAACAAAATAATGGGGCCGCCTAATCCAAAATGAGTGAAGATCATTTCTCCGAAGCGGCTTTCAATTACCGGCGGCCGGGGTGATCTTTTTTCCCCGCGTCCATAGACGCAATCAGGCGTGAGTGCAGAATCAATTACGGCCGCTTTATCCCGAAACGCCGTAGCGCGTACATTGCGCAGACTTACTCCTTGCATGGATTGAGCCAGTTTCTGTTCGTGCGCTATCAATGGCACTAATGCCGGTTTAAGTTTAACTATATTGTGTCCCAATCCGGCACTGATTTTGTAGCCATCGCCGGTGGAACCGGTAGAAGGCCATGTGGCACCGCCTGTCGCCAAAATCACCGCTTTAGAGCGATAGTTTCCATTTTGCGTTTTGACGCCGCAAACCGCATTATCTTGGATGGCGATTCCAGTTACTTTAGTGTTTAGTTCTATCTGCACTTTATTTGCGGCAAGATATTTTTTAAAAACGCGCACGACATCATGAGCGTCATCGGAAACAGGAAAGATTCTGCCGCCCCGTTCTACCTTAGTGGCAAGGCCGTAGTTATTCAAGAAGCCAAGTAATTCCGGACGGAAAAAATTATGGAACGCGCTGAAAAGGAAACGGCCGTTATCTCCATACATGGAAATGAAATCCTTCAATTCTGCCGAATTGGTTAAATTGCAACGCGTCTTGCCGCTGACCAGAATTTTTTTGCCGCAACTGTCGGTTTTTTCCAAAAGTAAAACTCTGGCGCCGAGTTGGGCCGCTCTGCCTGCGGCCATAAGGCCCGCAGCTCCGCCGCCAACAACAATAATATCGCTATCTATTTTTTCGTCTGTATTCATCAGTTTATATCTCCACTTGCTCGAGGGGCGTAACATGAAAGAACATAACCGGTCAATACCGCAAATTGGAATCGCCCGGCTCCAGCCGAGCGAGGAATGCGCTACAATTCACGGGAGGTCGCGTTACAGGGAGCCTTCGTCTCCCACTGAAGGAGGGGCACTCATGTAAAATTGCTGATGAATTATTCTCCATGGCAGGGGAGTTATTCCCCACTTATTGTCTGAAAAAAGTGGCAAGCAATTTTAACAAAAAATATTTATCAATTATTTTAATAACATAGATATTATTGATTTATATTTCTTTGTTGGCATGTAAGTTGCTATTACATATTTCAGAAATGTTATGGAGGTGGTTCATAATGAAAAAAGCGTTATGGTATGTAGTTGGCACGGTTTTTCTTTTGTCAACCTTAGCTTTTGCCGCTGATAGGGCCGCTTCCCCTGTTAAGGTTGATCCGGTTAAAACAAATATTGTCAAAGCCGCCAAAATGCATGCTACAGGAAAAGTTATAGAAATTTCTGATGCATCTATTAAGATTGAACGTACCGTAAAGGGTGCTGTGGAAACTATGGAGTTTGCTTTAGAAAAACCTGTAAAAAATGTTATTGTAAACGATTCTGTAAAAATAGCATACATTGAAAATGATGGTAAATTAATAGCATCGAGAGTGGCCAAAGTCACTTTCAAGAAAAAAGAAATTAAGCCGGCTGAGATAAAGCCTGCTTCAGGTAAAAAATAATTAGTTAGAGTCCCTTAATTTAAAGGGTGGCATTAAAATAAAACAAAATTTAAGAAGGAGGATTTTAAGATGAAGCGTTTAGGATTATTTGTTGTTGCATTGGTTTTCGCATTTTGCACCACCGTAATGGCGGCTGAGCCCGTAGCAGCTCCCGTAGCAGCTCCCGCCACAGAGAAGGCTGATGCCGCAAAAGTTGTTGTAAAGAAAGCCGCAAAGAAAGCCAAAAAGAAAGTAAAGAAAGCCGCGAAGAAAGCCGAAAAGAAAGTTGAAGAAGAAGCTCCTGCTGCTCCTGCAGCAAAATAAGTTTGTAAAAACTTTATGTAATTATAAAGAAGGGACAGGTAAAGCCTGTCCCTTCTTTAATTTAAAAAGTTAGTATTAAATAAAACAAAATTTAGAAGGAGGATTTTAAGATGAAGCGTTTAGTATTGTTTGTTGTTGCATTGGTTTTCGCATTTTGCACCACCGTTATGGCGGTCGATAAGCCCGCTGTTGCTCCAACACAGGAACAGGCTGTAGCCGCCGAAAAGGCTACTGTTGTAAAGGATGAAGCGAAAGTAAAGGCTGATGCGAAGAAAGCCAAAGCCGCGAAGAAAGCCAAAAAGAAAGTAAAGAAAGCCGCAAAGAAAGCTGCCGAGAAGAAGGCTGATGAAGCCGCCGAAGCAGCTCCGGCAAAATAAGTTTGTAAAAACTTTATGTGGTTCTAAAGAAGGGACAGGTTTTGCCTGTCCCTTCTTTAAATTAAAAAGTTAGTATTAAAATAAAACAAAATTTAAGAAGGAGGATTTTAAGATGAAGCGTTTAGTATTGTTTGTTGTTGCATTGGTTTTCGCATTTTGCACCACCGTAATGGCGGTCGATAAAGCCGCTGTCGCTCCGACAAAGGAAGAGGCTGTAGCAGCCGAAAAGGCTGATGTTGTAAAGGATGAGGCGAAAGTAAAGGCTGATGCTAAGAAAGCCAAAGCCGCTAAGAAAGCCAAAAAGAAAGTAAAGAAAGCCGAAAAGAAAGCTGCCGATAAGAAGGCTGATGAAGCCGCCAAAGCAGCCGAAGAAGCTCCGGCAAAATAAGTTTGTAAAAACTTTATGTGGTTCTAAAGAAGGGACAGGTTTTACCTGTCCCTTCTTTTTTGTTTACTGCTAGTTAATTATTCTTATTTTTGATATATAATACAACATATGTTTAAAAAAATCTTCGACAAGATAAATATTTACAATGATAATCTGACAGTTCGTGTAAGACTGGTTGTGCTGACTGTTGCTGGTCTTGCTTTAACTATGGCCATTTGGGGCTTTGTTCAGCTTACCGCTCTGGATAGGATATTGGTCGATCAACAGGCAAAAAGGCTTGAAGGTGTGGCCGATACAATCAGCACCTTTTATCAATTTTTCCCTACAAAACGGGGACTTCATGCCCTTGATTCAGCTCTTAAAGACTTCATTCAAACCGATGTGCGTTTGGCAAGAATTGATATTTTTGACACCAGTCATGGCAACGTTGATTACGTTACCGGCGCCAGCCGGGTCCAATATGAATGGCCTGATAATATTGTCTTTGCCGCCAGCGCAAAAAACAAGGTGCGTTATGTTAAAATAGAAACGGAAAGCGGTCCAGCGCTGGGTTTGCTTTATCCTGCTTCAGTAGAAATAAAAGGTTCGCACGTCGTCGTGGGCATTATTGGTTTTTCGCGCGCGAATGCCGAAATTATGAATAGCGCCCAACAATTGCTGATTTTCAGCAGTATCGGATTATTACTGTTCATTCTTTTGATATTAGGATTAAGTTATGGCTGGATAATCGGCAGACCGCTGAAGCTGATCATTCAGACAATTGACGAATTTCAGAAAGGACAATATATAAATAGAATTCCTATAGTTCACCGGGATGAATGGGGACAGATATCTAAGCACTTTAACATGATGGCTGATGAAATTCAGGATGTAATTACCAGGAATCTCGATCTGAACAGGCATCTGGAAGACCGTGTCCGCGAAGAAACGCTCAAGGTTGTTCAACTGCAAAAACAAGTTGCCGATCTGAAACAATTGACTGCTTTAGGGCACTTAACGGCTAATCTCGCCCATGATCTGGGTACGCCGCTCCATTCCATTGGAGGTTTGGCTAACCTTCTTTTGGAAAGAGAAGGCTGGCCGCCGGATGTGGCCCATAAATTAAAATTGATTGTCCAACAAACCCAGCGGCTGGATAACGTCATTCAGAATGTAAGAAAAGCCACACGCCTTCCGGAGCCTCATTTTGAAGTGTTGACTATCCAGCAAATTTTAAGTGAGACACTGCCGCTTGTCGAATCCTTCATGCAAAAAAATAGAGTAGAAATGAGCGTAAATATTGACGACGGAATCAAACCTTTATATGTCGATCGTTATCGTATTCAGACCGCACTGATGAATATAATTCAGAATGCTCTGGAAGCAATGCCGCAGGGAGGAAAAATAACTATATCGGTCCAAACAATTTCCCAAAATGGTTTGGTAGCAGTGACTATCAATGATACAGGCACGGGAATGCCGCCCGATATGATTGAGAAAGCGTGTGAACCATTCTTTAGCACAAGACAAAACGAAGGCCTGCGCGGACTGGGTCTGGCTATTGTACGCGACATAGTTAAAACTCACGGTGGTAAAATGGAAATAAAAAGCTCTCTGGGTCAGGGAACTTCTATTATTCTTTACTTGCCGGTATTCAAGGATAATTAACGTTCAGCGGAGGATTTTCAATCCGCGGAAAGTTTTTCGTCCAATAAGCCATAACGGCGAATCTTCAGGCGTAATGTTTTTCGGTCAATATCCAAAAGCTGTGCGGTTTTGGTTTGATTCCAGGAAGTCTCCTTCAGCGTTTGTAATATCTTATCTCTTTCCGCTGTCTCTAACGGAGACATATTGGACAAGGCGGCGTCTTCCTTATTTTCTTTTTGTTGTTGAAAATGCTCCGGCAGATTTTCCGGGAGAACAACCGCGAAAGGTGAAAGCAATAAAGTTTGTTGCAGAACATTTTCCATCTCTCGTACGTTGCCCGGCCAGTTATATGCTATGAGTAACTCCATTGCTTCTAACGAAATGCGCACATTTGGATAACCAAATTTTTTCAGTAATGATTCAATGAGCAACGGAATATCATCTTTATGCTCTCTCAAAGGCGGGACACGCAAACGCACAATAAATCTGTATAACAAATCCAGACGAAAGCGGCCCAGGCTTACCTCTTCATCAATATTTTTGTTGGCTGCCGCCACTACCCTTACAGTTACATTGTGAACATCATGGCTGCCAATTCTTCTTACTTCACCATTTTGCATAAACCGCAAAAACTTGCCTTGCAGAGCTGTTGACATTTCCGTGATTTCATCGAGAAAAACTGTTCCGCCTTCTGCTGATTCCAACAATCCGGCATGCTGATGATCAGCTCCAGTAAAGGATCCTTTCTCATACCCGAAGAGTTCAGACTCCAATAAATTATCGGGAATAGCTCCACAATGAACTACAACAAAAGGTTTATCACGGCGCAAAGACATATTGTGTAAAGAACGGGCGGTCAATTCTTTTCCCGTTCCACTTTCACCTTCAATTAAAACACTGGCTGACGCATCGGCAATGCGGGCAATTTGTTTGTAGAAATCAACCATCATTGCCGACGAACCAATCAATTTCGGTTCTTCAGTTGTTTCCGGTTGCAATTTCATGCGCCGTTCACGCAGTTCCCTAACTTCCAATACTTTTTTTACAATAGTCCGGCATTCTTCCGGTGAAAAAGGTTTACTTATATAATCCCAGGCGCCCAGACTTATTGCCTCCATCGTTGTTTCCAGAGAACCATAAGCGGTCATAAGAATAACCGGCAAGTTCGGCCATTTTTTGTGCACTTCATCTAAAAATTGCAAACCATCCATTTCTGGCATGCGAATATCGGACATAAGCAGATCGTACCGCGAAAGATCTTGCTTCAAAGCTTCCTTGGCTGATGTATAGGCTTTTACTTCATAGCCATCAAGCGAAAGAGCTTCTTGTAAAAACTCGCAGGCGACCTCGTCGTCATCAATCACTAAAATGTGGGCTTTCATAAAATTACCTGTGTTTATTTTTGGTAAAAAAATAATATAAAATGAAGATTATTAAGGCAGGGCAGCAATAAAAAATCCCGAGAGCTTTTTGCTGCCTAGAGCATCTTGAGCAATGATGTCGCACTGAATTCTTTTTTCACCGTTTTCTACATACTTTTTGACTACCTTGCCGCTAACAGTGATTGTTGCTCTGTCTTTTGTGTTTTCCATATCATCCAAATCTGCCGGTTCTGTCATACTCAAAAAACGGGCATTAAATTTTCTTAAATATTTGTTTTCGATCCAGGAAGTGATGGCTTCGCCGGCAATACCCATAATTAACATGCCATGGGCAATAACATTTTTCATGCCGATCATTTTAATGAAGGTTTCATCATGATGAAGAGGATTAAAATCACCCGAAGCTCCGGCATAACGGACTAAATGTGTTCTGGTAATGGGCGCGGAAGTGTAAACGGGCATTTTGTTCCCAACTTCAATATCATCATAATTTACAGCCATATTCATCTTCCTATCTTTCCAGCAATCTTGTCTGGGATTTGAGTACCAGTTCGCCCCGCTGATTTATCAATTCCGTTTCCAGGACAGTAACCTCGACACTCTTGTTTCCGGTCCCCTTTTTTAACATATCGATAACTTTCATTTTACGGGTAATAACATCGCCAGCGTAAATGCTGCCAAAATATTCATACTCTTCTTCCCTATGCAGAAGCCTGTTTAAATCAATCCCCAAAATTTTAACTGTGCCCATCAGACCGCCACCAGTCCAAAAAAAGGTGCTTGTTGGAAAGGTGGGAGGAATCGGTATCCCTTGATAGCCTGCTTTTTTTGCAGCTTCTTCATCGTAGTAAATGGGATTGATTTGTTCCTTATTCTCTTTTTGAGAAACGGCTATGGCAAACTCAGTAATTTTATCTTTTTCTACTGTAAAAGTGTAGGCAGGAAATTCCATGCCCAACTTTGACTTATCCGCCATAATAGCCTCCGAATAGAAATGAGTTTAATTTATATCACATTTATATCAGAATGGCACGATTTAATCTTTTTGGGTATAATCTTTTTGGGTATAATTCCCCGCCGTCGCGGCGAAGAAGGGTCATTTTGGTGACTAATTTGTCTTTGAATTGAAGAATGGCATGTAATCTCCTTAAAGCTATGCTTCTTAATATTTTTGAATATGGAATACTAATAATGAAGATCTAAGGGATCAATCCTGTATTTGATAATCTTCTTTATTTGCGATATTTGTTTCTTATGTTTATCATAAAGCGATTTAATGGTAAAGGAAGCGGCGGATATTTTATGTTCAATTGAACTGCGGATATATTAATGGAAAAGAATCAGAAAATCTTCTGGGGCTGGTACATCGTAGGCGGCGCTTTTCTGGTAATGGGAATCAATTATGGAGCCCGTTACTGTTTCGGCGTATTTCTCAAACCGATGGCTGCGGAATTCGCCTTGTCGCGTTCAGTAATATCGCTGGCAGCTGCTATCAACATGCTCGTTTATTCCCTCGGCTCAATCTTTGTCGGTCGCATGCTGGATCGTATCGCGCCGCGCTGGATAACAACGACGGGAGGTATTGTTGCCGCTTGCGGTTATATCCTGACTGGTTTTGTAAGCACTCCTCTTGGTTTGTATATCAGCTATGGCTTGATGGTCGGGGCAGGAGCGGCAGGGATGGGTGTTGTCGCTTGTAGTTCTTCTGTCAGCAAATGGTTTATCAACAAGCGGGGGCTGGCTATTGGAATTGCTTCCATGGGAATAAGTCTGGGAACAGTAACGCTCACGCCACTGTCCGGATATATTGTTGGAGTATTGAGCTGGCGGGCCGGGCTTATGGCTTTAGGCGTTATTACATTGCTGATCGGAGTTTTTGTTTCCCAAACGCTGATGAGAAAAACAAATCCGGAAGCATATAGTCTCTTACCGGATGGAGATAAAACAACGGTAATACATCAATCATCAGCGCCACAGGCGGTTCATAAAATTTCAACCATGACCATGTTTAAAGATTCCCGTTTTTGGACACTGGCCATCTGCCAGGGTTTGGCTGTTATGATCAGCATGTCCGTTTTTGTTCATCAGGTGGCATATGCTACAGATAATGGCATTGACAAGATGGCCGCTGCCTCATCTCTTGCCGCTATCAGCATGACCGGATTTATGGGGCAGTTCTTATTCGGCTGGATAACCGACAGAATAAAAGATCCTAAATATGGTTCTTTCATCGGGATATTGTTTATGCTGATCGGCACTATATTGCTACTGCATGTCCATACTGTTTCTCAGCTCTATATTTGCGCTCTTATATACGGATTTGGATATGGTTCACTTGCCCCGATACTGCCGCTTCTTGTCGCTAATCGTTTCGGCAGGCATGTTGTGGGATCAATCTATGGTCTTTTGACTTTTTTTATTGGTGTCGGCGGCGCTATCGGTCCGGTTTTAGGCGGTGTTATTTACGATCATTTTGGATCATACAGGTATCTGTGGTTGGTAAATATTTTTGTATTGAGCTGTATAGCCCTTGCCATTTTGACCTTGAAAAAAGGAAAGCAATATACAACCACTGGATCATAAAATAATACCACTTCGCTTTCTTCGGCTAACTTTGGTGGCTATGTCGTCGGCTTCCTCAACGTATAACCTGATAACCTGAAGGTCACACGAGGTCACACGTGTACAATACGCCTTGCCGCCTCGTTATCATCTTTGATTTAGAAGTGGTATTGCCTTGAGAGAATATTAAACGGCCGGTCTATAAACATTCCAGATGTTTGCCCCGTGACCGGCCGCTATCTTTTACGCCTCGACCTCGGCCTCAACGTTCTGGAGCACTTCAGCCCCGGTCTGGTTTACGACTTTGAGTTCGACCTTGGCGCGGCCAGCCTGCACGTCAGCCACGGTACCCTGGACTGAAATCGTGTCTTCCATCATAACCGGAGCACTGAATCGGCACCTTATTTTTTTCAATTTGCCGGGGTCGCCAGCCCAGTCGGTCACGGTTTTCGCAGTAAAGGCCAGTGTGCATAATCCCTGGAGAATTGCGCCGCCCAGCCCCACCATCTTTCCAAACTCGGGATCGATATGTATCGGGTTATAATCGCCCGATGCGCCGGCGTAGTATATCGCCCGGTATTTATCGACTTTCTCACTTCCGGTGAATGTTTGTCCTTTTTCAACTGCCATAGCGCTTCTCCTATTTCCGTACTACAAAGGTATAAGTTCCACGGCTCACGTCTTTGCCGTGCTGGTTTTTTGAATTGAGCTCGAGGGAAATGACATCCAGCTTTTCCTTGTTCTTGATGTCACTAATCTTCGCGGAGGTGGTGATGGAATCGCCTGCTTTGACCACTTCAAAGAATTCCAGTTCCTGCTCGCCGTGCACAAGCATGGCCATGTTCAGGTTCAGCTCTTTGTCCATGAACACCGGTTCGATCAGGTGCGCGCCAAATACAACCGAGAATGTGGGGGGTGCGATAATCGTGCCGTATTTAGATTTTTTGGCGAAATCGTCATCAAGATAATGGGGATCGGGATTCTTAATCGCTTTAGCGTATTCCTTAATTTTTTCCTTTCCCACTTCATAGGTATACGTCGGATATGTTTTGCCGATGAATTTTGTATCTATGGCCATAGTTATTTCTCCTCGATGTGGTAATCCCTTAAGCGGAGGGATGATACCATTGTTTCATATCTTATGCCGCGTATTTCCGGATCAGGTCTTTCGCAATCAGCACACGCTGTATTTCCGAAGTTCCCTCGCCGATTTCGCCCAGCTTCGCGTCGCGGTAGAGGCGCTCCACCGGAAACTCCTTGATGTAGCCGTAACCGCCAAATACCTGTACCGCCATGCTGGATATCTGCGTGGCGGCCTCGGAAGCCCACACCTTTGCAACGGACGCCAGCACGGCGGACTCAGGGTTCTTCGTCTCCTTTGCCCAGGAGGCCTGGTAGATGAGGAGCCTCGCCACATCGGACATGATCATCATATCGGCGAGTTTGAAGGAGACTTCCTGAAAACGGTTGATCGGCTTCCCGAAGGCATTTCGTTCCTTGGAATACTTGTTCGCGTGCTGAAGGCATTTGGCAGCTATTCCCAGGCAGACGGTCGCCATGCCGATTCTGCCGTATTCAAGGGTCTGCATTGCCTGGATGAAGCCATTGCCAACTTGGCCGAGAACTGCGCTTTCCGGCACTTCGCAATCCTCAAGGATCAGCTCGGCCGTGGGGGAGCCGCGGAAGCCCATTTTGTCGAAGGGTTTGCTCACTGAAAATCCCTTTGTTCCCTTATCGACGAGGAAGCATGTGACTCCTGCGCCGGGGCCTTTCTCCTTGTCGTTGTAGGCAAAGACGAGAGCAGCGTCTGCTATGGTCGCGTTGGTGATGAAGGTCTTGGTTCCGTTGAGAATCCACTTGTCGCCCTTCTTGACTGCTGTTGTCTTAATTGAAGCCGCATCAGAGCCGGCTCCAGGCTCGGTAAGGCCGAAGCAGCCGATGAGCTCACCCTTGATTATGCCGGGAAGATATTTTTTCTTCTGCGCTTCGGTGCCGAACATTTTCAACGGCATGCCGAAAAGTCCGCTGGAGGCGCCACAGGATAAGAATGTGGAGGCGCATGCAGCGGCCACTTCTTCCCCCGCTATTGCCTGGCTGATTAAATCTAGATTCGTGCCGCCGTAGGCTTCATCGTGCCCCATGCCAAGAAAGCCAATGCCGGCCATCATTTTGATGTTCTCTTTAATCAGCTTTTCCACTTCTTTATGCTCAGCTTTATCTAGGATCTGGGCGCGCGGCTCTATTTCTTTGGTGCAAAACTTCGAAAAGTTTTCTTTTATTGATAATTGTTCCGGTGTCAAATCATAATTCATAATATTATTCTCCTGTCTTATGTCTGGTTATCCTGTATCCGGGCACGAAATTAGAAGTAGCTAAGGATACGGGATATGATAAACCGCTGCATCTCGGAGGTCCCGCCGCCGATCTGCCCCAGCTTCGCATCCCTGAGGAATCGCTCGATCGGGTACTCATGTATGTAGCCGTAACCGCCGAATATCTGAACAGCATCGCTTGCGGCCTTCATGCCCCAGTCGCCCACGATCGCTTTCGCGATGGAAGTATGCATATGGTTGAGAGGTTTGCCTGAATCCTTATCATGAGCAACGCGGTAAACGGTCATTTTCGCGGCCTCTTGTATAATTTTGAGGTCCGCCAGCTTGTGCTGTATCGCCTGGAACGAGTTGATCGGCTTGCCGAACTGCACCCGATCCTGAGAATACTTTGTGCATGCCTCTATCGCGAACTGCATACCGCCGACGAAGGGAGACAAAAGAGCGCTCCTGTCCCAAGAGAGAGTCTCGACAGTGTATTCAAATCCTTTGCCGACCTCGCCCAGCAGGTTTTCCTCCGGGACTTCGCAGTTTTCCAGAAATACCTCTGAGGTGGCGGATGCCCGAACGCCCATCTTGTGGAANNCCGTTGTGCTTCAGCTTTTTATCGATCGTGGCATAAATGACACAGACGTTGCTTACCGGCGCGTTTGTAATGAATGTCTTCGACCCGTTGAGAATCCACTTGTCGCCTTTCTTGACTGCCGATGTCGTTATCGACGCGGCATCGGAACCGGAACCCGGCTCTGTGAGTCCCATGCAACCGATCCACTCGCCGCTGGCGAGCTTCGGTATGTACTTCTTCAGTTGAGCGGGCGTCCCATGTTTGTATATGGTATCCATGCACAGGTACGTATGCGCTCCCAGCGCCAGCAGGTGTCCCTGATCGACGCCGGCATGACCCAGGGCTTCACCCGAAAGACAACAGGTCACGACATTGGCGCCTGATCCGCCCAGTTCTTCCGGAAACGGCAGGCCCAGAAGGCCCATGTCTCCCAGCTTCCGCCATACTTCCATTGAGAACTCGCTCTTGAGATCAGCCTCCTCGGCAAGCGGCGCAATTTCCTTTTTCGCGTATTTATACACTGAATCTCTAAACATTAATTGTTCTTCAGTAAAACCGAATTCCATGAGTGCCTCCTTCAATGGATTATTTATCCTTTATGACTATGGAGAGAATCTGTTCTTTAATTCTCCCCGTGTACTCTCGGTAATCGAATGCCCCGTTATCAATTACATACTGGATGATGGTTCCCTGGATAAGGGATATGATGATTACCGACGTAAGTTTCACATCCGCGACCATGAACAAACCCTTTGCCGTCCCCTCCTTAAGAATTGCCGCGATCTCGTCGCGGTAGCTCTGGAAGAGCTTTACGTTCGCCTGACGGATACGGTTGTTGTGATTGATCTGTGCCCAAAAATAGATGAGCACGTAAAAATAAGCTTTTTCCTTGTCCAGCAGATCGAACGCCTGGTCGCAGAAGGCCAGCAGCTTATCACGCGGGTCCTCCAGAGCCGTGAGCGCCTTGTTAAGATAATACTTGAGATTGGCGTTCATCTCCTTTAGCAGATTGAGCAGGAGATCCTCCTTGTTCTTGAAGTAATAATGGACCAGGCCGGTTGACAGGCCGGCTTCCCGGGCGATGTCCCGTATTGTGAAATCGTAATATCCCTTTTGCCCGACGACCTTGTACGCCGCCCGGATCAACTGGGAACGCCTCTGATTTATTATATCACTCTTGCTCCGTTCATTCATAACTCAAGTAAACTCTCCATTAGTATGTTATACTGCGACGATCAACATCACCGTTACTGAACAAGCACCCGAATTCCCGCCCCGGCAAACACTTCATCATAGTTGCCCCACTGCCCGTCGGGCACCCATCGGTCATGCGATCCTGAAGCGTATTCCAACAGATACTGTTGTTCTTCGTAAGGTCGCGTCCCGCCCATAATCACCGCCGTTCCCCCGATCCGCTCCGTTCGGTACGGATCAATAATGATAAAGCCGATATCATCATACTCGAACCTGCCCCTGTTCTCTTCCAGTATCCCGTGAATCATTTCACAGATGCAGTCCACCGGGTAACGTTCGAACACATCGCGCGCGCCGCCGAGGAGCGACTGGCGCATGCAGAACCGCCATACGTCATCGAATCCGTCCGTAGAAAGGAGCAGTCTGATGTCGCGGTCCGCCGTGCGGTATTGTGTCACGTCCACGATATCCTTGCTCCTTCCCGCAAAATTCATGTCGCGTCCGGTCTGCTGGCATATCGAGCCGGTGAGGCTGTTTATCACCGTTACGGCGCTGTCGCCACCGTGCGAAATTATCAGTGAGATGCCTTCCCCCTCAGGCCTGATGGCGACGCAGCTGAAGGTCGTCTTGTGCTGATACTTCTGTTCGGAGTATATCTCCGTGTTCATCAGAGCCCTCCAGCCCAGAACTGTGTCCGGTGCGCCGCTCCGTGAAAGGCTTTCCGATAATCGATTTAAAAGATCCCGAGACGCCCAGGGGAAGCGCTCCGAGCCGTCAGCCACGGCGAAGACCAGGTGCTCAAAGTCAAAGTAAAGGCAGTCGCCGTTGCCGTAGCCGCTTCTGATTTTATCGGTTCCGGTACTGATTCCCCCGCACACCGCCCCCGGCATTTTCAATATCCGCTTTGATGGATTTATCTCAACCGTCGGAGACTCCTTTATTAGTGAAACTCCAATTCCGAAAGCGTAGCGTATCGGAATTGGTAAGTTGAACAATCCCGCGAAGCGGAGGGGATAATACACCGCAGCCTGCTTTCGGGTTCATACCCGTGATTGTAATCAATCTATTATTTTAAAATATTCGATATCCCGTATGCTGCCCTTCCGATTCTTGGAGAATACCGGCTCGACCCGGGCGCCGATCTTGATCTTCTTTTCGTTCTCGACGCTGATGTAGTGCTGAAACAGGGTATCAGCGCCGTCCAGTTTGATAAAGCCGTAGCCGTAGGGAACCGGCTTCTGCGCGCCTGTTTCCGGATCGATGAAAGCGAAACGGAGGATGGTAAAGGTGCCGATGACGCCTTTCGGGCCCACTTCGACCCAGTCTTTCATCTCGACAAAGCAATTTCCGCACACGCCCCGCGGCGGGATATACACTTTCTTGCACTTGGGGCATCGAAGTGCCATAAAGCGCCTGTTGTCGCGTAGCTCGTTGAAAAACTTACTCCCGTGCATTCCCACTGAATACGCGAAAGGCTGTACCGCATCGCCTGATTCTATGATGATATGTTCTTTCTCAGTCATAATCATTTCTCCTTGTTGCTCACTTGGGTTTTTGCTTGCCGTGCAGGATCATGTCGGTCCACATGCAACCGCCGAAACCGCTGCTGAAGGCGAAATTGACGTCAGGTACCTGTCGTCCTTCCGCTTTGCCCATCACCTGCATCGCCGCCTCCGCGCACCGGATGAGCCCGGTCGCCCCTATGGGATTGGTCGCTATAACACCGCCCGAAGGGTTGATGGGCAACTCGCCGCCCATGTCGGTATTGCCGTCCCAGATGTACCGGGGAGCTTCGCCGTGACCAACAATACCCATGTCTTCGATCCAGATGAGTCCTCCGAACGAATATGGCTGATACATTTCTATGACATCAAGCTCTTTACGCGGCTCCTTGATGCCCGCCTTCTTCCATAGTTCCTGCGATCCTTCGTGCATGCTGGTCAGGCGTCCATAATCAACATCCCCCAAATATGAATAGCTGTGGCGCGCTGCCGTGGCCCATATCCAGTCCGGTTTCGGACATATCTTTTCTGCTGTGTCCTCGCCGGCCATGATGACGGCGCAGGCGCCATCGGACCTTGGGCAGACATCCAGCAGGTGGATAGGGTCAGCCAGCATCGGGGAAGCGAGGACTTCCTCGAGAGTTACTTCTTTTCTAAGCTGGGCGTAGGGATTGTTCATCGCATGCTTCCGGTCCCGAACGCTGACCCTTGCGCCGTCGCGTTCAGTGGCACCATAGCGTGCCATATAGGCTTGGGCCTCCGCTGCCAGACCCGAAATGGCGCCGGCGAAGACCATCCTGTCCCATACGGGGTCAAAGGCTGTAGTAATAGCACCGGTGGTGTCCGACTCCGAGTTTTTTTCCCAGCCGATAATCAGTACCCTGTCGAACATGCCCGACCCTACCAGATGGTATCCGCCTATGGCGACGGTGCATCCGGTGGTTCCGCCGGTGGTCAGTTTTATAATGGGTTTCATCGTTCCGCCGGAGCCGTCAACGCTCCAGCAATCGACGTAATTAATTCCTTCAAAGTGATCCATGTTTCCGATGACAATGGCATCGATATCCTTCATCTTCAGGTCGGCATCCGTAAGCGCTCTCAGTACCGCCTCGTTAATGAGCTCCTGTCCGTTCACGTCAGGGCGATGGCTCTTATGGAATGTCTGTCCGGTTCCTACAATTGCAACTCGTTTAGCCATGGTTCTTCCTCCTACTTGTCCTTATCAAGAATAAACACGCAGTGGGACTGACCGCCGAGGCCATTCACGCCGTGCACCAGGCCGGTTTTCGCCTTTTTCACCTGAAAACCGCCCGCGTCGCCCCTTATCTGCCTGACCACCGCGGCCATGCTGTAGAGGCCGGCGGCGATAACGGGGTGCCCGGAAAGCAACCCGCCGGATGCATTCACCGGCAGCCTGCCGTCAATGTTAAACTCTCCCTTTTCGAGGAGTTTCCCGGCCATCGCATCGTCGGCAAGTCCCATTTCCTCGAGCCACATGAGCTCCTGATAAGTAAAAGCATCGTATATTTCCGCAACATCGATTTCTTTTTTCGGGTCCTTAATTCCGGCCATCGCGTACGCCTTCTTCGCCGCTTCGGTGAGTGACCTGGCGCGGGAAAGGTCCCGGTCGCCGAAGAAGAAGTTATCGGCGCAAAAGGACACTCCCTTGATCCAGACCGGCTTCTGCTTGAACTTCGCCGCCACCGACTCGTGGGCTATAATGACCGCCGCGCACCCGTCGGATATGGGGGAGCAATCAAGCTTGCGGAGCGGGTCCGCTATCATCTCGGATTCCAGCACATCCTTAACGGTGATCTTCATGGGAAGCTGCGTCAGGGGGTTCCTAAGCGCATTGCCATGGTTCTTCACCGATACCATTGCCAGTTGTTGGGGCGTGGCCTTGGTGCGGTGCATGTACGACCTTGCCTGCATGGCGCACGCGGTAACCATGTCCATGCCGAGTGCCCGCTCGTAGATGGGGTCAAAGGCCGAATTGGTGATGAGGCTCGATACGCTCTGGGAGCCCTTTGAATGTCCCGTGACCAGGGTGGTCTTGTACGACCCGGAAAGGCTTCTGGTCATGCCGTAAAACGCTCCGTAGGTGCCATCGCCCTCGACGCAGGAAACGTTCTTGTGGGCCGCGCCGCTGGCATCGCCCACGGCCATGCAGGAAATCGTCCTGCCGTCCCAGAAGTCGCTTGATGTGGTAACCACGTTGTCGATATCGTCAATTGTCATTCCCGCGTCGCTCAGTGCCTTGTTAACGGCCTCCCACACCATGTCGGCAAAGGTGTCCCGAACCTTGTTTTTTTCTATTTTGGTCATGCCGACGCCGATTATTGCTGCTCTGTCCATATCTCTGGCTCCTTCTTTATTGTACCGGTTTGAAATGCGAAATGTCGCGGATGGTGCCCTTACGTCCCTCTGAGAACACCGCCTTCACGCGCATGCCGATTGTCACGTTTTCCGGCTTTATTTCGTCCAGATAATGCAGCATGGCGGTATCGGCGCCATCAAGTTTTATCAGGCCCCATATGACCGGAACCTTCATGTCATGGGGGATGGCCGCGAACTGACGCCGGGCCACCGTAAAGGTAATGACCGTTCCCTCGTCTGATATGTTCACCCACTGTGTGTTCTCGGTAAAGCAGGACGGGCAGACCTTGCGCGGGGGCAGGAACACCTTGTTGCATGCTGCACATTTTGTTCCCATTATTTTCTTTTCATCCCGGAGGTTTATATAAAACTTGCTCGCTGTGTCGCCGGCCCACCATGAATAGGGGACGTTGATCTTGCTGTTGTACACCATCGGCTCAATGCCGTTAAATTGATCGGACATGATTGTTCTCCTATGTGTTATCTTCCTATAATATACCGTTGTGGATCAACCTCATCGCGGAGGATACGCAGCTCATCGGCATGGGGCGGATCGGTGTCGGTGATCTTGTCGGCCCAAAGGAGCTCGAAGCCGCAGTTGTCCTGGATGTCCTTCCGGCTATAGCCCGGGTTGACATTGAGAACCTTCATCCGCTTGGACTTTTCTTCAAAGCCCATGATCGCCATGTTGGTGATGATCCGGTAGGGGCCGGTTCCTTTCGGGAGCCCCGCCTCGTAGCGCGAATTCCCGCCGGTGAGATACCCAGGGGACGTGATGAAATTTATCTTTTCTGTGAATCGCTTCGCGTCCTGCGGCGTCATCATCATGGTCCTCCAGCAGAGGGAGGCCAGGTCGTTGGCCCCGCCGGATCCCGGGAACCGCACTTTCGGCTTCGCGTGATCGTTGCCGATCATGGTGGAATTGATGTTTCCGTACATGTCGATCTGCGCCCCGCCGAGAAAAGTATAGTCTACCATGCCGCGCTGGCAAGTCTCCATGATTTCGGGCATGGAGCTGGCCATGATTGCCTTGTGGAAGGTGCGGGAGTCCCCGACCGAGATCGGCATCGCGGGCAATATCGGAGCGACGCCGCCGGCCTCGAACATGACGGTGAGGTTCGGCGAGTGCGTCTTCTGTGCCAGCATTGCGGCCGCGCAGGGCGCGCCGGTACCCACGACGACGGTGGCACCGTCCTCCAGGTTCCGCGCGGCGACGCATATCATTAATTCCATTGGATTATAATCTGCCATGGTAGTTCTCCTTATTTCTTGTCAGTCAGGTGCTCAATGGCGCGAAGCTTGATCATCCGTTCGATGCCGCCGTTCATATCCAGGTATTCATAAAAATTCTTTGTGTCGAGGATCTGTTTCTTGAAGAACTTCTTGAATTCCGCCGGGTCCTTTTCCATGTTTAGCCACTCGCGCAGGTACTCCTCGTCCGAAAAATATTCATATGGCATATTGCCGGGATAGCTCCCGTAGGGGACCTCAATGACGGCATCAACGCACCAGAAGGGGATGAAGGTCGCTTCCGGGTTCTGGCGGATTTTATCGTTGGAGATGATCCGCTCGGTGGTGAGCACGACCCGCTTGGCTGCCTTGGCCAGATCCTGATCCGATACGGACGCGCCGTACACGTGGGCGTTGCCGTAAACGTCGCACTCATGGACGTGAATCGCCGCGAAGTCGGGATAGAGCGCCGGGTGCGCCACGTACTTCTGTCCGGTGAAGGGGCAGAGTATCTCCTTCGCCGCGCTGTACTTGAAGGTGTCGGTGCCCATGATATTGCGCGCCGGCAGGAAAGAGAGGCCCATTGCCGCGGCCTTGATTCTCCAGGAAAGGGTAGCGTTTGTCCATTCCGTGAGCTTTATATTTCCGCTCTCCACGGCGCGCCGCGCGTGCGGGGAAAGGCCGCGCGCCTCTAGTCCGATGATGTATGCCACGTCGAGTCTGTCGATGCACTCGCCGGCCACCAGTATCTGAAAGTCGTGGGTCGCGGTATGGCCGGCAAACCCCAGGTTTTTCTTTCCCTGTCGGACGATCTCATGCAGTACCGCGGTGGGGATGCGGTTTGCACCGAACCCGCCGATGGTTATGTAATCGCCGTCCTTTATCATGTTTTTTACTGCCTCTTCGACGGTGGTGACTTTGTTCACCATGGCGCGAGATTTGTGCCTGAAAAACTCCCTCGCTTTATCGGCATCAGGGTCAGTAAACAGTTGATTCTGGCCTTGCTTTAATTCAGATGCCTTGCTCATAATTTATCTCCTTTATCCTCCCGGATATTATTTTGCTCTAACGCTTGCTCGTGCAGGTGTTCTCTGATCATTTTTTTGCGTACAGCTCGTCAACGGCTTCTTTTCCATACATATCGTCGATGAGGTCATTGTACTTCTGGAGCACAACCTTGCGCTTGAGTTTCAGGGAAGGCGTGAGTTCTCCGCCTTCCTGAGAAAAATCGTTTTTGACGATCCGTATGCTCTTGATAGATTCATACTTCGCGAGATGCGAGTTGCGCTCGTCTACGTGCTTCTGCACAATATCGAGAAATTTCTTGTTTTCCAGCAACTCTGCCGGGTTATTGAACGTTATGTTCTCCTCCGTGGCCAATAGCGCGGCCTCCTCAGGATTGATGTTGCATAAGCCGGTGAGATACTTCTTCCTTTCACCGATTACTATGAATTGGGTGAACAGCGGATCGGATTTGAACATGTTCTCGATCTTCTGCGGTGCCACGTTCTTGCCACCCGAGGTTATGATGAGATCCTTCTTTCTGTCCGTGATGAGCAGGTTGCCATCATTATCGAACATGCCGATGTCGCCGGACATGAAATACCCATCGGGTGTGAATGCGTCCCTGGTCTCGTTCGGCAGTTTCCAGTATCCCTTGATCACGTTACCGCCCTTGATTAAAATTTCTCCATCATCGGCTATCTTGATGTCCTCGCCGGGTATCGGCTTGCCGGTGGTCCCTATCCTGTAATCAACCAGTGACTGCATTGTGGCGGGCGCCGTGGTTTCAGTCATGCCGTATCCCTGTATGACTGTGATGCCGGCCGCGTTGAAAAAGCGAATGATCTCTTCGGCTGTGGGGACGCCGGATGCCGTCATCCACGTAACCCGCCCACCGAGCTTGTCCTGGAGCTTCTTGAATATGGCAGCATAGGCGATCTTGTATCTCAGTTTCAGGAAAAGAGGGATGCGCTTGTGTTTCTCACGGAGCTCGCTGATGCGGCTGCCCACTTTCTGGCCCCAGGCAAAGACCTTCTGTTTAAACGGGGACTGCTCCTTGACCTGTGCCATGATTTTTTGATAAACCTTTTCGCACACCCTCGGCACTGCCAGGATCATGGTGGGCCGTTTCTGTTCAAAGTCCGCCAGCAGCGTGTCGATGCTCTCCGCGTAGGATGAAGTGATACCGCAGTACATGCCGTAGAAATGTCCCGCGATCCGCTCAAACACATGAGAAAGGGGGAGGAAGGGAACCGTGCAGTCCTTGTCGGATGCAAAAGGGGGCTTGATCGCGTTGAGTGACTGGACCACCCAGAAAATATTTCCGTGGGTTATCATGGCGCCTTTGGGCAATCCGGTTGTGCCGGATGTGTACACGATGGTGGCAAGATCATCTGCAGTCACTTCCTGTGACAGCTTTTCAAACAGCGTTGGATCTTCAGAGTATTTTCTCCGTCCGAGTTCCATGAGATCCTTGAAACTCATGACCTTGGGATGACCCGCGGCATCCTTTTCTTCCATTACGATTATCTTTTCCAGGCCGGGGCACTTGTCCACGATCTCCAGTACCTTTTTGAGCTGGTTCTTATTTTCCAGCACAATGACCTTCGACTCGGAATTATTGACGATATACTCGATATCCTCAGAAGGCAGGGTAGGGTATACCGGGATTACGCAGACGCCGATTCCCAGCGAGCCCATGTCGGCATAAAGCCATTCCAGCCTGTTTTCAGAAAGTATGGAAACCATATTTCCCTTTCTGAGTCCCAGCGACCAGAGACCCAGGCCTACGGCACGCGCCCGGTCGTAATATTCGTTCCAGGTGGCGCTTTGCCATACGCCTCCCATCTTTTTTTCGATGGCCAGACGGTTCCCGTACTTATTGGCGCGGTTCCGAAAAACATCATTCATGTTTTTTTCTGATAATTCCATCAAGCATCCGCCAAGTTAATTACTATCTCTTCTTAATGCCCATGATCAGACGGGCTTCGTCCGTCGTAGCAATAGGGCGTCCGAGTGCGTTGGCAATTTCCACCGCCACTTCCACCAGATCGTAACTACCTTTGGCAAGCGCGCCGTTCGGCATCTTGATGTTGTCCTCGAGCCCAACCCTCATGTGTCCGCCAAGGATGCACGACTGCATGATGCAGGGGAATTCGTCGGTGCCTACGCCGCAAGTGGTAAAGTTGGCTTTTGGCGGCAGCGCGTTCATCATGGCAATGAATGACTCAGCCCGGAAAGCCTGCCCGCCCGCAACTCCCCAGACGAAGTTGAAGTTCATCGGATCGGTGAAGATACCCTGCTTGCCTATCAGTATGGCGTTGTCAAGTCCGCCCATATCGTAGCATTCGATTTCCGGCTTTACGCTGTTTTCTTCCATGGCCTTGCCGAAATCCTGCAGCATGGTGAAGGTATTCTCAAACACGTAATCGATGAATATCTTCCCTGTTTTGCGGTCAACGATGCCGAAGTTCATCGTGTTGGTGTTCAGCGACGCCACCTCGGGCTTGATCGCCACGATCTGGGATAACCGCTGCTCTGCTGTTTTGCCCATGCCGACTGCGGAGGTCAGGCAGACAATGATGTCCGGACACTTGTCCTTGATGGCGTCGTATGTTGCCTTGATCCTCGCGTGCTCATGGGTGGCCATACCTCCGTCTTCACGGGCATGCACGTGTATCATGGCCGCGCCGGCCTTCCAGCACTTGTATGCTTCTTCCGCGAACTCCGCCGGTGTATAGGGCACTGACGGGTTCTGATTCTTCATTGTGGCGGCACCGGTGAGAGCCGCAGTGATGATAACGGGTTTTGACATATCGGGTTTGCCTCCTTTTCGTTTTTCTTTAGTATCGGGTTCATCTGAAGGAACCCATTGTTTCCTGGCCGCATTAATTTCGTGAACCGAAATTTTTTCAGAAGCGGGTTTAAAATGATCTATATCTAGGATAGTGTTCGTCGTTTCTTTGGCGAATACTGCCTCTACTTTCATCCCTATCTTCACATCCTCTATTTTGCATTCCTCAAGGATATGCATAAATGGCGTATCTGCGCCGTCGAGTTTGACAAGGGCCAAGACAAAGGGCGCTTTCCGCGGCAGGTGCTTGTCGTCATAGCGCACCACTGTGAAGTTTGCCACCGTGCCGGTATTGCTTACCTCGACCCATTTGTCGCGGATGTCGGTAAAGTCCTTATCACATACCTGCCGCGGCGGCAGATAGACTACGTTGCAGGTAGGGCATTTTACTCCCATAATTTTCTTCTGATCCCGGATGGTTGTGATGAACTTGCTGCCAACCCGGCCGGCGAAGTAAGTATAAGGGAGCGCCATTTTACCTTCAACTACAAAGCTGTCTTCATAACCTTTTATCTGCTTTTTTTTCATATACTTACTCCTTACTCATCTATTTCAAAATATTTAATATCCCAGATATCAGCGATTCGATTTTCCTCCCAGACGGGGCGGACGCGGGTACCCTTTTTCTCGTTCCATCCCAACTGGATTTTCTCTATCTGGTCTTTTCTGATAAAATGTGTCAGGGTTTCATTGCCTTTGCATCCGTCCAGTAGGACAAAGATCGACCCGTACGGGGTTTCCCTGGCCACGCCGGTAAGCGGGTCAGGCATTGCGTAGTAGACTATGTCCATATAGCGGACTTCACCCTTGGGCCCGACCTCCACGAAATCAGCGGCGCGCACCCGGCACTCGGCGCACACTTCCCGCGGCGGCAGCTGCAAACGGCCGCACTTGGGGCATTTATTCGCGTATATTTTTTTNNTTCGACGCCATCATGTTGATGTCGCCCTTAGCGGCCGCCTTTCCTGCCGCTAGAATGCTCTGGGCATCGATTTTCCCGAGTATAAAATCAACGTAATCTTTGGCTTCGTTGAATTCCAGCGTTACGGTCGGCTTGCCCTCGATGGTCGTTGTGACCGTGCAGACCTTGTCCTTTATGAAGACGGTCCACTTGCCGCCGTCAGGTCCGCCGAGATCGAAGGCGAAAGAGGCATCGAGCCCTTCGGCCTCCTTGGCCTTGAAGCGCGGCACAATCGTCGCGAACATATCAGCGAGATAGTCTTTAACAGTCATTTCCTTCTGGGCAATGACGAATTTGCGGAAGAGCTTGCCGGTTTTTCCGAAGGCGCCCATGTCGCCTTCAACCTTGACCTTGCCGCTCATGAAGGCGTTTGTTGCGTCGACTTTACCTGTGTTTACCCCGACAAATGTCTCGCCGTCGGCCTTCATGGTCGCGACACAGCCGGACAGGTCGTCAGTCTTCTCGATTTTTATCCCGTCATTCTTTACCGTCAATTTCCACTTGTCTTCGTCTTTGATGTCGTAGCCGAAAACCGCGTCGACATCCTTGGCCCCTTCGGGACGGAAACGCTCTTTCATAGAGTTGAATATATCTTCTACTTTTACTCCCCAGTATTCTGCCATGATTATCCTCCTACCAGTTAAGTTCCTTCTCGAGCATCGTGAGCACGGTCCACATAGTACCGCCGAACCCTGACGCGAGAGCGTGATTGACGGGGGTCGGGATCTGGTGCGGACCGGCATTGCCGCGCACCTGCAGAGCCGCCTCGGCCACCCGAATAAGCGCTGTCGCGCCGATCGGGTTTGACCCGATAACGCCGCCGGACGGATTGATGGGCAACTTGCCGCCAATCATTATTTCCTTGTTCTCGATGAGCTTGAGGTGTTCATCGCCTTTCATGCCGAAAAAGTCTCGAAGCCAGTCAATGGCCCACCATGAGGCCGGATCGTACATTTCGAACACATCGAAGTAGTTCAGGGGNNTAACAGGGAACGCTCTGTTATATCCGAATATGTTGAATGTCTCTTCCTTGTGGACGGTAATGTGATCGCGTATCCAGACAGGAGTCTTGGAAAGCTCTTTCGCTTTTTTCTCGCAGGCAAAGATGACGCAGCACGCGCCGTCTGACTGTGAGCACATTTCGATGAGCTTCAGCTCGCCAACAAGTTTCGGCGAAGTCCTGATGAGGTCATCGATCTGACTGAAATCGAGCCCGAAAGCCCGGTGCGCGTTGGGGTTGAGCCCCGCATGTTTGTCCATGATGATGCGGTACGTCATCGACGCCTTGTTTGCGCGTTCGAGTCCGAATTCTCGTTCGACATCATATGCGGACGATCCGGTCAGCGCCCCTGCCTGTATCTTGCGGAACCAGAGAGGATCAGCCATGTTCGTTATACCGCCGGTCGTGTTTCCTTCCTGCAGTTTCTCAAAACCGATGGCCATTACGATATCGTACATTCCCGATGCCGCCAGGTTGTCCGATGCGCATGATAGGGTCGCCCCGACGGTTCCGCCGGTTGTGATCCTGATGCAGTCTTTGCCGTAGGCGCCGGTTCCCAGCACGTGCCAGAGGTCCGGCGAGTGCACCATCTCGAAGAGCTCCATATTGCCGTGAACGACGCAATCAATGTCCTTCATGGTCAGGTTAGCGTCTTTCAGCGCCAGACTGACAGCTTCATGTATCAATTCAGGCTGGTTGACATCCTCACGATGGCTGGAATGCTTTGTCTGTCCAATGCCTATTATTCCAACATTTCTATTTTTCTTTTTATGTGCCATTGTTCAACCTCCCTGCGCTTCCATTACTATTACGGCCTGATGCTGCCCGGCCCCGCCGGTTGCCGCCTGGGCGACTGCCCGCTTCGCGCCCTTGACCTGGCGATCGCCTGCTTGGTTGGCCAGATGGTAGTAGCATTCAATGGCCCTGGCCGCGCCTCCTAGAAGGAGCGGATTACCATTGAGCTGTCCCCCGGACAGGTTCACATTGAATTTATCCATACCGCCTTCATCGATCCATTTGCCGCCTTTGCCTTCATCGGCGATGCCGACGCCCTCGGCCCACATCGGGAGTTGGTACGCGGCGTGGTCGCTGAGCTCGAAAAGCTGGATCTCTTTTCTGGGATCTTTTATGCCGGCCTTGGCGTATGCCCGCTGCGCGGCATTTTTAAGCGAAAAATTCGAGGTAATGTCCTTGTCGCCAAGGAAATACGTGTCCATGCAGCTCCCGTACCCTGTAATCCACACAGGTTTTTTCGTGAACTCTTTGGCTCGCTCTTCGCTGCAGAGCAGCATTCCGTACGCCCAGTCGGTGACCGGATATACGTAAAGCTCCCGCAACGGGTCCGAATACATCGGCGAATTCAACACTTCTTTTTCACTGACGATTTTATTCTCGCGGCCATAGGGATTCTTTTTCCCGTTTTTCCTGGAACGCACCACTATTTTCGCGAGGTGCTCGTCCGTAACTTTCGATTTTTCCATATACGCCCGGGCTTGCAATGCGTCCACGTTGTGATAGTCCATGCCGAGGGGTCTGCAGTAGAAGGGATCATAAGCGAGGTTGGAAATCATCCTCCGGCTTTCTCCCTGCGACTCCTTGCAGTGTCCCATGAAAAGTATTACGTCGTCATGACCGGACATGATGCACGCCATCGCGTAACCAAGGCCATTGATACTTTCCTGAGCCATCTTTTCCTCGCCCCGGAAGTGCGCGCCAACGACATCGGTGATGCCATTATCGGATATGGTCCGCGCGTCAAACATGTCATCCGAGCAGGTGATGATTGTCCGGATGCCCTTTTCCATGTCAAAGGTCACCTTGGTCTGTTTCATTATTGACTCGAAACATTCAAGCAACATGTTCTGAAAACGTAAATAATGATAATTGGGATCGTTCTTGATCTGTGCAACAGCGCAGACGGCAACTTTTTTAGCCATTACCATTCCTCCTAATTTGATGTGACTTGATAAAGGGTCATAATATTAACTCCTTTAATGTTTTCCTTTATATGTAACAGTTCCAGCACTTCCCCTTTTTTATCGCCTGTATGATAAAATCTTTTCCCCGCTTCGCATCCAACTCTATCCAAGCTCTGCCGATACCGCCATGCGTGTGCGAGTCATCCGATGCTATTTTGGGATATGCAATATTGAGCGATTCGAAAACCATTTCACGAAAACCCTTCGTTGTTATTTCCACCGCATCTATGGGATACATCTTTTCCAGTTCCGCCAGCCGAACCAACAATTGTTCCGGGGTAAAGTCATATTCGCCGATGTGGTTGAATATATGGAGCACCTCACGGTCGCCTTCGATTTTCGTCACATGAATGTATCCATTTACAAAGACCGTCAACTCAATGCCATAAAAAACAATCATGTTCGTTTTTACCTGCCCGCATATTTCCCGGTAGTTGGGTTTCAGCAAGTAATCATGATCTGTAAAAGCTATAAAATCATATCCTCTTGATTCGTATGCATTGGCCACTTCCTGGGGTGACAGTTTACCGTCCGAGCAAGTTGTGTGCGTATGTAAACATCCTTTTAATAGCATATATACCGACTGAACATTAACATTGCCCCGGATTTGATCGTCCTCCTATTTTTTGATTGGACGTTCAACCAACTGGTTAATTCATTAATCCCCCTGCCAATTATTGTCAAGAAAAAAGTTTAGTTTTTTTAAAATAAATCGGGTATGAATTAATTTTTCGGTAAAATCATTACTAAGATCACTATAACCTAATGATATATTATAAGAATTTTTTATAAAAAGTAACTATTAAGAAAACCGAAAAAGGAACAACCTTCAGCGGGCGCGAGGAGGTCGATGCCTACCGTGCGCTCTACTACTCCAGCACCTCGGGAGATTTCAATCCCATTCATGTCGATCCGGAATTCGGCAAGATGGTGGGGATGGGCGGTGCGATTCTTTAGGGGCTCTGCACTGTTGAGTTCGTCGTGCGAACTGTTATTGGCCGAACAGGAGACCCAGGCTCGATTAAGAAATACAAGTGCCGCTTTGCGCGCTAGTTCATCATATCCTAGACGTCATCACCATCAACGGCGAGGTCACCGAGGTGCGGGACGACAGGGCGTCGATAAACTTGATCGTGCCAAATCAAAACGGCACCGATGTGGAGAAAAACGTGACGGCGGAGATTGAACTGTAACATAAAAATGGAAGAAAACGAGGTCACATGACCAATACCGCCGGCAGTATATTTTCTATAGACACAAAATCTCATCCTCGGTTAAATCCTCAACTCGGACGGGATCGATTCCCTTGATCATGGCAGCAAGCTGTTTGTTCGATATTTCCGGTTGGGTTTGTACGATCCGCCATTTGTGGTCTTTCGTCCAAATGAAAAAACGCCAGGCGAAGCAGTCTTTGCAATGCACCTGCTTCTTCTCTATATAGGCGTTACCTTTTAGTCCATCAAGTGCCGCATGCTGTGGGCACTTGATGTCGATGCAAAATGTTCCCGATGTGTATTCTTTGCTCATGTGGAATCCCCTCTTTTTTATCTTCGTTGATTACCTATTTCATTATTTTCTTGAGCTCGCGTTTCAGGATCTTACCCACACCGCTCATAGGGAGCTGATCCATGAACTCAATCTTTTTCGGGACCTTGTAGGGAGCAACTTTTTCCTTCAGATATTTGATAATCTTTTCTTTTTCAGAATTATCTTTCTCAATACCAGGCTTAAGTACGATAGCGATGCCCACTCGTTCAGATCCGGGTCGATCCGGATCGGGGATGCCGATGGAGGCTGCGAGCGCTATATCAGGATGTTTCATGAGAACATCGTCGAGCTCGCGGGTGAAGACCTTGAACCCCGAGACAATGACCATATCCTTCAGCCTGTCAACAATGTAGAAGTAACCGTCCTCATCCATCCTAGCCACGTCTCCCGTGAACATCCAGCCGTCCCGGATGGCATTGGCCGTTTCCTCAGGCTGGTTGTAGTAACCCTTCATAAGCTGGGGTCCCCGCACGGCGATCTCACCTGGCTCACCAGGTTTCGCCGGCAGTCCCGTCTCTGGATCTATCAGCCTGAACTCGGTGTCTGGCAGAGGCATGCCGATGGAGGTTGGCTTCTTCTTTCCATAGCGCGGATTACAACATGTTATAGGGGAGGTTTCCGTCATCCCATACAGCTCAATGAAGTTACCCTTTCCAATGATGCTCTCGAGTTCCTCGATATACTCAGGCGGGAAAGGCGCTGCTGCACTCAGGCACCACTTGAGGTTGCTCAGATCCAGTTTTCTGAATTCGGGTTTTTTCATCAATTCAAAGAAGACCGTCGGTACATTCACAACGGCATGTGGCTTATATTTTTTCATCTCATTGATGATAAAATTCGTATCCCGCGGGTTAGGCACACAGATCTGGGTAGCACCGACAGTGATTGAAAAACCGCCAAAGGCAAGTCCCGCGATGTGGAAGAGCGGAAAAGCGGAGAGTGCAAAAAAATCAGGCCCCAAGTCAAGCCAAGTGAGGGCCTGCGCCCGATTGGACATGTAGCTTCGCTGTGTGAGAACCGCACCCTTCGCGGGACCGGTAGTCCCTCCTGTGTACATCATGAAGATCATGTCGTCCATACTGCGTTTCACGGCGACCCGATCCTTCGGCATTCCCCGGATGACGTCCATGAATTTCCCCACGGTCTTACCGGAGAGAGGCTTTACCTCACCTGTTGGAATCTTTTTGAGGAGCTTGCCGAGTACTCTCTTAACGCCTGGGAGAAAATCGGCGATCTCAGAAACAATTACCGTAGTAAAATTAGTCTTGTCGGCTACTTCTGCGATCTTCTCAAAGAGTAGATCTACAGTCATGATAACCTTTGCCCGTGAATCGTTGATTTGATGCTCCATCTCATTGGGCGTAAGCAGGGGGCTCAGTCCCGTGGATACACATCCGGCCTTCTGAACGGCAATGATACTGATATAGTTGGCGGGGATATTGGGCATGTGGAGACCTACCACGTCATCCGGCTTGAGACCGATCTTGATGAAATACTGGGCTAGCTGGTTGGATAGCTCATCGATGTCGCGGTAGGTGATCTGCGAGCCCATGTAAATAAGGGCTGTCTTGTTCGGGTATTTTTCCACGACCTCCCGGAATTGTTCTGCAAAGGTTTTGTCCCCGTACTTCAGCGTCGGCGGCACTTTCTTATCATAATTCTTCAGCCACGGTTTTTCCGAATAGACGTCACCCATTCCGATATCTCCTTTTTTTATTTATTATGTATCTAAGATAATGCTAATTGAACTATAATAATTTTGGTCTTTTATGTCAATGAAATATAAACCGCAAAATAGCGGTTTGTTACTTCAATTTATGGTTGCCAATTACGACAAAATCTGAATTAACGGCAGCAGCGCTTGCATCCATCCCCTATGGGGATTTTTCCCCTGTTTGTTTAATTTGCCCCATCTTTGTCTGGATTCGCTTCTGATACTCCGTAATTTCATTTCTCAGGATATCAAGATCGGCAATACGATCATCCAGCCGCTTCAGGTGATTTTCCAAAAGCTCCAGAAGACGCTTGAGCACCTTTTCGTTTGATTTCTCAATTATCCACATTGCTTCCAGTTCCTGCATTTCCGAAAGGGTCATGCCCATGATTTTCAGCCTTTTTATCAGTTTCAAACGGCGTAGATCCACGTCGGTATAAACCCGGCGCCCCCCTTCAATGCGCTTGATAGAATTAAGCAGACCAATCTCCTCGTAATAGCGAATGGTTCGCTGGCTCATTTCCAGTTTATTGGCCAGCGCACCGATAGAGAGAACTTTATCGTTCATGTTTTTTACCATTTATTTAATCTCTCTGAGTCAAATTTTCCGTCGCCTGCGACGAAGAAGAGAGTGCTGCCTGTCCATCAAGATACCCCGCTGCTTGAAGCGGGGAGATTCATTCAACGTCATAGCAGCCGATTTTTCGCGAGATGACGATACGCTGAACTTCAGATGTCCCCTCACCGATGGTAAGGAGCTTGTGGTCGCGGTAGAATCGTTCGACGTTGTATTCCTTCATCAGGCCGTACCCGCCGTGAATCTGCACGGCTTCAGCCACCACGCGCCCCATCACTTCCGAGCAATAGAGTTTCGCCATGGCCGCTTCCTTGCCGAAAGGCTTGCCCTGGTCTTTCAGGTAGCATGCCTTGTACAATAAATTGCGCGCCGCTTCGATCTCGGTGGCCATGTCGGCCAGTTTGAAGGCGTTGATCTGGAAAGTGGATATTGGTTTTCCAAACTGTTTCCGTTCTTTGGCGTATTTCATGGCCAGCTCGTAGGCGCCCTGCGCGCCGCCGAGACCCATGGCGGCGATGGCCAGGCGGCCGTTGTCCAGAGTCTGAAGCATCTGGTGAAAGCCTTCGCCTCGTTTCCCCAGTAGATTTTCCTCGGGCACTCTGCAGTCGTCGAAATAAAGCTCACCGGTATCGGATGACCGCCACATCATTTTCTTTGTCATCTTTTTAGTGGTGAATCCGGGCGTGCCGTTGGGCACCAGGATGCAAGACACCTCCTTCTTATCTCCTTTTGTGCCGGTGATGGCCTGTACTGTGCAAACGCCTGCCATTTTATTCGTTGAATTGGTGATGAAAATCTTACTTCCGTTAATCACCCATTCCCTTTTATCGAGCTTGGCGTTGGTCTTGCTCGCGCCGGCATCGGAACCGGCATCAGGTTCGGTAAGTCCGAAAGAGGCCAATATCTCACCGGAGCAGAGGCGCGGCAGCCATTGCTCTTTTTGCTTTTTACTCCCGTAATAATAAATCGGCCCTATGCCCAGGGAATTACCCGCGGCCACCGTCGCGCCATGCGAACCGTCGACCCTGCATATTTCCTCAACTGCGACAACGTATGAAAGATAATCCATGCCGGCTCCGCCGTATTCGTTCGGTACATAAATGCCGAAAAGACCGAGAGCCGCCATCTTTTTGGTCAGGTCATAGGAAAATTCTTCTTTTTCATCCAATTCCAGAGCCAGCGGCGCGATCTCTTTTTCCGCGAAATCTCTGACATTCTGCCGCAGTATTTTTTGTTCATTATTTAACCAGAAATCCATTGTAATCCTCCAAATTTATCCAAGCTTTCTCTCTATACTCTCCTAAATCCCCCGGCGGGGAACTTAAGAAAGCTTGATGCGGAGTCTTTACGTGGGGCGGGGCTCCGCATCAAGGCTCATTTCTAGAACGAAAATCCCTTAGGCAATTGGTTTTCTTTCGTCCCTTTGGGTACCCAGGCCATATCCAAAATTGTATATGTTGGATCCAGTTTCTGGAAGATGGGGACCACGCTCATTCCCATTTTTGGCTCGCCGATCGCCAGATAGCTAAACAGAATTGTGCATACTCCGTCAAATTCGATATTGATGAATTTAATGGGTTTATCCAACAAATTGAAAGCTCCCGAACGTTCGCATACCATGAAGGTGTGTATCTTAGCCGTTTTCTTGGCGATATCTGTCATGTCAATGACTGTGTTTTTGCCAAGGCAATCCGGGCAATGAATCCTGAAGGGCTGATAAATGGATCCCTTGGTCTCGCATTTCTTGTTGTCGCAACGCGTAGCCATCAACTTTCCTTTGCTCAAATTCTCGAAAAAAATTGCTTCACCGCCGTAGGAATGAATGTGCGTCAGCTGTCGGGGATTGGTGATTCCGGCTAGACGCCAGTTCTCATCTGCCATACGTATAGGCTCACCAAACTCAAGATGATGAAAATCGCCTTTTATCTTATACTGTCCTTTTTTAATTTGCACTTGTCCTGTCATACTCATAGTAGTTTTCTCCTCTACGCGTCTTTTTTAATTAATTTGTCCGGGTCCATCAATATTGTCGCCGTCACGTGTGAACCGACGCCGGCATGGCTGATGGCTAGTGCCCGCTTGGCTCCCTTGACCTGCAGGTCGGTCCAGTCCGAAGGCTTCTGACGATCAAACTTCTTCCATAATTTATTGTCGCCGTGGATCTCCGCCCATCTGTTCCAAAGGTGGGTAGCGATCTCGAACACTTGCATGATACCGGTCGCGCCGACCGAGTGCATACAACCAATAAGTCCGCCGGAAAGGTTGGATGGTAATTTGCCCGGCTTGCCGGTCTTCGGGTTCGTGTGGTAGCAGTCGCCCGACTCGACATAGTCCCTGCCGTAGCCGTAGGGCCTGATACCGACATCCTCATAGGTCTGTATGTCGCTGATGGTGAAGGCGTCGTGGAGCTCGATAACATCAAGATCTTCGGTCGGATCTTTGATGCCGACCTGATTATAGGCGTAATAGGCTGCCATACGGGCCGCGAGGAAACCGGTGAAACCGGGATAGCGTTCGCCGCCGGGGAACTTTTTCCCCAGGTCTTTGTACTGATCTTTGGTCTCGTTGGGCAGGAGGGGTATAGCCATGTCGCGTCGGTCTGCCGGCCGCAGTGTGTGCGAGCCCGCGGTTACCCATATCCGCAAAGGCTTATGGGGTGAATTTTTCGTCAGCTTCATCGCAGTTGCCTCGTCGCAGATAATCGCGCAGGCAGCGCCAACGCTCATAAGGCAGCAGTCCAGGGCACGCAGAGGATACGCTACAACGGGTGAGTTAAGCACGTCCTCTACAGTAATCTTCATAGGTGAATGTGCGTATGGGTTCATGCGCGCGTAGCCGTGATGCTTAACCGCTATCTCGGCCATGGTTCTGCGAAAAGAATCTTCTTCCTTGCCAAAAACCTTCCAGTATTTCTGAGCCATGACAGCGTAGTAACCGGCATAGATGTGGCCCAACGGCCCTTCCCAGTCCTTATCTGCCGCGCAGGAAATATAAAAGTTGCCCTCATCGGTAGGAACCTCGTCCATCCTCTCCCATCCCATGGACAGAACGCAGTCGGAATAGCCAGAGGCTACAGCTTTAACTCCCTCCCACAATGTCGTGCCGCCGGTAGCCCCGCCGGTCTTGACTCCGCAGTTGCCCAGTGGATCGAGTCCCAGCCGGTCATGGATGACGGCTTCTCCGAGAAGCTGGTCACCGAAGTGGTCAGCAAAATGGCCGTAGTAGCACGTGTGGATATAACTCTTCAGCTCGGCTGGGGACATCTTAATCAGCTCCGCCGCCTGCGTGAGAGCGTCGATGCAGAGCTCTTCAGTCCGCTTATCGGGAAATGCCCTGTCGAATTTCGACTGTCCGGCCGTTACCAGATAAACCGGCCTCATCAGTTTTGGAATTTTTAATTGTTTGTCGCTGAATTTGATCATACACTATTCCTCCCTTTTAATAATTTTATTGCTCATGTTTATTCTATACTGCGGCAGGACCCTTATCTAAGAACCACCGCACTGTTTTTTTCCTTTCTAAACCCACCTTACGTTAACTGGCATATATAGCCGAAAAATACTTCTGTCAAGTGGAATTTAGTGAGCCAAGCTGAAAACGAATGAAATGAAGTTTGAAGCATAGCGTAGCGGGATAATGAGTACATTTGGTATTGCGCGTAGCGCCGTGGGATTTGAGACTCGTTGAAGATGTCGGTCGTAGATGATCCAAAGTGACCTTAAGGTTTTCCATCCGTAATCATCAATTCTGACAGCCTACCATCTTTAAACAGTAGTCGGTGAAGACAATAATTCCGCTAGTTCGAGAATAAGACTTTTGTTTATTACTTCCTATAACAAGCAAATCGTTAACCCACGCTGAACAGGATGATCACATGGCGGGTAATAACCTTCTGAGTCTCATTGAAAATATACAAACTTGGGATAAACTTGAAAAAAGAATTGCATGAATCTTTTGTGGCACCATTCATTGTAAAATTAAAGAATGATATTGACGACAGATAGTCAGTATTTGATGAAAGGCATCGCCGCATGGATTGACGAGTGTGACCATAGCAGCTTACTTAATGATTCCGAGCGCATGAAATCGTTGAGCGTCTTCACCGGTCACCATGTGTGAGAGCTCACTAGCAACCGTGCCTCGGGGGTTCAGTTCATGGATAGGCGTAAGGTCCGCAACTTCAAACCACCGACGAAGAAGTCGAACAAGGCTGTTGCTATTCCCCTCACGAACCATCTTCGCAGTTAAATGAAGGTGAAGAGACTCGATCAAGGGCGTTACATCCCGCTTAATCGCAGCGTAGAACACCAGAACTTCTTCCCACCATCCGTTGGATCGAAAGAATTTATCTATGGCCATAAACGCTTTCGTGGTCCCAATTTCATTGCTGAGTTCGAGGGCAACAAGGTACTCATGAATAGAAAAATGGAAAAAGGCATAGCGATTGTTTATCATTGGCACTATTAGGCAATCTGACACCAAATCATCAAAGTACACACGCCATTCGGGTTCGGTTTCCCCGAAGCGTCGATACTCAGAGGCGCACAAATCAATGAATTGTTCCATCGTGAATGTTCGTTGTTGCTCGTTGTAGAACACAAACGCCGCCTTTCTCAGGATGGCGAGAGACACAGAGTTGTCATTGATTGCGCGCTGTCGCCGAAGTTTCTTTGCAGCATCCCAGCCACCCAGAAAAAGGTCCAGAATCATCTGATATGTTGCTTCGCGCCGCCGAGGAAGTTGATCTGGCGGTGCATATTGACACAGAATGATCAGAAGAGTAAGAAGTAAGGGTGTTTGTGCCAATCGTCCGAGATCGTCGTTTTCAAAAATGACTGAACACAGTCTGTCGCCAACGGAACGATCAGCCCACGGAAACTGTTGAATGAAATCGCGAATCTGCCTTGGTAATAGCGGTTCGATTCGGGCTCGAAGCAACCCAGGAACATACGCTGGAACAGCCGACGAACGTGAAGTTACCAGAACACGTGCGCTATTCCCCAAATTGCCGGCCCACTCGAGGACAGGGTGTTTAAGCCCTGATGCCTGCATTTCATCAAGCCCGTCGAGCAGCCACATTAAGCGATTGTCCATTATGCAGGATTTCGCGGGCAAGATCTCTGCTATGCTAGCGAATGTTGTCGCACTGACTGGGGCTTTCTCTGGCATAGAGGCAAGTCTGATAAATACGGGAATGGATGCATTCGGATCCGTTTGAGCGTTAGCTGCCATCAGAGCGCCTACGCGCTTAAGCAAAGTAGTTTTCCCAATCCCAAGGTCCCCCAAAAACAACGTGCCTACAGATGCTTTGGCAAGCTCAACCGCATCGAATGGAATTGTACGAACTGACCCGAAAACCTCCGAATACCGCTCACCCAGAAGCGCACTCAACTGGCTAAGTTCATTTAGGTGCTCAAGCTTCGCTAACGAGAAAGGGAGATCGTGAGCAAAATTGACGTCAGGAAGGCACAATTCCCATGAACGACGGTACGAGTCGCGGATGTGCTGGTCGAAATGGGCCACATATAAGTTGATTTGCCCAAGGAGAAGCGATACTGAGCTCGCATGTAAAGCTGTTGGCCCACGTTTAGCTGTGTGTTGGTCGAGGAGAACGTCGGCAATCAGCTTTACAAGAGGAAACATTGAATCTTGTTCGCTGATCGAGACGCAATATGCATTCGAAACCTGCTGAAATAACTGCTCTCGTCCGAGTTTAATCTTACCATATCTCTTTTCGAATTCATTTTTTTGATCGCCATCGTAATAGACTCCGAGATTAGTATTACGTTGAATCGTCCTTCTGGCGGGCTCTCGGGAATTCAAGTTCTTCGTAGCTTCCTTAAAACGACGAAGAACTTCAGTGGCGGGATGCGTCATAGCAGCGAGAGTATCTTCATTTTCTTCCACAAGTTTCGGCGACATCAGCGAGGACGCATTGTATGACAGTGATCCTACCGATGCGTCGAACCCTAGCAACTCGCACAGCTGAGTCACGTCTTGAACGAACATTGGCGCTTCAGAGTATTGCAGGGTCTGCGATACGGCAGCTGCTGCCAGAGATCTTAGCATTGCAAGGAACTCACGCGTCTGATGCACCTCTATAGCGGGAAGAAGACGAGCATGCTGGAGAGGTAATGAGCGAATTATGCGTGCACTATGAAAATCAAAGTGTAAGGCACATAGTAGAGATGGCAATTCAACAACGTTGTCTAGCGGCAGATAGTCAATGCCTGCCGTAGGCGATATGTAGATGTCAGAGATTCTGTAATTGGCTTCGAACTTTGCAGCTAAGTAATCTTCCGGACTATCGCATAACTCAAGAAGCGAGCCGAGATATTCCATAATGGGGGCGGATCCTGACTCCATAAGAGCGGGGAGATAGCGTCGGATCAGATCAAAGAGAGTGCCCCCATCCAGTATATGAATGTTACGGTGGGTCCGCAAGAAACCATTGACGCTCGCCTTTGCCTGCTCCGAAACCGGATGCGGAGTGACGATCCATACTTCTTGAAGAGAATGGCTAATGCCGCTGTCATCGACGTATGGAGTATCCAATGCTGCGTCGCACTGCGTAGCGATCCCTCTAAGTCCCGTGTCGCCGCTCAGCGAGCCCGTTATCGAATCGATCTTCGCTTGAATACCGCGCCAGATTTGGCGACCAATTTGGTCAACCTCCATGAAAACGATGTCTCTGCCGAATTCCAGAGGACCGTGAGTGACTGTCACTTTCTGGAACTTCATTTCGCGCAGTAAGTCGGCTAGAATGCCATGCAATTGCCTTTCGGTAATCGACTTAAGCCAACTAACAAGCGGGGTATCCTTCTGCTGTAATGAAATGGCTAATAATCCTCCCCCATGCGAAGTATGAGAACCTTATTCACATTTTGACTAGCACAATTTGCATTTTAAATCTATCACTGCGAGGAAATTATTCTGTCTAACTTTCAGCAAAGAGCGAATGGACTGCCTCTCGCAAAAGTAGGAATAATCCTAATAGATCACTTGGGATGTTATACGGATTAGATAACATCCTAGAAATATTCACTCTTCATTACAACGGTCAGGCCGTCGGTAGTCATAAGCCTTTTAAAGAGACCTTCGATCTTGGGATAATCCCGACAAGCTGCGCTAGCGGGATAATTCAACTTAAAAGTTTCAGTTCACTACGTTCCTGAAGCTTCAGTTTCATTACGTTACTGTATTTACTTTTTGTCCCGCCTGAAAAGTACACTGTCCGCGTCGATGTATATTTGCTTCCAGTCTGGTTGTTTGCGGATGATTTCGCATATATAATTATCATGCTGCAGTAATATTAAATAATGTGGATATTTATCCAGATACTTCCGCAAATCCGGCCCGCCTGAGGCAAAGTCAAAATACTCCCGGGAGACATGCTCAGGATAAACAGTCTCGTAGCGCCCGTCAATTGCAACACGGCAGTTACCGTTTAATTCCCAGATGATGTATTCGCCCCAGTCGAATTCGGTAAGCATATTGCCTTTTATTCCTGCCAAACGAATATATTTGACTGCGGATACAGGATAATAATATTCAGATGCGGAATTATCTGAATGTGGTGATGCAATAAGTGTAAACGGATGCCCGGACAGAAATTTGAAACCGTAAATGAGGATTAATAGCGAAAAAATAACCGGTATGGCGGCCCGCGTCAGTTTATTCCAGCGATTGGCAATTTCCTGCGGGTTTTCAACAAATTTCCAAATGGCTGTCAAATAACCGGGAAGCAGGCAACCAGCTGTGATGAAGAAGAGGCTTTGATGCCGTATGTGGCGGAAGGCGAGATATCCTGTGGCAATTATCAAAAGGGCATCCGTAATATTCAGTCTGCGTGAAATAAATAAAGCAATAATTATAAAAGCAAACAAGAAAAGAAAATATGCCGCATTAATGAAGTATTCTCCGTTTTTCAAAGCCCATAGTAAAGATTGCCATTCACCGATATCAGGTCTGGGCATTGTCACGGCATCAATAAGGTATACCCAATAATTCACGCCATAGGGATTGATAAAGGTAAATGCGGCAGATAATCCCAGGACAAGTATGAGTAAGCCGGCCTTGCGTCCGGCAGCCAAATTACCTGCGGCATAAAAACCGATAATACCCAGCCCGACTATAAATCCTCCATGCAAGTTTGCCCACAGAGGAAATAGCGGCAAGAACCACAACAAATGCATCTGATTGTCTGTGGCTTTCGACCGTTCAAGGATAAAAAGAGTGAGGGCTAAAAATAAATAGGTGAATGCCTGCGCCCGGACGGGTGAATAGGAAAAACCGAAAAGCGGACTGACTAACATCAGGCCGACTACAGCCATGGGAAGAGATGCTCCCCGCTGTCGAGCGGTCATTAATATTAGCAAGGCCGTTCCCAGCCCCAGTATATATTTCATCACCTGCAGGCTTGCCGGCCCTAGCCAAACATACAGGGGATAAAAGATTACCCCTGTCAACCATTCATGATATACCCATATATCTTTAGTCGGTGTGTAGGCATAAATGTCATGGTACGGGAAGCCATGACTGTTCCAGAAAAGACGGCCGAAAGATAGATACCCCCATAGATCAGGATCAGCAGTGCTGGCGGTAAGCCGTCCCAGTATTAAAAATATTACGCCAAACAAAACTATGCCGTGCGTCCAAATCTGCCGCCCGGCAATTTTATCCTGCAGTTGTATTAAATAGTTTTTCCAACCATTCATATTTGAACTATAAGAATATCAATTTTGCATGTCAAGGCAATATTGGCTGCAAAACGCAGTATGCGGCATTAAAGATATTGCGGATCATTGGGGAATTTATTATAGCATCTATGTTGGTCGAAATCTCTGATTTGAACCAATGTGCCTTGACAATGAAATGCAGCACGGTTTCAAGTCGGAGACTTGAACCAACAAGATTTGAAAATATAGTTCTGAAAATATAGTTTTTGCATGCATGCCATAAATCGTATACAATGCACACGATTAATAAATAGGTGTATTATGAGATCTACAGTATCTATTCGTCTTCCTGACGAATTAACAAAGCATCTTGACGAAATTGCGAAAGAAACGGGAAGGTCGCGTTCTTTCCATATCCAAAAGGCATTGGAAACATATATTGAAGATTTTGCTGATTTGCGGATTGCCATTGACCGTTTAAGAAATCAGAAAGATGAAGTTATTTCCGGAAAAGAGTTGAGGAAAACTCTTGGCCTCTAATATTTAATACAAGAAATCAATTGAAAGAGACCTCGGCCACAGGCGGGAAATTTACAAGAAATAACCGGTGTGAGCCCCAACGGGCGCGGCGGTGTGTTATGCGACCTTTGCATAACTGTATAGAACTATCCATTATGTCATACCGGCGAAGGCCGGTATCCAGTATTATCAAGCATTTCCTAGATTCCGGCCTTCGCAACCTAAATAACCTGAAGGTCACTAGGGGTCATCTACGACCGGAATGACGAATAGAGAGGATTTTCACAAAGATCGGTAGTTTATGGAAAAGACACTTTTGCTTTTATTTTTATTTTTGTTTCTCGGCCGGATAATCTGGCGTTATATTTTACAGCAACTTAATATCAGGCATTTGCGAAATCACGGCAAAGAGATTTCACCTGTTTTTCAAGGTGTCATTGATGAAGAAACTCTGGCCAAAATGGTTGACTATACTTATGACAACTCGCGTCTGGAGACCAAGGAAAATTTAGCTGAGGATATTCTGGAACTCGCCATATTATTTTTATTTTTGCCGGTGCTTGTCGGCAAACTTGCAGAATTGCAATTGCACATAATCTGGCAGGCGCTGATTTTTTTCGGATTGCTGGCGGCAATCGGCGGTGTTGCCGGAATTCCCTTTGATCTTTACCATACTTTTGTTCTGGAAAATAAATATGGCTTTTCCACCATCACCTGGAAACTCTGGCTTACCGATCTGATCAAGTCGGTGATTCTTTCCACTGTCTTGATGGGATTTATGCTGGCCGCCTTTATGGCGTTTATTCTTTACCTGCCTAAGACCTGGTGGTTCTGGGCCTGGGTATTTTTTACCTCGTTCGAGATTTTACTGATGTGGCTTTACCCTGTGGTAATCGCGCCGCTCTTTAATAAATATGAACTGATTAAGGATGAAGTGCTGAAAGAAAAAATCACATCATTGATGGCGCAGGTGGGATTAAAGGCCAAGGGTATTTATCAGGTTGATGAGGGTAAACGCTCCAAACATACCAACGCCTATTTTACGGGTATCGGCAAAACCAAGCGCATTGTTCTGTTTGACACGCTGTTGGCTTCTCATTCACCGGAAGAAATACTGGCGGTGCTCGCGCATGAAATCGGCCACTGGAAAAAGAAACATATTTTGAAGCAATTAATTTTTATGATTGCCGCGTCTCTTGTCGGCTTCTATTTTATTTATCTGATTGTGAACTGGCCGCCGCTGTACAGCGCGTTCGGCTTGAAATACACGCCTGTTTATGCCGGTCTGTTTTTAGTTTCGTTTTATTTGAGTTGCGCCGGATTTTTCTTAAGTCCCATTGGCGCGGCGATCATGCGCCGTTATGAGCGTGAAGCCGATAAAATGGCCCGGGATCTGGTTGGAACTTCCGAGCCCATGATTAACGCCCTCAAGCGGCTGGCCAAAGACAACCTGACCAATCTGCATCCCCATCCTATGTATGTCTGGTTTTATTATTCCCATCCTCCGCTGATTGAAAGAATTGAATATTTGCAGAAAATGGTATGAGACATTTGCAGAACTAATAATTAATACTCCTCTGTCATTCCGGTCGTAGATGACCTTTAGGTTACGAAAGCCGGAATCCAGTATGATCAATAGTTTCCTGGATTCCCCCGTGTCAAGCACGGGGCAGGCTCATCGTCGCGCTGCGCTTGCACGGAATGACAAAGAAATTATTTTTTCCCGTAGCCGATGGTTTTAGCCGATTCAGCGATGGCGTCCAGTACGGAAGGATCGTCAATGGTAGACGGCACCACATAATCCTTGCCGTCGACGATCTTACGCATGGTGGCACGCAGAGTTTTTCCCGACCTTGTTTTCGGCAATGCCTTTACCACTGCGGCCTCTTTGAAACAGGCCAGCGCCCCAAGCTCGGAACGAACCATCTGGACAAGTTCCTTGATAATGTCTTCCGGCTTGCGATCCACACCGGCTTTCAGCACGACAAATCCCACGGGAACCTGACCTTTCAGCTGATCCTCGGCGCCGAAAACAGCGCATTCCGCCACGTCCTTGTGCTTGGAGACGATTTCTTCCATAGCGCCGGTGGACAACCGATGTCCCGCGACGTTGATGACATCGTCAATGCGTCCCATAATAAATATATAGCCATCCTCATCGAAGCGGCCGCCATCACCAGTCACATAATAGCCCGGCCTCTCCGTGACATATTCCAGATAACGTTTGTCATCCTGCCATAACGTGGGCAGACATCCCGGGGGGAGGGGAAGCTTGATCACCACAGATCCTTCTTCGCCGTCGGGAAGCAGGTTTCCGTCGGAATCGAGGATTTGCACATTATAGCCGGGGACCGGCTTCGTCGGTGAACCAGCCTTGATGGGGAACGGCTCGATGCCCATGCAGTTGGCGGCGATGGGCCAGCCGGTTTCCGTTTGCCACCAGTGATCCACCACGGGAATCTTCAACATGTCGCTTGCCCAGTGATAGGTGTCGGGATCGAGGCGCTCGCCCGCCAGAAAAAGATATCTGAGGCAACCGATATTATATTTTTTCAGATAGTCGCCGTTGGGGTCTTCCTTCTTGATGGCGCGGAAAGCCGTAGGAGCCGTGAACAAAACGGAAACGCCATGCTGGGAAATGACGCGCCAGAAAGCGCCCGGATCCGGTGTCCCGATTGGTTTTCCTTCGTAAAGGATGGTGGTGCATCCATAAAACAGGGGAGCATAGACAATATAGGAATGACCGACAACCCAGCCGACATCAGAGGCAGCCCAATAAACTTCACCCGGCTTCATGTTATAAATGTATTTCATCGACCATTTCAGGGCCACGGCATGGCCGCCGTTATCTCTCACGACGCCCTTCGGTTTGCCCGTCGTTCCTGAGGTGTAGAGGATATAAAGAGGGTCTGTCGCGGCGACGGATACACAGGGCACAGGCTTGGCGTCTTTCATCAGAGCATTCCAATCCAGATCGCGCGGCGCTGTCAATTCCGCCTGCACCTGGGGACGCTGATAAATGACGCATTTNNCCTTCGATGCCGCAGGATGTCGAAATCATAACTTTCGGTTTAGCGTCGTCGATGCGTATAGCCAGCTCGTTGGGAGCAAAACCGCCGAAGACAACGGAATGAACGGCGCCGATCCGGGCGCAGGAAAAAATGGCGACCATGGCTTCAGGTATCATGGGCATGTAGATNNGAAATTTTTTGAACAGTATTTGTTACCGGGCTGTCATAAATAATTGCCGCCTGTTCTCCCCGCCCCGATTCAACATGATAGTCAATAGCGTTGTAGCAGGTGTTTAATTCTCCTCCGGCAAACCAGCGATAGAAAGGTTTTTTGCTGTCGTCGAGAACCTTATCCCATTTCTTGTTCCAGATAACGTCCTCTGCCGCTTTTCCCCAGAAAATATCCGGCTGATTGATGGATTGAGAATAAACTTCTTTAAATTTTAATTGATCGGCCATATTCATTCCTTTTTGAGTTGTTAGATTTGTCATGGACATACCAGATTGAATTTACATTTGTCAAAGAAAAGATAACTTTATAGAATAAGCACGGCCCTCTTATATTCAGAGCCGTGCTTCCTTAATTTAAAAAACGTCAGATGTTATCAGACTTTGATATCGCCTTTTTTCATTAATTCTGTTGGTTTGAAAACTTCCAGTTTGAATTTCTTGTAAAGGTTTTCCAGTCTTTCCAGCAGAATATTGTAGCCGATGCTCTGAGCCAGCGCGAAGGGGCCGAAAGGAGAACCGCCGCCATTGGCCATAGCCAGATCAATTTCAGCAACGCTTTCAGCTACGCCTTCATCCAGAACCTTTGTTGCTTCATTAACCTGAAGGGCGATCAAATGATTGATGTCGTATTCCTTGGTTGCTTTCGACAGATCAATAGTTGGTCTTCCGGCAGACCAGTCATAAATGCCTTTACCGGTCTTTTTGCCCAACGTGCCCGCTTTCAAAAGAGCGTCCATAGCTGCTGAGGGTTTGTATTCGGGAGAGAGAACTTTCGCGAAATAATCAAGGCTGTGATAAGCGATGTCAATTCCTACATAATCCATAAGCTCAAAAGGAGCCATGGGCATAAGAGGTTTCATCGCGGCGTCAAATTCTTCGGGAGTGGGGTGTCCATCCTGCAGAATCAGAGACAATAACAGCGTGGAAGGTTCATTAACGCGGTTGAAAATGAAACCGGGAGAATCTTTGTGCACGATTACCGGAACTTTCTTCATTTTTTTAGCCAGTTCATAGCCTATCTGGACTGCTTCGTCAGAGGTCTTGGCGCCTTTGGTGATTTCCACCAGCTTCATCAGAACAGCAGGGTTGAAAAAGTGATAACCAATGACTTTATCCGGTCTGCTGGTTGCTTTGGCTATTTCGGTAATGCTGATATTCGAAGTGTTGGACGCCAGAATCGCGTGTTTCGGGGAATACTTGTCCAGTTCAGCCATTACGCTCTGTTTGATTTCCAATTTTTCGGGAACAGCTTCGATGATGAAGTCTGCATCTTTTACTGCTTCCTTGAGGTCAACTATGGGAATCAGCCGCGCCAAGGCCGCATCGTGAGCTTCCGGTGTTATTTTCCCTTTCTCTTTGAATTTGGCAAGGCTGCTCTTGACGCCGGCTACGCCGTTATCAACAAATCTCTGCTCGACATCCCGCAGGGCTACCGTATAACCTGCCATGAGACCGCAGGTGGCAATACCGTTTCCCATAGCTCCCGCACCAATCATCGTAATTTTTTTCACATCTTCAAATTTCATCGTAAGTCTCCTTCTTATAATTTGATTTGATAAAAATGCCCTTTGGCAGGCAGCAATTCTTTTTCTGATTTGCGGAGTATAGGAAATAGAATGCTTAATCGTCAAGTGAAAAAGGATTAATATTGTATTTATTTAACGAAACCGTAAAAAGTCCTCATACCAATTCGCTTTCTTTGGCTAACTTTGTTGGCATCGTCATCGGCTTCCTCAACGTATTACTAATACGCCTGCGGAGCCTCCTCCTTGCCGCCTCGTTATCCTTTGAAAGCGAAATGGTATCAAATGCCATTTTTTTCAATTACTGTAAAAGCGAAAGACAAGTATTTCTAAATAGATGAGTTACCCAGCAGTTGCCGCCAGTTTTTTGAGGATGTTTTTTGAGGTTTTTTGAGGATTGCTTAAATGTCAGAAAAGGGTTATTATAGACACTAAAAGCATCTTTTGCTTTCAAACTTGATTTGTCCAAAACCATTTTAAAACGTATCTGTAGATTTAAGGAGGTGGCGCTATGAAACAGTTGAGAATATTTTTCATTATTTCGTATTTTATCATGGCCTTGAATTTTTTAATCTTCTCTTTTTCTGGCATTTCTATCGCGGAACAAACCAGTTTAAAAGATTGCATTAGTAATTGCTCCCAAAAACAGCAAATCTGTTCTAATATAAATGCAGACAAGAGAATGTGTGACGTAGAATTTAAAAGCTGCGTTGACGCTTGCAAGAAGTCAGAAGAAGAATCTCTTTCAACTCCGCAGCAAGGGTCTAATAAAAACTTGAAACCAATGTAATGAAGCGGAATTGTCAGATACCAGTAGAGCTTTACTTTAGAAGTAAAATTTCTTCTTCTGCAAGCAGTGCGACTGTAAAATTGATGTTCATTTAACGGAATTGATTCATCTTACGTGTGTTTCGGTTTATTCGTGAAACTCCAATTCCGAAAGCGAAGCGCATAACCTCAAGGTCACAAGTCGGAATTGGTAAGTTGTAATGAAACTCGCTGAAAACGAACGAAGTGAAGTTTGTCCCTGCCACCTAAAGGTGGCGGGATAATTCGCTCTAAAATTTTCCGATCACTACGTTTCGGAAAATCAGGACTCATTAAAGCGCTAGTCGAATTAGTGAGTCCCAAGTTTCAGAAGCGCAGCGCA
>PLMV01000097.1 GCA_003141615.1 Syntrophaceae bacterium
TGAGACTCGCTGAAAACGAATCCCGACGAGTCGGGATGAAGTTTGAAGCGTTAGTCGAATTATCCCGCGAAGCGGAGGGTATAATAATACCCCGCAGCTTGCTGCGGAAACTTTTCCCAAAGCTTGCTTTGGGGTTCATACCCGTAATTACCACGCCATAATAATGGCAAAAAAAAACCGTGAGCTGATATTTATCTGCCCACGGTTCATTCCCTCTGCAAATGGTCATGATTCTCTAAGGCAGACCCTGAAGTTAATAAAGCTAAAGAAAAAAAAGAAGACTGCCCGTTTTAAAAAATAAATTTTTAACATCTTCGCTGTCACCTCTTGCATGCCGCATATAGAGCAAATATGCCCTAAAAGTCAAGGAAAAAGTAAACTATAGGTATAGTATCCCGCTTTGCGGTAGTGATACCACAGATATCTTTGATATCCTCCGCCTGCGGCGGGATAATTCAACTTACAAATATTACTACACTGCGTTTGTAATATTTGAGTTTCATTAATTCGACTAACGCTTCAAACTTCACTTCATTCGTTTTCAGCGAGTCTCAAATCCCACGTCGCTTCGCTTTTGCGGGATATCCCTCTGTGCTTTGTACAAGAGATAATTCATCCAGCAAGTTTCAGCGCGCTTCGCTCCTGAAACTTGGGACTCATTACAACTTACAAATATTACTACACTGCGTTTGTAATATTTTGATTTCATTCATTCCACGCCCAGCTTTTCAATGCGGTAGCGCAACGAATCAAATGTGACATTTAATAATTCGGCGGCTTTTGTTTTAGATCCTTTCGTTCTTTGCAAAGCTTTTTCAATCATTACTTTTTCGATTTTTTCCAGCTCTGCATTCAAGTCAATTCCCTTATCCGTAATCTCAATATCAAAATTGGGCGCACCGGCAGCGGTGTCCATCGATAATGTTAAATTTTCCGGCAGGATTATATTGGAGCTCTCCATAGCAACGCCACGTTCAATAATGTTTTCCAACTCGCGAATATTGCCCGGGAAATCATAATTCATCAATAGTTCCATTGCGTAAGAAGAAATAGTCGTGATCTCTTTACCGAACATTTGCGCATATTTCTCGATAAAATTATTAATAAGAAGTGGAATATCTTCTTTGCGTTCTCTTAGCGGAGGCAGAAAAATGGGAATAACATTGAGCCGATAATAAAGGTCTTCGCGAAATTCTCCCTTCTTGACTTTTTCTTCTAGATTTTGATGAGTTGCAGAAATTATACGCACATCGACCTTGATGTCTTCCGAGCCGCCGATGCGACGAAAAGTTTTTTCCTGAACTACCCGCAAAAGTTTAACCTGTAAAACCGGAGACAATTCGCCGATTTCATCAAGGAATATTGTACCGCCGCGCGCCATTTCGAAAAATCCCGGGCGATCAGCATAAGCACCCGTAAAAGAACCTTTCATATAGCCGAAAAGCTCACTCTCCAGAAGATTTTCCGGTATTCCGCCACTATTAATGGGCATAAAAGGCATTTTGGAACGAGAAGAGTTTTCATGAATAGCTCGGGCAACAAGTTCTTTGCCTGTTCCGCTTTCTCCCAGGATTAAAATATTAGCCAGCGTATCGGACACTTTTTTAATTGTAGCGAATATTTTAAGCATTTCCCTATTTGTTCCAATCATGCCGCAAAATGAATTTTCTGCCGTTCCCTTTGTCTTTGCTTCTTTTTTTAGTGGCTGATTTTCAATCACCAATCCTTTTTTCAGTAAAGCCGATCGCACAACTTTTTTGAGATCCTCAATACTGCCGCCTTTTTCCACATAATCATAAGCGCCTTCTTTCATCGCATTTATTGCTGTTTCTCCTGAAGCATAAGCCGTAATAAGAATAACTATTGTTTCCGGCCTTTGGTCTTTTATAGTTTTAAGAAATTCAATACCGTTAATTTTAGGCATTTTTAAATCGGTAATAACTAAATCAAATTCAGTCTTGCGGCACAGATCAATTGCTTTTGCCGGTTCTCCGGCGCTGGTTACATCATAGCCCTCTTTTGTCAGCATGATTTCCATGAATTCTCTCATGCCCTGATCGTCATCAAGAACCAAAATTTTTGCCATACTTTCTCACTCCATTTCATTTTATCTAATCTGCGGCTAAATCCTATAACTATCTTTCAATAAGGTCTTCTTTGTTGCCGGGCAGCCATACAGAGCAAACTGTACCCTGGTTTAAAGTACTTTCTATTTTAATTCTTCCGTTGTAACCATCAACAATGTGATTGACAATCGTCAATCCCAAACCGGTTCCTTTTTCTTTATTCGTGAAAAAAGGTTCAAATATCTTCTTTAAATCTTTTTCTTTTATACCGCATCCGGTATCCGAAACTTGAAGTTCAGCATATTCTATCTTATCATCTTCTTGTCTTGTCATTTTGGTTTCAATAGATAAAACACCCCTTTCTTCCATAGATTGAATTGCATTGAGTACAAGATTGTTGATAATTTGTCTAACCTGTTCCTTATTGGCAAAAGCTTTGGCTTTGATCGAGAAAACTTTTACTATTTTTATTTTACTTGTCCAGTTTTTGTTTAATTTTATATAATCTAACACTTCTTCGATAACTTCGTTTAAATCAACCAATTCTCTGGACACAGGAACCGGACGCGCCAGTGAAAGAAAATCGCGGGCAAAGCTATCCAATTGATCTTTGCCGCGTAAAATTATTTGCATCAATCGTTCATCAGTTCCATCCAACTTTAATTCTTGCCTTAAAAGTTCAATCGAACCGGTTATTGCCGCCAGGGGATTTCTCATTTCATGAGCCAAGCCCGCAGCCATTTCACCAATTAAAGCCATATTTTTACTTCTTTCGAGTTTTATTTCCATCTGTTTTATTTTCGTGAGATCCTGAAAAATTAATATATTACCAATTTGATTATCATACCTGCCTTTCAATGGAGAAATCGACAAACCCAGATTAATTTCATTACCCGTTTTCCCTGTGATTATAACTTCCAATCGTTTTTTGGTTTGTTCATTAATCGTCTCTACTGTCAAAAAGGGCACAAATTCTGGAAATACATCTTCAATTTTACGATCCCGAACTTTGGTTCGCATAAATCCGGTGATTTCTTCAGCCGCATGATTGAAAGTCTTAATCTTGTTCTGCAAATCAATTGTCATGACGCCGGTATAAACCGACTCAATAATGCTGCGAAAAAGCAAATCCAGTTGATTAAATTCCGATTCTTTTTCTTCCAATAAATATCTTGTCTTTTTTTCCTGCTCAACAACAAAACTTGCCAAAATAGCCAAAACATAAAATGATACAATATGCACCAGAGTGTTGGTTAATACATCAGTAAATTGAAGATTATAATCATATTCAATAGAAGAAATGAAAGGCACTACCTTGTAAAATTGAAGCTCCATAAGTAAACCGTAAAATATGCTGGAGGCAGTAGCAACAATAAAGCCTCCTCTACTGCCAAGAAATATTACCGAATAAATTATTGCCAATGTGTAAAAAAGAGAATAATCAATCTGTGTGTTGCCGGTCAGGAAAATAAGAAAAGTGATCAAAATAACATCTACGGTTATCTGCAAATAAATATTATACTGTAAATTTTTCACGAATTTAAAAAGCAGAATATAAATAATCGAAAAGAAATAAATTGCGGCAGCGATGATATAAAAAAAGTTAATGGTTATTTGTGATACAGGAAATATGTGTTTTCTAATATCCACAAAAATAGTAGTACCGAGAAACAGCGTTACAATGACAATCCTGGACATGATTAAGATGAACAAACGCCGTTTATTTTTTTCTTTTGTTAAGGCTTCGCTATACAGTACAGGCATTTAATTTCCTTTTTTAATCACGGGTGTAAACCCCAAAGCTTGCTTTGGGGTTTACACCCTCCACTTTGCGGGATTGTTCAACTTACCAATTCCGCTACGCTACGCTTTCGGAATTGGAGTTTCAACAATGAAACGAAGTTTAAATCATATTATAATATTTTAGCAGTTTTAGCTAATAAATTTGAATTATTTTCCTTTTAGAGAAAAATAGTGGAGCACCACCCGGCAGGAGCCGGAGGCTCCCTGCAATAACGCGACCTCCCGCGGGTGCACAGCCTGATCTCGACCTGACACGTGACCTTCAGGTTATAGGAGGTCGCATTCATCCCCCGGTTGAAGCCGGGGGATTCCAAGCAGCGGGATTAAAAATATGCGCAGACCATTAATTTATATTCTAATCGCATTAATCGCCGGAATTATTGCCGGCAGCTGCTTCGCCGTTTCCTATTATTTATTATTGGCTGTAATCACTTCAATTCTTCTTTTTCTTCTAGTAACCATCAGAAATCACGGGTATGAAACCCCAAAGCAAGCTTTGGAAACAGATTCCGCAGCAAGCTGCGGGGTATTAAACTCTCCGCTTCACGGGATTTTTCAACTTACCAATTCCGTTGCGCTTCGCTTTCGTAATTGGAGTTTCACGAATAAATGGCCAATCGCCAGCTTCTTTTTAATTATCAGTTTTATTCTTGTGCTTGGTGTCTTTGACATTCAAAAGCAAAATTATTTCATCGAAGATGAATGGAACATAATACAATATATCGATAAAGGCAAAGTTACCGTGGAGGGAATTGTCATAGAAAGTCCCCTCGCCTTCATCGATAAAAATGTTTTAATTATACGCTGTCTGCGGGTAATTAAAGATAAATCGTATATTCCGGTCTCGGGCAATATTCGTCTGGCAGTTCCAGCGGATTTAAATTTCCAATACGGTGATTTTATCCGCTTTCATTCAACCTTGAAGAGAATACATAATTTTAATAATCCGGGCGGCTTTGATTACGAACATTATTTGAACCTTCAGGGCATTTATGCCGCGGGATTTATCGCCGATAGTTCAAAAATTGTACTTTTGAGACAAAATTCCGCCAGCCCGATAAGATTAAAACTGGAATCTTTTAGATTTTACTTAAAACAGTTAATTTATAAAAACGCTGTTTCGCCGCAAAGGGAAATCATTGAAGCCATGACGATCGGCAATCAAAAGGCAATTCCTACGGACGTGCGGGACAATTTCAGTAAGACGGGCACCTCACATATTTTGTCAATTAACGGCCTGCATATTGGAATAATTGCGGCTTCCGCTTTTTTCTTTGTTTTTCTTATTTTGAAGTCCTCGCAATATATGATGCTCAGATTTAATATAATTAAATTAGCGGCTGCAGCCGCGTTTTTCATGGTATTAATTTCCGCTTTCATTGCGGGAATGGAAATTCCCGTGCTGCGGTCAACTCTCATGGCGCTGATTTTTTTGATTGCCCTGATCTCAGGAAAACAAAAAGACCTTTATAATACTCTGGCTCTGGCGGCATTAATTATTCTGGTTATTTTACCGGAAGCCCTTTTTGATAGTTCCTTTCAACTTTCCTTCATGGCTGTTTTAGCGCTCATTTACATTGTTCCCCGTTTCAGTGATCTAACTTTTCCGCAACTGGAGCTTCTTCCGTTATGGGGTCAAAGTATTATCCGGTATATATATTTGTCGGCTCTTGTATGCGGCGCGGTAACAATCGGCACCTTGCCTTTGATCATGTATTATTCTAACCGTGTCTCTTCCATAACAATCATTGCCAATCTGATTTTAGTTCCACTTCTGGGAACACTGGTGCTGACTATATCCATGTTTTTTATCCTCGCAGCCTTCTTTTCCCCGGCAATTGCCGGTTATTTAATTAAACTGGCTTCTTTCTTTGTGCAAATATCAGTAAATATAATAAACAAATTGGCGGCGCCCTCCTGGTCTTCTTTCAATTGCACCACACCTAACATAGTTGAAATTACATTTTTTTATTTATTCATTTTTCTTGTTATTCAATTTATCGAGGCGAGGGAAAAAAGGAAAACCCAGAAGGGATTTTCACCGCGCCGTTTCCTGATTTTTAAATATTTATTAATTACTACTGTTGTCTTTTTTGCCGCGGACTTAACTTATCTTACAGCCAGGAATAAATTATCCCCTGATTTAAAAATTACAGTTATTGATGTGGGACAGGGAAATTCAACTTTAGTGCGGTTTCCCGGCGGAAAAAATATGCTTATTGACGGCGGCGGTTTTTCAGATAGTTCCTTTGATACCGGTAAATCTGTCCTTGCTCCTTTTCTTTATCATGAAAGAATCAGCAATGTTGATACGGTGGTGCTGAGCCACCCGCATCCAGATCATTTACTGGGACTGATTTACATTATGAATAATTTTGATGTCCGGCAGGTCTGGAGATCGAACTTGCCCATCGATTTAGAAGACTATCCTCAATGGGAAAAAGCGATCAAACTCAACAACATTAATGTATCTCTGGTTTCTAATAAATCCCCGGAAAGAATATTTTACGGCGTTAAAGTTAATGTCTTATGGCCGTCAAATTATTCTGTCCAGGATATGAATAATCTTTCTTACGATGAAGTTAACGATTCTTCCCTGGTTTTGAAAATAACATTCGGCAAGATAAGTTTTCTTATTCCCGGCGATATCTCCACCGATGTTGAAAAGCAGCTCATTAAATCTAAAACAGATTTACACAGTGATGTTCTGGTGGTTCCTCATCACGGTTCAGCCCACTCCAGCAGCGCCGAATTCATTAAAGCTGTCGCCTGCCGTTATGCGATAGTCAGCGCCGGCAAAGCAAATGTATTTCATCATCCGCATCCGTCAATCCTCCAGAGATATAACGATGCCGGCGTTAATATTTTTCGTACTGATCGCGATGGAGCGGTAACGATAACGACTAATGGAAATAATTTGCGGATAAACACGTTTACAACAAAGTAGAGCGAACCTTCAAGTTCGTTTTACTGGTCTTAAGACCAATACTCAACTTCCAATTATGAAGAAAAGAAGGGGGGGAGATTTAGAGGTAAATATTTTGCCGATATCAAGGGAAAAACAATACCTTACGGCTATAAATAATATTGACTTTGTGATTTTTGAGTGTAGAATATAACCAAATGCATAAACAAATCGAAGGGATTTGCATAATTTTTCATCAACTTTAGTTATCATACGGGATGCTTTATGCTCAAGCTAATCAATGATAAATTCCTTTTTTTAAACAGGATTTTTCCACACAGCAACAGTAACTACCCGTCCATTATTCCAGATCATTTTATTCACATGAAGGAAAGAATATGAATATCCAATACTCTCCTTGGATATTCAAACAAAAAACGAGTTCACCATGAAAAAAAAAGTTAAGAGTACCGAATCCGTGACTTTACAGGCCACTACTCTGTACAGAAACGCCGAAAAAATCGCCCGGAAAAAAGCGGATCGGTCGCCGAAAAAACAGGAGGCGATTTCGCCCGAAGAAACGCTGCGGATACTTCACGAACTGCAGGTGCATCAGATCGAATTGCAGATGCAGAATGAAGAAATGGGCCGAGCGCAGGCGGAACTAGACGCCGCGCGGGCTCGGTACTTCGATCTCTACGATCTGGCGCCGGTGGGCTATTGCACAGTCAATGAGACGGGGCTGATTCTGCAGGCCAACCTTACCGCATCCACCCTGCTGGGAGTTGCCCGGGGCAAGCTGGTTAAGCAACTTCTGACCAGATTCATCTTCAAGGAAGACCATGATATCTACTACCTGTACCGCAAAAAACTATTTGACACAGGTGAACCGCAGACGTGCGAACTGCGGATGGTGAATAAAAACGGCACGCAATTTTGGGCGCATATAGTGGCGGCCGCCGCCAATGATGAAGACGGCGCGACGACCATCCGCATTGTGATGAGCGACATTACCGAGCGCAGGCAGGTGGAAAAGAAATTAATGGACAGCGAAGAAAAATTCCGCATGCTGGCCGAATCCAGCCCTCTTGCCATCATGATGCACCAGGGCGACCGCTGGATTTACGCGAATCGTGCGGCTGAGGAAATTTCCGGTTACACGGAAGAGGAGCTCTGCGGCATGCACTTTTGGGATATTGTGCACCCGGATTACAGGGACATGGTAAAACAAAGCGGTTACAATCGTCAACAGGGAAAGGTACTGCCTCGTGCTTACGAATTCAAAATCATTGCAAAAAACGGCGTGGAAAAATGGGTCAGTCTGACCGGGAACCCCATCACATATGAAGATAAACCCACGGCTTTGATTTCCGTAACGGACATCACCGAACGCAAAAGAACAGAGGCTGCCTTGATGGAAAGCGAAATCAAGTATCGGCGGATTTTTGAATCTTTCGAGGACCTCTACTATCAGACAGATGAGAAGGGTATCATCCGGGTCCTCTCTCCATCGCTGTATCGTCTTACGGGATGGTCTCCTGATGAACTCATCGGAAAGCCGGTCTCGGATATCTATGTCAGCCCAAAAGACCGGGAAGGACTTTTAGCAGAGATATCCCGGAGTGGATTCCTCCGGGATTATGAAGTCTTTCTGAAGAAGAAGGACGGCACACAGACATACGCATCACTCACGGCAAGCATACTTACCGATCCAGATGGCAGACCATGTGGTATTGCCGGAACCCTGCGCGACATCACCGAGCGCAAGCTGGCGGAGTTCCAAAAGGAGGCTGCGCTCAAAGCACTGCGGGAAAGTAAACAGAAATACCGGGATTTGAGCATAATCGACGACCTTACGAAGCTTTATAATTCCCGGCATTTTTACGCTCAGCTTAAAAGGGAAACAGATCGGTCGAAACGCTATGAACAGCCCTTGACCCTTCTGCTGATGGATCTCGACAAGTTTAAAGATTTCAACGATACATACGGTCATGTTGAGGGAGACCATGTGTTATCGCGACTCGGCAAAGTGATCAAACAATGCCTGCGCGAAACTGACTCCGCCTATCGTTACGGCGGCGAGGAATTTACTATCATGCTGCCAATGACCACTAGCGAGGAGGGGGTTGTAATGGCGAAAAGAATTCAAACGGAACTCGGGAAAGAAGCCTTTTCCCCTGTGTCGAGTCAAAAGGTTTATCTGACGATAAGCATCGGCCTCTCGCAGTACAAACCGAAAGAAAAGATGAAGACGTTCGTTCGCCGGGTAGACCATCTCATGTATGAGGGAAAGAAGAATGGGAGAGGCAGGATTTATTCTGATGATGGAGATGTGCAATAAAAGAAAATGAATAACCAATACCCAACATTTAATTTCCAATGATGAAGGGAAGAATCTGAATATCAAATCCACTCCACTCTTTGGATATTGGACATTCAAACAAAAAGAGAGATCGAAATGAAAAAGCCACTCAAGAATACCAAATCCGCGACTCCGCAGTCCACGGCCTTGCGCCGACGGGCCGAAAAAATGGCCCATAAAAAAGCGGAGGTGTTGTCGCCCGAAAAAACGCGAAAGACGCTTCACGAACTGCAGGTGCATCAGATCGAATTGGAGATGCAAAACGAGGAGATGCGCCGGGCGCAGGTCGAACTTGATGCCGCACGGGCGCGGTACTTTGACCTCTATGATCTGGCGCCGGTGAGCTATTGCACAGTCAATGAGAAGGGGCTGATTCTGCAGGCCAACCTTACCACATCCACCCTGCTTGGCGTCCCCCGGGGCAAGCTGGTGAAGCAGCTTCTGACTCGGTTCATCCTGAAGGAAGACCAGGACATCTTCTACCTGTACCGCAAAAAACGTTTAGACACCGGTGAACCGCAGACGTGCGAACTGCGGATAGTAAAAAAAGACGGCACTGTATTCTGGGCACATCTGACGGGGGCCGCCGCCAAGGACGAAAGCGGCGCAACGGTATATCGCGTCGTGATGAGCGACATCACCGAGCGCAAGCAGGTGGAAGAAGCGCTACGCCAGAGTGAGAAAAAATATCGGATCATTCTTGAAAACATTCAGGAAGGCTATTTCGAAGTTGACCTTGCCGGCAACTTTACATTTTTTAACGATTCAGTGTGCCATGTTCTCGGATACTCCAGAAAAGAATTAATGGGTATGAATAACCGGCAGTACACAGACAAAGAGGAATCAAAAAAAGTTCTTAAGGCTTATAATAAAGTTTACAAAACGGGGAAGCCTCTCAAAGAGTTTGGTTATTGGATTTCCAGAAAAGACGGCATCAGAAGATACATTGAAGGTTCCGTTACTCTCCTGAAAAATTCATCAGACAAACCAACAGGTTTTCGGGGAATTACGAACGATTTCACCGAGCGCAAGAAGTCTGAAGAGGCGCTGCGGGAGAGCGAAATTAAATACCGGACACTTTTCGAATCTGCCGGTGACACCATTTTCTTGTTGGATAAGGATATCTTTATTGACTGTAACCAAAAAGCCCTTGAGATGTTTCGTTGCACCAGAGAACAGATCATCGGGCAACCCCCTTACCGATTCTCGCCGGAAGTTCAGCCTGATGGAAGGAACTCCAAGGAAAAAGCAGTGGAAAAGAACAACGCGGCGCTTGGGGGTCAGCATCAATTTTTTGAATGGAAACACCTTCGTTATGATGGGACACCTTTTGATGCAGAAATCAGCCTAAATGCCATCACCGGCATGAGTAAAAACTACATCCAGGCAATTTGTCGCGACATCACCGAGCGCAGGCAGGTGGAGGAAGAACTGAAAAAACACCGTGAGCACCTGGAAGATCTGGTGCGCGAACGCACAATCAAACTCGAAGCATCCAATAAAGAACTGGAAGCTTTTTCCTTTTCAGCATCCCATGACCTGCGCGCCCCCCTTAGAACAATTGGCGGGTTCAGCCAGGCACTTCTGGAAGACTGCGAGGATAAACTAGATATAAAAGGCAAGGATTATCTGATAAGAATCAAGGCAGCCACTAGGCGGATGGCGGATCTTATAGAAGATCTATTGCAGCTTTCCCGGCTCACGCGTGCGGAAATGAACATTGAAAAGATTAACCTGACCCGGATTGCCCGGTCCGTAATAGATGAATTACAAAAGTCTCAGCCCCAAAGGCATGTCGAGATAAAAATTGCCGACGGTCTGGAAGACACTGCAGATTCGAGATTAATGCGTATCACCCTTGAAAATCTGCTGGGCAACGCCTGGAAATTCACGGGGAAGNNCTGGTTTCGATATGGCGTATGCGGACAAGCTGTTCGCCCCGTTCCAGCGCTTGCACAATGAAGAGGAATTTCCAGGAACGGGAATCGGGCTGGCTTTAGTGCGGCGTATTATCCACCGCCACGGAGGCAAGGTCTGGACAGAGGGACAGACAGGCAAAGGCGCAACTTTTTATTTCAGTCTTCATGAATAATAAATATTAAGAATCGGACTCTACTGGCTTCTTATAAACGAAGACCCGCAATTGTTATAACTTGAAGGAGATTAAATTATGAATATTTTGCTTCGCGTTCTAATCGTTGATGATTCGGAAGATGACGCCAAGCTGATGATACGTCAGTTGCACAAAGGAGGCTATGACCCGAAGTGGGAAAGGGTGGAAACCGCCGAAGCCATGGAGGCCGCCCTTGACCGGGAACAGTGGGATGTTATTCTCTGCGACTATAAAATGCCGCATTTCAGCGCGCCCGCGGCCCTGAAACTTGTACAGGACAAAAACATCGACATTCCGTTCATTATTGTGTCGGGCGCTATCGGGGAGAACACGGCTGTGACTGCAATGAAATCCGGCGCGCANNAGAAGAGCGAGGAAAACTTCCGCCATTCCCTTGATGATTCCCCGCTGGGCATTCGCATTGTAAGCACCGATGGCAAAACACTCTACGCCAACCAGGGGATTTTGGATATATATGGCTACAATAGCATTGAAGAGCTAAAAAATACTTCCCACAAAAAGAGATACACCCCGGAGTGCTATGCCGAATATGAGATAAGACAAGAAAAAAGGCGGCGCGGTGAGGACGTTCCGTCAAATTATGAACTAAGCATCATCCGTAAGGATGGCAAAATCCGCGACCTTGAAGTATTCCGCAAGCAAGTGCTGTGGAACGGCGAGATCCAGTTTCAGGCGCTCTATGCTGATATTACCGAACGTAAGCAGGCCGAAAAGAATCTGCAGGAAAACGAGGAACGGTATCGTAGTGTCGTGGAAAATGCGCATGAAGCCATCATCATCACTCAGGACATGAAGGTGGTCTTTGCCAATCGTGCCGCTACAGAACAGATAGGTTATTCCAAGGAAACATTAACATCCGGCGTTTTTACAAGCTTCATCCATCCCGATGATCGCCGGATAGTCGCCGATTACAGCATAAAGAGATTGAATGGTGAGGATGTTCCTTCTGTTTATTCTTTCAGAATTCTTAGTCAGGATGGAAAAATAAAGTGGGTTGAACTTAATGCCGCTGTTATTGAATGGAACAAAAAACCAGCTACCTTGAATTTTTTGAAGGACATCACCGAGCGTAAGTTGCTGGAGGAAGAGCGCATCGAAGGTTATAACCGGATAAAGAAAATCTTGCAAGCCACGGTACAGTCGATCGCCCTACTGGTAGAAACGAAAGATCCCTATACGGCTGGTCATCAGGAGCGAGTATCTGATCTGGCCCGGATGATTGCCAAAGAAATGGGTTTAACGGCAGATCTGCAGGATTTCGTCAGCACCGCATCCATCATTCATGACCTCGGCAAAGTATCCGTTCCGTCGGAGCTTCTCAGTAAGCCGACCAAGCTTACCGAACTGGAATTCAACTTAATTAAAGTTCACTCCCAGGCAGGGTATAATATCCTGAAGGACATCGATTTTCCCTGGCCGGTGGCCGATGTCGTCCTTCAGCATCATGAACGGATGAATGGATCCGGCTATCCAAAACATCTTCAGGGAGAGGCTATTCTACTGGAGGCGCGGATTCTGGCTGTAGCCGATGTCGTGGAAGCCATATCTTCTAACCGTCCCTATCGTCCCGCCCTGGGAATTAGTTCCGCTCTGGATGAGATTTCCAAGAACAAAGGCATCCTTTATGATGCAAATGTCGTGGATGCCTGCCTGAAATTATTTCGAGAGAAAAACTACACTTTTAGTTAGAAAACATCTCCACTGAATATCCAATGTCCAAGGAGTGTTTTCATGTCCTCCTTTTACTTGTGACCTGCTTTGCGAACAATGGGGCTGTTCAAAAATGTCCAGATGCAAGGCGCGCAAAAAACCGAACCGCGAGGCGTATATGAATATACGTTGAGCGGTACGGTTTGCAGCGCAACACAGCAGATGGGCTTTTTTCAACAGCCCCACAATCTCAAATTTTTCCCATTGCCAAGAACAGCTGAATATGTTAAAAAAATTCATTTTAAATTATGGTTATGAATTATGGAAAAAATTACAGCAATTCGAGGATTTAAAGATATTTTACCGGAAAATGCCCGCCGCTTCTGGGAAGTTGAATCTATTGCCCGCCAGGTTTTTAACTCTTTTGGTTTTCAGGAAATCCGTACTCCTATCATGGAAAAAACAGAACTTTTCAAACGGAGTATCGGGGAAACAACGGATATTGTCGAAAAGGAAATGTACACATTTGCCGACCGGGACAATGAATTTTTAACTTTGCGGCCGGAAGCCACCGCCTCCGTCATCCGCGCCTATATCGAACACAACATGTCCGCCGCCGAACAGATAACCAAGCTTTTTACGATTGGTCCGATGTTCCGCCGCGAAAGGCCGCAAAAAGGACGTTTCCGTCAGTTTAATCAAATTGATGTCGAACTTTTCGGCGAAGACAAACCGCAATCCGATGCTGAAATAATTTTCATGCTGATGCATTTTTTAACCAGTGTCGGCTTAAAAGATTTGCAATTGGAAATCAATTCTCTTGGTTGCGCCTCCTGCCGTCCTGTATTTTCCAAAGCCGTTATTAATTTTTTAAAAGGAAGCGAAAAAAATCTCTGCCCTGACTGCCAAAGACGCATAAATACCAATCCGCTGCGGGTTTTTGACTGCAAGGTAGAAAGCTGTGCATCTATTATTGCCAACGCGCCCAGGATTCTTGATTTCTTATGTTCCGACTGTGAAACTCATTTTTCACAGGTGCAATCATTTCTCAAGGATTTACGTATATCTTTTGCAATCAATCCCCGAATGGTTCGCGGGCTGGATTACTACACAAAAACAGCTTTTGAAGTTAAATCAACCGCCCTGGGCGCGCAAAATGCCGTTGCCGGCGGCGGCAGATATAATGGTCTGGTTAGTTCTCTCGGAGGACCGGAAGTTGCCGGAATCGGATTTGCCGTTGGTTTTGAAAGGCTTATAACCTGCCTTCCTGAAGAAAGAGAAAATAATTTCAAAAACTACTTATTTGTCGCGGCGCTGGGCGTGAAGGCACAGAAGTTGGCTTTCGGCCTGACCAACGAATTGCGGCGTGCCGGAATATCCGCGGAAATGGATTACGCGGATAAAAGCCTGAAGAGCCAGCTAAAGCGGGCGGACAAACTAAACAGTTCCTTTGCTCTTATTTTCGGCGATAAGGAAATTGATGAAAAACAGGTTCTATTAAGAAATATGAAAACAAAAGAACAGCAGACAATGCCATTGGATGATCTGCTGAAATCAATAATAAAAATTATTAAAGAGAGGTAATAAGTTTTGGCTGATTTTTTAACAAAAGATAAGAGAACGCATTACTGCGGAAGTGTGGATATTTCTCTTGCCGGACAGGAAGTGGTCCTGATGGGCTGGGCGCATCGCCGGCGCGATCACGGCGGCGTCATTTTTGTGGATTTACGCGACCGCGAAGGAATTGTGCAGATAGTTTTCAACCCTGATGCCGGAGAAACAGTCCATGGTGAAGCGCATAAAATTCGCAGCGAATTCGTCCTGGCCGTCAAAGGAAAAGTGCGCAAAAGGCCGCAGGGTATGGATAATCCGGCGCTGAAAACCGGCGAGATTGAGGTGATCATCTCCGAGTTGGAAATTATGAATGAATCCAAAACGCCTCCCTTCTCTTTCGACGACGAAGAAATTTCGGAAAATGTCCGCCTCAAATACCGCTATTTGGATTTACGCCGTCCGGCGATTCAGAAAAACCTTTTTTTACGCAGTCGTCTGGCCACCGCGACCCGTCGCTATTTTGAGGAAAACGGTTTTATTGAAGTGGAAACGCCGTTTCTGGGTAAAAGCACACCGGAAGGAGCGCGTGATTATCTTGTTCCCAGCCGTATTTCCAAAGGCATGTTTTACGCTCTGCCGCAATCGCCGCAGATATTCAAACAGCTTTTGATGGTTTCCGGTTTCGACCGTTATTATCAAATCGTCAAATGTTTCCGCGACGAGGATTTGCGCGCCGACCGTCAGCCGGAATTTACTCAGATCGATGTGGAAATGTCTTTCATTACTGAAGAAGATATTATGAATATGATGGAAGGTCTGATGAAAGCCATCTTTAAGGCCTGTCTGGACAAGGAGCTTGCCCTGCCCCTTCCCAGACTGAGCTACGCCGACGCGATCAGCCGCTATGGTAAAGACAATCCCGACGTGCGATTCGGCATGGAGATCGTCGATCTTACCGATATTGTCAAAAATTCAGGATTCAAACTCTTCACGGAAGTCGCGGCTTCCGGTGGCGTGATCAAAGCGATTAAAGCCGAACAGGCCTCCGCGCTCTCCCGCAAAGACCTTGACGGATTGAAAGATTTCGTGGCCATTTACGGCGCCAAAGGTTTGGCCTGGGCCAAAGTCAACGCTGCCGATTGGACATCGCCAATTTTTAAATTCCTTAAACCTGAGGAAGTGGCAGGCATCGCCAGGGCAATTAGCGCTAAAGAAGGCGATATTATTTTCTTTGTCGCAGACACACCCAGGGTTGTTTCCGACTCTCTGGGCAATTTACGTCTGAATCTCGGCAAAAAACTGAATCTGATTGATCCCGACGCATTTGCCTTCACTTGGATTACGGAATTTCCACTGATGGAATATTCAGAAACGGAAAAACGCTTTGTCTCCACACATCATCCATTTACGTCACCATTTCTGGAAGACCTGCCTCTGATGACCACCGATCCGGGAAAAGTTCGTGCCAGAGCCTACGATCTGGTACTCAACGGTTCGGAAATCGGCGGCGGCAGTATTCGTATCCATCATAAAGAAGTGCAGGCTCAGGTCTTCAGCGCGCTGAAATTGAGTGACGAAGAGGCAAGGTTAAAATTCGGATATCTGCTGGATGCCCTCGAATACGGGGCCCCGCCTCACGGAGGACTGGCCTTCGGTCTGGACAGACTCACCATGATTATGACCAAGGCGGAATCGATACGCGACGTAATCGCCTTCCCTAAAACACAGAAAGCAGCTTGTTTGATGTCCGATGCTCCTTCTAAAGTCAGTATCGAACAATTGATGGAATTATCGCTGAAAATTGTTTAATCGTAAGTAACTGGAGAAAAAATGGCAAAATCAAATAAAGAAAAAAAGTTGATGCCGAAACGACACAAAAAATTCAACTTAAAAGAACTGGATGAACCAAATTTATATAAAGAAATATTCCCTTACAGTGAAGTAAGCAGGATTGTTTTCGACAATGACAATAAGATCGTTTCCATCAGCCCGGCTGAAGAAATTTTTATCACGGACACAACTTTTCGGGACGGACAACAGTCCCGTCCTCCTTATACAGCAGAACAAATTGTTAAAATATTCCAACTTCTGAATAAACTGGGCGGACCCAATGGAGTAATCCGTCAATCGGAATTCTTCATTTACAGTAAAAAAGACCGGGAGGCGGTGGAAAACTGTTTAGAACTGGGCCTGCGTTATCCGGAAATTACCGGCTGGATCAGAGCGGCTAAAGAAGATGTTCGCTTGGTTAAGGAATTCGGATTAAAGGAAACCGGAATTCTTACCTCGGTTTCCGATTATCATATTTTCCTCAAACTGGGCAAAAAAAGAAGCCAGGCTATGAATGATTATCTGGGCATAGTCAAATCTATTCTGGCATTAGGCATAATTCCCCGTTGCCATTTTGAAGATGTTACCCGAGCCGATATTTATGGTTTCTGTGTTCCCTTCGCTCAGGAATTAATGAAACTCAGAGAAGAAAGCGGCATCGATATTAAAATCAGGCTTTGCGACACAATGGGCTATGGGGTAACTTATCCCGGCGCGGCACTGCCGCGCAGCGTGGACAAGCTTGTCCGCGCTTTTATTGATGACGCCGGCGTTCCCGGTCATCTCCTGGAATGGCACGGCCATAACGATTTTCATAAGGCCATGATTAATGCTACAACTGCCTGGCTCTGCGGCTGCAGCGCGGCCAACTCAACTCTCTTAGGCCTTGGTGAAAGAACAGGAAATCCGCCTATTGAAGGTTTAATTATTGAATATATCGCCCTTAAAGGAAACAATAACGGCGTTGATACCACTGTTATTACCGATATTGCCGAATATTTTGAAAAGGAAATCGGAGTAAAGATACCGCATAATTATCCTTTTGTCGGTTTGGGGTTCAATGTCACCAGCGCCGGTGTTCATGCCGATGGTCTCATTAAATGCGAAGAGATTTATAACATATTTGATACCAACAAAATTTTAAAGCGACCGATTACTACAACGATCACCGACAAATCCGGCAACGCCGGCATCGCCTTCTGGATTAATCAACGCTTCAGTCTTGAAGGCAACAAGATCGTGGATAAAAGGAATCCGGGAGTTTCTAAAATCCATAAGTGGGTTACAGAACAATATGACTCCGGCCGGATCACTTCGATTTCCCCTGAAGAGATGGAGAAAAGAGTACGCCTGTATTTGCCGGAATACTTTATGTCGGAACTGGAAAAGATAAAATATATAGCGGAAAAAGCAGCCGTTGCCGAGGTCAATCAAATTATCGAACATCCTTTAATGAAGAACATGAATACCGAACAACAAGAATCGCTGATGCAGAGTTTTGTCGATGAACATCCATCCATTCAATTCGCTTATATTGTTGATATGAACGGTCGAAAAACCACCAGAAACATCACGAATATCGCCGATCGCGCTAAATATGAAAACTATGGAGTGGGCACCGACCAATCCGATAGGGAATGGTTTATCAAACCTCGGCAAGAGGGTAAAGTTTATGTCTCTGACTTTTTCATCTCCAAGATGACCGGTATTTTATGCTTCACTGTTTCCGCGCCCATCGTCAACGATCAGGATGAAATGATCGGCATTTTCGGCGTGGATATTCAATTCGAAGACTGGGTTAAAAGAGCGGAGGATATGGAAGATATGGATCATATTGCCCTGCGCGCGGAATATAAAGAAGTAAAGTCCAAAGCTAAGCACGGGCACCATTAGTTCGACTCCAATTCCGAAAGTGAAACGCATCGGAATTGGTTAGTCGAGTAGTCCCGAGAGCGTAGCGATGCGGGATTGATGAAGCCTTATTTTTAATCTTTTTGGGTATAATT
>PLMV01000108.1 GCA_003141615.1 Syntrophaceae bacterium
GGCTTCCTCAACGTATAACCTGATAACCTGAAGGTCACACGAGATCACGTGTGTATAATACGCCTAGCCGCCTCAATATCATCTTTGATTTAGAAGTGGTATTAATGCGGTTTTACATTTGTTCTAATCCATTCCACAATGGAATCGAGGGAAGCGCCGGGAGTGAAAATCGCTTTGATGCCGGAATCGTAAAGCAGGGGGAAATCCTGTTCGGGAATGATTCCACCGCCGATGACGGTAATATCCTGAGCGTCTTTTTCGCGCAAAAGTTCCACAACCCGCGGAAAAAGTTTGCGGTGAGCGCCGGAAAGACAGCTCAAACCGACTAAATCAACATCTTCCTGAATAGCTGCCGCCGCGATTTGTTCCGGCGTTTGATGACAGCCTGTATAAACAACTTCAAATCCGGCATCGCGNNCATCACACGAATTTTTCTTTCCGGCATATAAATCTCCTAAAAATAAAATATCGGTTTTGGAATCTTATCCCGATGGCTTTCAATTTTATCCAACTATCCCCATTCGCTTCGCTCAGGGGATAGTTCGTCCAACAAATTTCAGTCGCAGATGACCTTTAGGTTATGCGCTTCGCTTCTGAAACTTGGGACTCACTAGTATAATCCCGGGTCGCGATATTCTCCATAAACTTCCCGGTAGACGTCGCATATTTCCTGCAGGGTCGCCAGATTTTTTACTGCTTCGATGCAGTGCGGCATCACGTTCTCGCCTTTTTTGCAGGCATTTTTAATATTATCCAGCGACTTTTTGGCGGCGCGGCTATCGCGTTTACGGCGCACATCCTTGAGCCTTTTAATTTGCTCTTCGCCCACCTTTTCATCAATATCAACAAGCGGAATCGGATTTGTGGCGTCGGTTACATATTTGTTCACCCCGACCATGATTTTTTCGTTGGCATCCAGTTGTCTTTGAAATCTGTAAGCAGCCTCCGCAATTTCCATTTGCGGGAAGCCCTTTTCAATCGCCGCAACCATGCCGCCCATTTCGTCAATCTTATGGATGTAGTCCCAGGCTTTCTCTTCCATTTCATTGGTAAGAGATTCGATGAAGTAGGAACCGGCCAAGGGGTCGATGGTATTAGCTACCCCCGTCTCTTCAGCCAGAATTTGTTGCGTACGTAGGGCGATTTCTACAGCATGTTCGGAAGGCAAACAGAGGACTTCATCCAGAGAATTGGTATGAAGAGACTGGGTGCCGCCTAAAACAGCAGCGAGTGCTTCCATTGTTGTGCGCACGACGTTATTATATGGCTGCTGTGCAGTAAGGGAACAGCCTGCTGTCTGGGTGTGGAAACGCAACCACCACGAACGCGGATTTTTGGCCCCGAAGCGGTCGCGCATAATTTTTGCCCACATGCGCCGCGCTGCCCGCATCTTGCAAATTTCTTCAAAGAAATCGATATGGGAATTGAAAAAGAAAGAAAGACGCGGCGCAAATGCATCAACGTCGAGACCCTTGTGGCGGACAACGTCTTCAACGTATTCAATACCGTCGCGAATCGTGAAAGCTAATTCCTGTATGGCTGTAGAACCCGCTTCGCGAATATGATAACCGCTGATGCTGATGGTGTTCCAACGGGGAACATATTTTGTTCCGAATTCTACCGTATCGCTGATGAGTTTAACCGATGGCCCGGGCGGACACATAAAAGTCTTTTGCGCGATGAATTCCTTGAGCATGTCATTTTGAATGGTACCGCCTATTTTGGTCAGTGGCACACCATTGATTTCGGCAGCCGCACAATACATCGCCCACAGGACAGTGGCCGGAGGATTAATCGTCATGGAAGTTGTAACCTGATCCATGGGAATATCTTTCATCAGCGCCAGAAAATCTTCCAGTGTATCAATTGCCACTCCGCACTTGCCGACTTCACCCAAAGATTTTGGAGAGTCGCTGTCGTAACCCATGAGAGTCGGAAAATCGAAAGCGGTGCTGAGTCCCGTTTGTCCTTTGCGTAGCAGCATGCGCCAGCGTTCGTTGGTGTCTTGCGCGCTGCCCATGCCGGCAAACATACGAAATGTCCAATGACCACCCCGATATCCTGTTACCTGGTTGCCGCGCAGATAAGGAAATTCTCCCGGCACACCGATGTCTTCCGCAAAATTTATACCCTTTATATCTTCCGGTGTATAGAGTCTTTTAATCTCCAGATCGGAAACAGTGGAAAAGCGTTCTTTTTGATCGGGATTATTTTTCAGTGATTTTTTTACTTCATTGGCCCATTTTTTGGTGAGTTTTAATGAAGCTTCCTGTATTTCCTTGGAGAAATACACAATTACCCCTCCTAATGTTATTGTTCGGAATAATTAAGAATACCTGTGAACAAAAACTTAAAATCACTAACTCAAATCTTTTGTTTTTGTCAAGATATATTCAAAGGAAAGAAATGTAATCAACGCGGAATTTTCTTCGGAGTTTGCCTTGGTGAATACGGTTTGCCCGGCGCATAACATGAAAATCACACATGCCTGGTGGTAAAAATGATAAGGGGATGAATAATATTTTTTAATAGAGAGGGTAAGGAAACAAAAAAACGCACTCCCGTATAATTTCTATACAGAAGTGCGTTTTTAGTAACGCTTATATCAGTATAAGCTTATTGGGGTTTGACGTTTTCAGCTTCTAACCCTTTTTTGCCCTTCTGAACATCAAAAGTTACCCTTTGTCCTTCAGCCAACGTTTTGAATCCTTCAGCTTGAATAGCACTGAAATGAACAAAAACATCGCCACCATCATCTTGTTCGATGAAACCAAATCCTTTGCTTTCGTTGAACCACTTTACTTTACCTTCTGGCATAGTCCAATCCTCCTTTCCTGAATTTTCCAAGTCGAATTAGCACCATGACAGAGCTAATAAACCGGCAAGACTTTAAAGAATATAACAGGTTATCTTTGTACTTCAAAATGTCTAAATTCAACTTTTCTTCCGTGTTCTATTTACCCAATGAGTATAAATTTACGAAATTGGTTGTACTTAAATGTAATGCCGAATAAAGTCAAGATATATTTGAAAGCCATGATGCTGTTTTGCTGGGAATTACCGTCGATAATATTCCTACGCTTTATTCCTGGACGAACCAAATGGAGAAATTGTGGTTTGATGTTCTTTCCGATTTTTGGCCGCACGGGGTCGTGGCGGAAAAATTCGGTGTATTGCGTTCCGATGGCGTGTCGGAAAGAGCCCTTTTTGTAATCGATAAAAAAGGCATTATCCGTTACATTGATGTTCATAATATCAACCAGCGTCCGTCTTTGGAAACACTTGTCCGCGAACTGGAGAAATTGAATTAAAGAAGAGGCTGGGTATAATGGCCCGCGAAAAGTTTTCAAACCGCTTTTCAAAGCTTGTCGCGGGGTTGTTATTCGTGAAACTCCAATTCCGAAAGCGTAGCGTATAACCTGAAGGTCACGCGTCGGAATTGGTAAGTTNNATTGGTAAGTTGTAATGAGACCCAAGTTTCAGAAACAAAGTGCATAACCTGAAGGTCATCTGCGACTGAAGCTTGCCGGTCGAATTAATGAAACTCAAATATTACCAACGCAGTGCAGTAATATTTGTAAGTTGAATTATCCCGTGTGCAAAGCACATAGAGATATCCCGCGAAACGGAGGGTAATGAGACTCAAACTTCGAAAGCGAAGCGAATAGAAGTTTGTTAGCCGAATTATCCCGTATAAGCAGGGATATAATACCCCGCAGATTGCTGCGGAATGTTTCCAAAGCTTGCCTTGGGGTTCATACCCTTAATTGACACATAATAATTTATATATTATACATACACGTTATTAGAATGAATTTTTATCAAAAATTCTATGGTTCATGAAGGCCTGTCTTTGAATACTAAAGCGATTAAAAAAATGGGATCTAAAACGGCCTCCCATTTTTCCATCATCCCCAAGGATGACCCTAAACAGGCTCTTCGTCTCCGCCGTTTTTTTATATCATTAGCCATCTATACCTTCAATCTTTCCCTATCTTATTTAGCCTATCGGGCAGGCATAATGAAATTGCAGACGCTTTACGGGTTCTGTATTCTCCTTCTGGTGATCATTATTATTCTATATATCGTCTTTCGCACCGGTCTCAATCTATGGATGTCGGATCCCAGTCTCACTTCTATCCAGATGTGTGTCGCCTGCCTCGTTGTGATGTATGGAATATATTATGCCAATGAAGTGCGGGGTCTTTTTTTCTCAATGTACATTCTTATACTTCTGTTTGGTATCTTTCGCCTCTATACCCGCCAGTTTTTATTTGTCAGCGCTTTTGCCCTGCTGACCTACGGAGCCGATATCGTTCTGCTGAACATTTTTCGTCCGCAAGACATCAATCTTAAAATAGAATGTTTCCAATGGCTCGGGCTGGCCATCGTTCTGATCTCCGTTTCCTTCATCGGCGGGAATATCAGCTCTATTCGCCGGGAGTTAAGCGTCAGCCGGAAAAAGCTACAATCGTCCTTAACGGTTATCCGGGAAATGGCAATCCACGATGATCTGACAGGGTTCTATAATCGTCACCATCTAATGGACCTCATTGACTCCGAGAATAATCGTTCCGTACGTACCGGGTCTGTTTTTTCTTTGGTCATGATGGATATTGATAAATTTAAAAATATCAACGACACGTATGGACATCAGATCGGTGATCAGGTGTTGAGGACATTCGCTGCCATTATCCGCAGCATTTTACGTAAAACGGACTTTTGTGGACGCTATGGCGGCGAGGAATTTTTAATAGTACTTACACAAACAAATATTCAGGCAGCGAAAGTATTTGCAGAACGTATTTGCAATTGCATTGAAAATAGCTTCTTCTCATGCTTAGGTCCTGATTCCAGAGTTACGGTTTCTATTGGTCTGACAGAGTATCGAATGCAGGAAGATATTGAAAAAACGATTTCCCGTGCAGATGAATTATTGTACAAAGCAAAAAAAGGGGGACGCAACCGCGTGGAATGCTCCGATTAAAGATGAGGATACCACTATAGCTAGTACCTCTTATTTTTTAAACATTTTCCGCCAGTCAGGTCTGAATTGTTTTGACTCTGACATATTGTGCTCCTTTTCTTCTTTATTTTTCTAAAATATTTAGAGCGGAGCTAAGCCTCTGGTATCTTGAGAAGATCGACAGTGGCCTTGGTTTCCTGTTCCACCTTTTCCACTGTCCAGTTCAATTCTTTGGCCGCGATAGCCGCCACCTTGAGCAATACATCCTCACCGGGATTACCCAACGTGCCAATACCACTACGACGCATGATGATGTCGGATAAGGTGCGGGCCATTTCATGACGTACGGCATATGTGACCTCGGCAAGGATCTCACCGTCGGCATTGAGCGTCTCGGCCAGAGTCTTATCCTCACGGGCCAGATTGAGGATATCGGCGTATTCGGTGCCGTAGTTGCGGCTGAGATACTTAAGGGTCGATTCGCTGAAATCTTTATTGTCCTGCTGGACTGCATAAAAGAAGGCCTTTAAATCCTTAATTCCACACCCGGCCAGATAATGTTTATCGGTGATGCTCTTACCCAGAGAACGTCCCATTTTTGTGGCCACGATCTTGAGGCAGTTCTCAGCCAAATTGCGACTGGTGGTATATTTGCCGCCCTCAACTGTGATCAGGCCGTCGAGCCCGTCGTCCTTATTGTCGTAGATCTCATACTTGCGCGAAGATGTATAAGTCTCACCTGTTTCCTTTTCCACTAGGGGGCGCAGACCGCCGTAGGTATGTTGTACATCCGCATAGTTGAGCTTCCCTTCGCCGAAGGAACTGTTGACATCGTCGATCAGTTCCAGGACACTGGTCTTGGTTACGCGATATTCATCCGGATTGCCAGTGTATGGCTTGTCCGTAGTGCCGATCAGAGTTTGGTTGCGCCAGGGAATAAGGAAGAAGTGACGTCCGTTCGGGGTTATGGAACCGATAGTATATTTACCGGAAAGCAGACGTTTTTTTGTGATGATATGAATACCCTCTGACCGGCGAAGCGTTGCTACACTGCTCCCGTTCGATTTAGCCAATCCGAGCACGATATCTGCCCACGGTCCGCCACAATTGATTGTTATTGTGCTGGAAACCGTGTACACAGTGTTATTCAAGAGGTCTTTGACTTTGACGCCAGTTATATGGTTGTGTCCGTCCATGATGAACCCCTGTACCTGGGAATAGTTGGCTACCTTGGCGCCATAGGCTACGGCGGACTTGATGAAGGCCAGCGTCAGCCGTTCGGGGAAGATGCTGTTGCAGTCATAGAAAACCGAGGCTCCGGTGAGTTCTTTAGCGCGGACATGCGGCTCACTCTGCAAAACCTCTTGTTTGGAAATGGTTCTGTGCAAGGGAATTCTCTTGCTGGCATCCCAGGTAAAATTTTTGTCATAGGATAAGGCGTCATACATCAACATACCAATCTTGACGACCCATTTATTGTTCTTAAGCGGCGTTTTGTAATGGACCATCATCGTAGGCGCAGGGTAGACGAAATTGGGAGCGATATTCTCCAGCACCCGGCGCTCGCGTAGCGACTCGCGCACCAGTAAAATCTCGCCGTTGACCAAATATCGCAAGCCCCCGTGGATCATTTTGGAGGTGGCGGCCGATGTGGCCCACGAGAAGTCCTTCTTCTCCAGCAGGGCTACCTTCAATCCCCTTGTAGCTGCTTCATAAGCGACAGATGCCCCGGTAATGCCCCCGCCGATGACGATGACATCAAAATGCTCGTTGATATAATTCTCTATAAACCGCTGCATTCTTGTTACTCCTTTTGTCGCTTATTACCTTTAAGATAGTCTTTTACGGCTTCTTCCGCTTAATGAAGTACATCCTTCATGATTCGGCGGGCTGGTTTTTCCCACCCATTGTTCAAGAAACTCGGTCGCCCCATCGGGCGTCGGATAATCAATTGTTGTATCCCCCATCCGTTCCAGCGTCGCATCATCGACCTCCTTGTGCGCTTTTGGCTTCGAAAAGAGATTTAAACTGCCGCTCTGTCTTCTGCCAGATAGCAATACTATCCTTCATCATTATTCGCGATATTTTCTCAGCGGCGTCAGGATTGCGACGTTTTACAGTATTGATCAGGTCTTTATAAAAGCAAAGCGATCTGTCTCTGGCCTCCGCGGTAGAAAAATAGATCTGCGCCATATTCTGGTAAAATTCCGCAAACCCGTTAAGGATCAAAGAGTAAATCGGATTGCTGGAATTCATAGCCAGAGTTTTGTGGAGCATCCAATCAAAAGATGCTAACGCTTCCGCGGTATCTTCGATATCCTTTGCTCTGGAGAGATAATCCTTGATCACCTCGGGCGCGCGTTCGACAGCGCTCCTTATGTAATAAGGCGCCACGTTCATGCGTACCTCCAGCAGATGCGTCACAAAGTTGTCCGGCAACTTCTTTCCGTATCTGAACAGACCGTTTAGGACACCCAAACCACCATCATGCCAGTAGTCGTTGACCACCGTATATTTTCCGTGGCGGATAATGATCCAGCCGTCACGTTCCATTCGCTGGAGTGTCTCACGCAATGTGGGACGGGTGATGCCTAATTGCTGAGACAATTCCCGCTCACCCGGCAACACCGAGCCGGGTGAATAGGTTCCGTCCAAAATCACCGTAATCAGTGACTGCTCAGCATGAGCAGCCGGTCGTTTCGGCGCTGAGAAACGATTCATATATGCCTCCATAAATCACGGGTATGAATCCCAAAGCAAGCTTTGGGAAAAGTTTCCGCAGCAAGCTGCGGAGTATTATATCCCTGCTTATACGGGATAATTCGGCTAACAAACTTCTATTCGCTTCGCTTTCGAAGTTTGAGTCTCATTACAATAGTCCCACTTAGCTTCGCACGTGGGATAATTCGACTAACGCTTCAAACTTCACTTCGTTCGTTTTCAGCGAGTCTCATTAAATTGGAATTTCACAAATAAAATAGCCAACTGGTAAGTGGTCTGACCAGTTGGCTATTCCTTGTACGCTTTTTTGAGAGGGTGTCAAGCAAAAAATTATTATTTACCGCCTAATACCATTTCTAAATCAAAGATAGTGCTTGGGGTTAGAATTGGAATAAGCTGGCAGGGGGCATGCTTATGGTTTAGCATGTCAATAACCTGCCTTGAAATTTATCACCCTTCATGATAGCTTTCCTAATCGTTTTTAGACAAAGTGAATATATTGCGGCAGGAAGGTAAATCTTGAAATATTATCCGATTTTTCTGGACATTCGGGGGAAGATTTGTGTCATTGTCGGCGGCGGTGAAGTTGCCGCGAGAAAAGCTGAAAGACTTCTGGATTGCGGCGCTAAAGTGTTTGTCATTAGCCCTAAACTGACGCCTGCGCTTGCCGCGCTGAAAGAAAAAGATGTGATTAGTCACATTGCTGCCGAATACACAGGCGATTTAATTAATGGAGCCGCTTTGGTAATCGGGGCGACTGACGATGAAAAAACCAACGCGGCGATATCTCTTGATGCCCGCAGTAAACGTATTCCCGTAAATATTGTTGACGATCCGCAGAAGTGCGATTTTATTTTGCCCTCGCTTGTGCAAAGAGGAGATCTGGCGATTACGATAGGCACTGGCGGCAAAAGCCCTGCGCTGGCCCGTCATTTGCGTGAAGAGTTGGAAGCAAAATACGGCAGAGAGTATGAAATATTTCTCAACATTCTGGGAAGTTTGCGCGTCAAAATGCTAAAAAACGAAGGGATTGGCAAAGATTGGTTTGAATCTTTATTGGCGGCGGGAATTTTGGATTTCATCAGGGAAAAAGACAGAGAAAAAGTGAAAAATACTGTGCAAAAAATTACCGGCGAGGAGGTCGAAATTGAGTTTGATTAACTTGGAACTGATTTCATTTAAGATTGCTTTCGCTCTCTGCGCTTTGAGTACGGTCGGCTATTTGCTTTCGCTCCTTATTAAAAAAATAAAACTGGCCAAGATTTCCACCTGGGTTTTCGCCGGTGCCTTCGGTTTCCTGACGGTTAATTTATTAATTGCAGTCATAAATTCCACCGGGCTGATCAATCTTGGTTCGCGGAATTTCTTCTCCTTATGTGCCTGGTCGGTAAGTGGAGCCTATCTTGCCTTGCAATTTAAAACTAAAACAAGATCGCTGGGCGCTTTTATTTCTCCTTTTATTTTGCTGTTCATGATTGCTGCTGCCGGACAGGACGCAGGCAAATCTCTCCTGCCGGAGAATTTGCAAAGCTGGTTGATTACTGTGCATTTGTTTTTAACAATTGTCGGGGAGGCATTATTTGTCCTTGCTTCCTGCGCCGGAGCCATGTTCATAATTCAAAACAGACTGCTGAAACACAAAAAATTAAGCCGGATGAGCAGATTATTGCCGTCGCTGAACGATCTGGACAGGATTAATCATATCTGCCTGCTGTGGGGTTTTCCGGTTTTAACCTTGGGGATTTTTGCCGGAGCGGTTTTTGCGGGATTTAACTGGAAGACAAGCTGGCTGACAGATCCAAAAATTATTTGGACTTTTGCCGGTTGGATTATTTATGGATTCCTTCTGCATCAGCGTCTTGCCATTAGCTGGAGAGGTTATCGGATGGCCGTATTTTCTTGCGCCGCTTTTCTTCTTCTTTTGTTATCTTATGGTAGTGTGCGATTTTGTTTTTCAACGTTGCATAACTTTATTTAAAATATGATTGTATTAATAGGTTTAAATCATAAAACAGCGCCGCTCGCTGTCCGGGAAAAAATATTCGCCGGTTGTCAGGAGGAAAATGACCTGCTCTCCAGCCTCCGTTCGTTGGGCGGAGTAGGGGAAGTGTTGTATCTTTCCACCTGTAACCGGATTGAAATTATTGCCGGCATCGATGAGCGTGAGAAAACTGAAACTGTCAGGAACCTCCATGATTTCTTAGCGCAAAGCGGCAGTCTGACACTGGAAGAAGCGGCAAAATGTTTTTACAAATATTACGATGAGGAAGCAGTGCGTCATATTTTCCGTGTAGCGTCAAGCCTTGATTCGCTCGTCATGGGCGAGACGCAGATTCTCGGGCAGGTGAAGGACGCTTATCGTCAGGCATTGGCGCAAAACGCGACCGGCGTCGTTCTGAACCGCTTAATGCACTGTTCTTTTCGCGCGGCCAAACGCGTCCGGCAGGAAACGGCTATCGCGGTCAATCCTGTTTCAGTAAGTTTCGCCGCGGTGGAGCTGGCCAAGAAAATATTCGGTTCGCTTACCGGCAAGAAAATTTTATTGATCGGCGCCGGAGAGATGGCCGAATTGACGGGAATGCATCTGATCAGCAACGGGGCTGAGGAAATAATCGTTGCCAATAGATCGCTTTCTCAGGCTTCGCTTCTGGCGGAAAAATTTCATGGAGAAGCGGTATCGCTCGATGCTTTGGAAGAAAAACTGATTGAGGCGGATATCGTAATCAGTTCCACCGGCGCGCCCGCCTATATTGTTACTGCCGATTTAATCAGGAGAATTCATCATCAGCGTAAAAACCGTCTGTTGTTCCTGATTGACATAGCCGTTCCACGCGACATTGATCCTGCGGCGAGCTCTCTGGAAAATGTTTATCTCTATAATATTGACAACCTTCAAGACATTGTTGATGAAAATATGAATGTCCGCAAAAAGGAAGCGATTAAAGCCGAAATGATTGTGGAAGAGGAAATAGCTAGGTATGTCAGCTGGCAGAAAGAACAGGAATCAGTGCCGACAATAGTATCTCTGCGGAATAAGGCCGAAGAAATTGTGCGGGCGGAGATGGATAAGGCCACGGGCTGGATGCAGAAGCTGGATAAAGAAGAGCGGGAAAAGGTGGATAATCTGGTTAATTCTGTTGTAAACAAGATACTGCATACTCCGGTTACAGCGTTGAAAGAAGAGATTTCCGAATTTAGTTCCAAAGACATTGTGGCAACGGTGCGGCGGCTTTTCCGGTTGGATGAATAGAGGCATTGCTGTCAATTTAAGCTACATTATAATTTTAGTTAAAATTGGATTTGTATGAATTTTAAAATAGGCACACGTGGAAGTAAACTGGCGTTGACCCAGACAAATTTTGTCGCCGACAAAATAAAAAAAATAATGCCGGAAGCGAGCGTCGAAATTTGTATTATCAAAACCAGCGGCGATATTATGGAAGATATATCTTTGCTAAAAATGGGCGGTAAGGGTGTCTTTGTTAAAGAGATCGAAGACGCTCTGCTTTCCGGCGCGATTGATTTAGCTGTGCATAGCATGAAAGATGTGCCCACGGAAGTTCCCGCCGGTTTGGAATTTGCCGCGATTCTCCAGCGCGAAGATGTAAGAGATATTCTGGCCTCCAAAGATAACAGAAAGATCGAGCAAATGCCCAGAGGAGCGAGAATCGGCACAGGATCGTTGCGCCGTGCTTCTCAGCTTTTAGCCGTACTGCCTGATATTGCGATTATTCCTCTGCGGGGTAATCTGGATACGAGATTAAAAAAAATAGAAACAGAAAAGCTCGCCGGTGTTATTGTGGCGGCGGCGGGCATGAAGCGCATGGGATTTGCTGACAGAATCACTCAATTTCTGCCGGTGGAAATTATGCTTCCGGCAGTGGGACAGGGCGCTTTGGGCTTAGAAGTAAGAGCCGGCGATAGTGAGCTCAAGAAAATTCTGGGAAAAATTAATCACGCGCCGACTTATACGGAAGTAACAGCGGAGAGGTCTTTCCTGCGCCATCTAGGCGGCGGCTGCCGTCTGCCCATCGCGGCTTTGGGCAAATTGGAAGTAGATAAACTTTCATTAGAAGGGCTTGTGGCAGATCCACAGGGCTCAAGTATAATCAGAGATAAGGTGCAGGGGTCTGTTTTTGAAGCGGAAGAACTGGGCAAACGTCTTGCGGATATAATTCAGGAAAAAGGCGGCAAAAAACTTTTGGATTTGATGTGCTGAAAGCGCAAAGACAACATTGAGGGGGTAAGTAAACCATGAAACAGGCATTTAGCATGCTTCTCTGTTTTTGGATTATAATGATATTTGGATTGTCTGCTGAAGCAGGACCTCAGAGAACTCCAATAGCACCTGACGGTGAAACAATTATTAAATTTGCCTCAAAGAAGCTCGATGTACAAGTGGTAGTTAAAACTCATGAAGTGCAAATTGGTAAACCGACCGAAAAAATACCAGACATAATCAGATCGAGTTGCACATACAGTCGATATCCATGCAGTATTGTTGATAGTATCGATATCACCGTGAATGGCAAACCGATTATTGTTCCTCGTTCTGTATTTTGTGACTTGGCGGATTTGTACGTAGTGGAAATTGAAATAGAAAAGAAAAATGTGTTCATGAAATTTTTTGGAGGTGATGCTTCAGAGAGCTGCAATGTGATAATTGAGTCCGATGCTGATCGTGTTAAGCGCCGGACTATTGTGGGTAATGAATTACCAGATAGTAATAATAAGTTACAAGAAACGATCTACTATCGGCAAGTGTTATAAAGATGAATAGTTAGGAAATAATCGGGGCGATTCGACATGACAAGATAAAGACTGGATTGCCCGGTCACGCCGGGCAATGACAAAATGGATAGTTATGAGAAAAAATAAAAAAGGAAAAGTTTATATAATCGGAGCTGGGCCGGGCGACGCGGGACTGATTACGCTCAAGGGCATTGACTGTCTGCGCGCGGCCGACGTCGTCATTTACGATTATCTGGTCAGCAAGGATTTATTAAAATACGCCCGGAGTGAAGCACGTTTAATTTACGCGGGGAAACAGGGCAGCGCTCATACCTTATCACAGTGGAAAATCAACGATCTTCTGGTAAAAGAAGCAAAGGCCGGAAACACCGTCGCGCGTCTTAAGGGAGGCGATCCTTTTATTTTCGGCCGCGGCGGGGAAGAAGCGGAAAAACTCGCCGCAAGCGGCGTTCCTTTTGAAATTGTCCCCGGGGTCACCTCCGCGATTGCCGTTCCAGCTTATGCCGGTATCCCGCTTACTCATCGAGGTTTGACTTCCACCGTGGCTTTTGTCACCGGCCATGAAGATCCGACCAAAGAAAAAAGCGATATTGACTGGCAGGCGCTTGCCCGTATCGGAACGCTGGTTTTTCTCATGGGCGTAAAGAATATCGGAAAAATCGTCGAGGAATTGACTAAGAATGGCAAACCGCCGGAAACTCCGGCAGCGCTGATTCGCTGGGGCACAACTCCACGGCAGGAAATTCTTACCGGAACTCTGGCCAATATTTCCGTGCTGGCAAAGGAGTGCAAGTTTGCGCCTCCGGCAATTCTTGTTGTCGGCAAAGTGGTTGAGCTGCGTGACACGCTGAACTGGTTTGAACAAAAACCGCTTTTTGGCAGGGGCATAGTAATTACGCGTCCGGAAAAACAAGCCGATGATCTGGCGCAACTGCTTATTAATGAAGGAGCTAATCCTGTTCATTTTCCCACAATTAAAATTGTTCCGCCGCCGGATTGGCGCGATCTTGATGCCGCGATAAAAAATATGGAAACTTACGACTGGCTGATATTCACCAGCGCCAACGGCGTCGCATTCTTCTTTGAACGGCTGTTCGCGAAAAATAAAGACATCCGCGATCTTAAGGGCGTTAAAATATGCTGTATCGGCCCGGCAACGGCACAGCAGGTGGAGAGCAAAGGAATCAGGGTTGATCTTGTTCCTGAGAAATTTATTTCCGAAGGAATCCTCAAATCCTTCTCCGGCATAAATTTGCGAGGGAAGAAAATACTTATTGCGCGGGCGGCCAAAGCACGCGACGTTCTCCCTGCCGGGTTGAAAAAATCAGGCGCCAGGGTCGATGTTGTCACTGCTTATGAAACGGTAAATTCGGGGAAGAAAAAAAACGAGTTGGAAACGCTGTTCAAAGAAAATCAAGTGGACGTGATCACTTTTACCAGTTCTTCCACTGTGAATAATTTTGTAAAAATTATGGGACGGAATTTTTCATTGCCCAAAAGCGTTAAGGTTGCCTGCATCGGACCTGTTACGGAGGCTACGGCAAAGAAAGCGGGGTTTTCCGTGGCTATCAATCAGGAAGAATATACCATGGAAGGGCTGGTTCAGTCTCTGATTGACTACTTTGGAAGAAAACCGGCGGTAAGGAAAACGAGGGAAAAATAAATGATCGGTATTTCCAAATTATATTGCGGAGCGGTGGAGCCATCCGATGTCCTGCGTTACAACCGGGAATCCGGACAATTGCCTTCACACCTGCTGCAATTTTCGGCGGACAAAAAACCGGTGGTCGTCTGGAACATGACGCGCCGCTGTAATTTAAAATGCATTCACTGCTATTCCAATTCCACCGACATTGATTATCCCGATGAGTTGACCACCGAAGAAGGCAAAAAGCTCATTGACGATCTGGCTTCGTTCGGCTCTCCGGTGATTCTTTTTTCCGGCGGCGAGCCGTTTTTGTGCCCTGATTTATTAGAATTGGCGCAATATGCCGTAGATAAGGGAATGCGGGCAGTCATTTCCACCAACGGCACACTGATTACAAAAGAACTGGCCGCGAAGCTGCAAAAAATTGGCCTGTCTTATGTTGGAGTCAGTCTTGACGGACTGGAAAAAACGCATGACAAATTTCGGGGGAAGAAGGGCGCTTTTGCTGCGGCAATCGAAGGAATCAGAAATTGCCGCGATGCAGGAATCAAGGTCGGCATTCGTTTTACGGTCAATAAACAAAATCTCATCGATGTCGGGGCCATGTTCGATTTACTGGATCAGGAAAATATTGAAAGATTGTGCTTCTATCATTTGGTCTATACCGGGCGCGGCTCCAAACTGCGTGAAGAAGATTTGAGTCATGAAGAAACCCGCAAGCTGCTGGATTTAATTATGCGGCGGACAAAACAAATGTTTGACGCCGGGAAAAAGCCGGAAATTATCACCGTGGATAATCATGCCGATGGCCCGTATCTGTATTTGAAAATGAAAGAAGAAAATCCCGAACGCGCCAGAGAAGTGCTGGAATTATTACAGATGAATGAAGGAAACAGCTCCGGTAATGGTATCGGTTGTGTAAGCTGGGATGGCGAGGTCTATGCCGACCAGTTCTGGCGCAATCAGTCTTTAGGCAATATCCGGCAGAAGGCCTTCAGCAAAATCTGGACGGATGAAAAAAACGAACTGCTGATGAAATTAAAAGATAAGAAGAAACACGTTCACGGCCGCTGCGCTACATGCTGCTGGATGGATGTCTGCGGCGGTAACTTCCGCGCCCGGGCGGAATCGTCAGGTGATCTTTGGGGGCCTGATCCCGCCTGTTATTTGACAGATAAAGAAATAAGTAAAAGGGAGGATTGAAAAATGCAATTTCCGGAATATCGTGCCCGCAGGTTGAGAAAAAATGAGAACTTCCGGCGTTTGATACGCGAGACAAAATTAAGTGTTGATGATCTGGTCTATCCGCTTTTCGCGGTGCCCGGAAAAAATTTCAAAAAACCGATTTCGTCCATGCCCGGTCAATTTCAACTATCCGTTGATAACATTGCCAAAGAAGCGCAAAAGGCAAGCGAACTGGGAATTCCAGCGGTCTTGCTCTTCGGCATTCCGGCGAAAAAAGATGAGATGGCGACAGGAGCGTTTGCCAAAGACGGCATTGTCCAGCAGGCCGTGAAGCGAATTAAAAGTGAAGTGCCCGACATTCTGGTGATTACGGATGTCTGCTTGTGTGAGTACACCAGCCATGGTCACTGTGGTATTCTGGAAAAAGATTGCGTGCAAAACGACGCGACACTGGAAGTGCTGGCGGAGACCGCTCTTTCGCATGTGCGTGCCGGAGCCGATATGGTTG
>PLMV01000075.1:0-9902 GCA_003141615.1 Syntrophaceae bacterium
TTGAAAACGTAATGGAATTAGTATTTTCTGAACTGGGCTATCTGTCGCGATATCGCCAGCAGTTTCCCGTTTTCATCCCAGAGTTCGCCGTCTTCTTCCACAATATCGCGCGTCAGATAATGGGAGCGGAAAACCGCTTTGATCCACGCAGTATCCGGCAAAGCTCTGACGCTTACCGAGTATTCGACGGTGGGAACCCACGCCACCATTCCGTGGCTGGCCAGCACCGGCGGCGGAAAAGAATCCGCCATTAAAAGAAGAGAAATAGCATCGCAAGGTCGGTCATCCTTGAATTTTATCCATCCTTTTTGTTCGGAGCGCGGCGATAAAGCCCCTTCGCTTTTAAGCCATCCGGAACAGGACGGCGCCATTAACACATCCATGTGATTAAACAGCGTGTATGTAGGCAGTACCGGAAAGGACGAACACTCTTCCCGCACGGGCATATCCGGCGCTTCCTTTTCATAACGGTTCGCGTTCTTATCACCTTTTTTTTCATCCATAAACGTCGCCCACGCTCGCGTCCTTTCAGTGCCGTCCTGAATCAGGCTTGCCTGATACCGATTCAACTGTTTTCCCACGGCAATCGTTTCCACCGTTACTCTGGATTTTTTTTCCGTCTCACATTTGGTAAGAAAGTTTGCAGTGACAATGACCGGCCATTTCTTATCACTCTTTTTCTGCATGGCCGCAGCCAGAAAAGCCGTCAAATAGCCGCCATTGGGATTGCCGTTGATAGACCAATTGGGGGCGACAACTCCTTCAAAATCAAACTTATCTTTTTCTTTAAACTCAATATCTTTATCGAATATATACATTATAACACTTTAGTTATATTTACCGTCTGCGTCATTTCCGGCTTTTTTCCGAACAGGGAATGCAGACTTGTCGTCCATCGCTTAACTTCATCATTTTTGTCGCCATAGTCATCTCGCCGCAAATGGCACAAGGTTCAGACGGCGCAAGCGGCGCGTAGAGGGGCTCATCGAAGGGCACTTCCGTGGTTGTAAAGATTTCCGCGAAAGGACGCGCCAGCAGATCATCCACCTTCAGACGCTTTAGATTCCGCCGATCATCTTCCGACGCGGTCCCGGCGGCGACAGCCGCATCCAACCTGTCAAACTCTTTCTTGGCTTTACCTGTGTAATCGTAGTGCGTCTTGCGGGAAAATCTATAGGCCTTACGCTTGGAGCGGCTCAGCACCGTATAAGCATTTTTCCCAAAATCTTTGATGATCAGATTTCCTTTACCCGCCACAGTGCCCAGAATTACCTGAAGAGCGTCGACGGCGCAGGAATCATTTTCACAAATGGCGACCACTTCCTCATCAACAGCACGACTGAGGTTCATCAATTTCATCGCCTCTTTGGCCACCCGGTAACCATATATCAGGCCGGGACAGATATGCCCATGAAATTCTACGCAACTTTTGAGATCATCCGTCATCTTCTTTTCACTGTCTGTGTTTGGCATAAACCTCTCTCATAAAATCCTTATTCCCTTTGTCACTGCGACAAAGATACTGTGTCGTAATCCTCATTTGTCATTGCGGGTATAAATATAGGTAAAGTGTTGCTATTTAGTACCCATTCCGATAGCACATGACCTTGCGTGACCCGCAGGGGCATAACCCTTGCTCCTTGTACTCTCGTCGCGGGAATTCATAATATTCAAACAGATCCGTATGCTGATAGGTTTTGAAGTCGCTGTTTGTTGGCCATGCTCATTATGTCCGTGGAGGAGAGGATACCGCTTTCAATAAAATATTCACCCAGGGGGCGCTGGAGTTGTCGCTGTTTCCCAACAAGGGCAGTCTGCTCGAAATTTGAAATATAGCCGATGCGAAGTGCGCATTCGCCGAATTTTTCATTAAGTGTCCGATCGGTGAGTATCCGTATGACATCCCGGGAGGAAATCAGCCCCCAGGCTATGGCTATCTGCCCGATTTGGGGCCGTTGCCGCCGCTGCCAGCAAATAGCTTCGATAAGCGTTCGCCATGAAATAAGACCGGAGTAGTATAAAAACTGGCCGATCATAAGGCTTCCCTTCGGGACACTGCCGGTGTAGAAATGATCGGGATGGCTTTTGCTTCTTTTATTGGTGTATCTTTGGTCGCAGTGGCTTTTTTTTTGTCTGCTTTTGTGCTGCCGCGTGTTTTGATATGACGAGGTGTATGATGATTTTTCCGGAGATTTATATGAGGGCGCTTGTTGCGTTTTGAAATCGTTGAAGGACAAAGTGCTTAAAGTGCTTCCGTTGTTTGTTTCAACAAACAAAAGAAGTTTTTCATAGGCCTGCTGGACATCTATGAATTCCGTATTTAAATCCCTAGCGAAAGAACCCAGCGCTTTTGCCCGGTCGGGGTGTGTCTCAAGCGCTCTTTTCCGGTAAGCCGTTTTAATGCCGATGGGCTGAAGATATTCCAGAAACTCAATGGATACATTTACCTCAGGCCCAAAAATTGTTTCGCAGGCCTGAAAAAGCTCCGATGAAATGGTTTGCGTTGCTGGCGTCAACCTGTTTCCTTTGGAAAGTAAGTTGTTATGAAAATAGCAATATGCCGAAGAATTATCAAGGAAAAAAAACAAGGCCGGCACACTCATCTGCGTATTGGTCTGATGGCTCTTAGCTGTTTTGCTATAATTATTGCAATATCGTCTGTCCGTTTATGAAATATTCTCTAATTTATCTGGAGGTAAAAAAGGTTTTTATATATAGTCCCCCGCATGGCCGTATTATTGAATCTAGATAAAATCAGCAAATCATTTGGAACCAAAGCTCTTTTTACAGATCTTTGCCTGACCGTTAACGAGGGTGACAAGATAGGAATAATCGGTGATAACGGAACGGGGAAAACAACGTTAACTAAAATAATGGCGAACCTGGAGAGCGCGGATACAGGCAATATCGCTATCAGAAAATACTTAAAAACAACCTATATACCTCAAGTTAGTACATACCCGGCTTGCGCCTCCGTGTGGGATATTGTTGCCAGTAAGGCTACCTCCGATTTTAAAAATGCCGACGTCAAAACAGCAACAGCTTTAAGTATCGTTGGTTTTGATGATTATACCGTAAAAGTTAATACACTTTCCGGCGGCTGGTCAAAGCGCCTGGATATTGCCTGCGGGATAGTTAATGAACCGGAACTTTTAATTTTAGACGAACCTACAAATCATTTAGACTTTCAAGCACTGGTCTGGCTGGAAAATTTTTTAGGTTCCGCTAAGTTTACGTGGGTAATGGTTAGTCACGACAGATTTTTACTGGAAAGATCAGCAAACAGAATTGTTGAAATAAACAAACGATACGAAGGCAATATTTTTCAATCCGACGGGAAATATCATGATTTTTTAGAAAAACACCTGCAGTACATTGAACAACAAAACAAGCAGGAAGCCGTGATGTCCAACAAAGTCAGGGCGGAAATAGAATGGTTAAGAAAAGGGCCTAAAGCCCGAACTACAAAATCGAAATACAGAATAGATGAAGCCAACAACTTAATAAAAGAATTAGCAGATTTAAGAGAGAAAAAGCGAACATCCAAAACCGAAATAGAATTCAGTTCTTCCAACAGAAAAACCAAACTGCTTGTTAAAATCAAAAACATAAGCAAATCATTTGGCGATAAAGATATTTTAAAAAACTTTACCGCCAACTTTACAACAAGATTACGTATTGGATTACTCGGAGGAAATGGCGCGGGGAAAAGCACTCTGCTAAAATTGCTCAGCAAAAAAATAGAACCTGATTCGGGAAGCGTGGAACATGCCGACAATTTAAAAATAGTTTATTTTGACCAATCAAGAGAATCCCTGCATCAACAAAAAACCATCAAGCAATTTTTAGCAGATGGCAATGACACCGTAATATTTAAAGACAGACCAGTTCATATGGTGTCGTGGATAAAACGGTTCGGTTTTTCACCGGAGCAGATGGACTCAACTATTGCATCGCTATCCGGCGGAGAACAGGCAAAAATATTAATTGCTAAACTTATGCTTGAATCCGCGGATATCTTATTGTTGGACGAACCGACAAATGATCTGGATATAAGAACAATCGAAACACTGGAAAAAAATCTTCTGGAATTTGGCGGTTTGCTGGTTATAGTCTCGCATGATCGATACATGATATCCAGAGTGTGCGGTTTATTTATTGGTTTCACAATTGATGCCCAAGCGGAACTTTTTGCCGACTACGAACAATGGGAAGAAAGTTTAAAAACAAACAAAAAAGAAAATGCTGGCGATGCCCGCAAAACAGATAAAGACAAAAGACCTAAAAAAGAAAAAACAAAACTGAGCTATAAAGAAAAATTGGAACTGCAAGACGTAGAAAAACAAATTGAAATTTTAGACGATAAAATTAAATTACTGGAAGCACAGTTGGGCGACCCTGAAAACTTCAGCGACTTCATTTTACTCAATAAATTAACAGAAGAAATCGCATTAAATAAAGAAGCCCTGGAAAAATTTTACCACCGTTGGGAATATCTGGCCGAGCGTTCACAATGAAACTTAGTGACACTCGCTGAGAGCGAACGAAGTGAAGCTCGAAGCGTAAGTGGAACTATCCCAGGAGCGTAGCGATTGTGACTCCCGCTGAGAGCGAATGGTGTGAAGCTCGAAGCGCAGGAGGAACAATCCCACCAACGTAGTTGGCAGGGACGTGGGATTAGATGCTACTCATCGCCCCTCCATCATTCACTTCGTATATGACATGCTCCGCATTACCGCATTTGTCATTCCCGACCTGATCGGGAATCCAGAATATTTAATACACCCTTCCCCGATTACTGTATCATCTCTCATATGCTGATTATCATTTTTGCCAGCGAGGGCATGTCGCCGATGTGTTCTCCATAATGACCGTACTTGATGATCTTATCCGCCGTCATGGTAAACGCGGCAGGAAGTTGTGTCTCCTTCCCTTCAAACTTGCCGTGACGAAAACCTCGGCTTATGGCCTTGATGGCCGCAATCAAACCGGCGGGATGCAGATACTTGATAATTCCACCGGCTTCCACGCCATAGAGTTGAAACACTTTCCCTTGAGGGTCACTAATGATAGTGAACGGCCAATCTTCTTTGTTGGTTAAAGAAGCAAGCGTTTCCGGCGCACTTTGCAGAACTACAAATACGCGCCCTCCTTTTTTACTGACCAGTTCGCTTTCTTGTTTTATTTTTGCCATTTCCATCTGGCAGACCGGACATCCATAATAGCGCAGAAAAATCAAAACAGCCGGATTATTGCCGACAGCATCATAAAATTTTACCTCATCATCCCAAGGTGTTTTAAATCTAAAGTCAGGGGCTTTTTTCGCTATCGTCAGTTTTGAATTCATATCAGAGTCCTTTCTCAATTAATCAAGATTATCGAAAAACGTCTTGAGCACATTATACCCTCTGTCATTCCGGTCGCAGATGACCTCGTGTGACATTCAGGTTATCAGGTTACGCAGGCCGGAATCCAGTCTGCAACTCTACCTCCCCCTTTATAACCTAAAGGTCACAAGTTAAAGGAGGGCATAAAAACTATTCTATTTTGCCTGCCGCAGCCTGCATGTTCCTCTGTAACAATCGGTTTGGGTTTCACCGAGCGTTTGCAAAGTATTTGGTGATAATTGCGACCACGCAACAGCGCTCTTTGAGCTGATCACATGGAAAAGCCCGTTATTCATCATCGCCGCGATATTGAAAAAATCGGCCTGATAAGGCGCACGATAGGATTTAAACTGTGTTTCCTTCCCGGTAAGCAAAGCAACGCGCGTCAAGCCCATTTCGGCAAGACTGACACTCGAAGGAACAGGATGATCGAACCATGACGCAAAAACCTGCTGAAAATCAGCCGCTCTTGACTCCACCCATTTTTCGCCGTCTCTGAACGATTCAACATAGGCGGCCATTGTCGTCATGAGCGTATTCCATGATGCATCATTTTCATAGATCATACTGATTGCGGTAAGCAGCGCCGCGGCATCGAATAAAAAACTTTGATTTTGTGTTGTTCCATTATAATATGAATGCCTCAGAGCTTTGCCATCCCAAAATAGATCAATCAATCGCCGGATGATCTGTGCGGCTTTTTCTTCCAGTTCAGGCCTCTCCAGATTTCGGCCTGCCTGAATCATGGCAATGGTGACCAATGCATTTATTCCGCAAATAATTTTATTGTCCCGCGCCGGCTGTGCCCGTTTATTACGCAGAAACAGGAGCTTATCCTCAATATCATAAAGAGAAACATCATTTTTTCTAATCAGGTGGATAAGGCCTTCAAAATTGCCCTGCTCATCAATATAGTACGATGCACAAAAACGTTTAAATTCATCCGGCCCAAGGAAATCTTTAAGTTCAGTATAGCTCCAGACGTAAGTCGCCCCCTCCACATGTTCCGTATCCGCATCATGCGCCGAAATGAATAATCCATTATCCGCAAAACAATCATCGAGACAGCGGACAATACTTTCCGCCATTTTTTTATACTCGTTTTCTCCAATAATCTTATAAGCTAAAGAATAACACCACAGCGCCATGGCCTGGTCATAGAGCATTTTTTCGAAATGCGGAATTGTCCATTGGCGGTCCACACAATAGCGAAAAACACCGCCTTGCAGATGATCGTTGAGCCCCCGCAAACGCATGGCATCAAGAGTTTTGCGGCAAATGGTTTGAACATCAGGATTATTTTCCACGCAAAGGAAATACAAAAGATATAACAGCGTGGAGTGCGGAGGAAATTTTTGTCCCAGGCCAAAACCGCCATACTCAGAATCATAATAGGATAATAGATTTTTTACTAAAGACGCTTCCCCGGCAAGCGGCGGTTGCACTTCTTTGGCAATAAATGGCGCAATATCATCAGCGTGCTTTTCATAATGCTCATGAACTTTTTTGGCTATGCTTAAAAATGATTGCTGCGGACCATAAGTAAGTGCATAAATAGGACGAAGATCGGCAGTTAGAAATACATTGAGAGGCCAACCGCCATTTCCGCTTAGCGCGGTGAGATATTGCATCATAAATTGATCTATGTCCGGCCTTTGTTCCCGATCCACTTTAATGCAGATAAAATGGCTGTTCAGAAAGTTAGCGGTATCAATATCCGAAAAAGCCTCAGCAGCCATTACGTGACACCAATGGCAGGTTGCATAGCCGACGGAAACAAAAAGCGGTTTTTTTCCGTCAACCGCGTTTTGAATTATTTCCGCACTCCATTCCTGCCACCAAACAGGATTGGATATATGCTGGAGAAGATAAGGAGATAGTGATTTATCAAGATTATTTCGTTTAAAGTCAGACATGTCTGTTCCTCAGATATATAATATCATTTTCCCGGGCACGGTCTTTATTTCCCGTTAATAATATTTACCATAATATCTTTAAAAATTGCCGCTATTTTGATGCTATTTCGGCGGCAGAGTTCGCACAAAAGATACGGCCCGTTGCATCCAATCGTTTAGCGCTTCATCAGAGTCCAGCGCCGCGGATAAAACCATCACCCAGCCCTTCATCGGCCGGCCGGTGAGGTCAAATTCTCTTGTGTGCGGCATCTTCAGCATCTCCGCATATTTGTCCACACCGACCCGTACAATCAAGTCTTCCTTGATAATGCCGCAGACCATGTTGCCGAAAAGTAAAGTCCGCTGAACATTTTCTTCTCATCGAATTCCGGTTCTTCTTCCAGTATTTCTCGAACTCTCTGTGCCAATCCCTTATCGTAGGCCATTGTTCACCTTAATGAGACCCAAGCTTTAATGAGACTCAAATATCACAAGCGCAGTGTAGTGATATTTGCAAGTCGAATTAATGAAACTCAAACATTACAAACGCAGTGCAGTAATGTTTGCTAGTTGTAATGAGGCTTAAACTTCAAAAGTAAAGCGCATTGAAGTTTTTTAGCCGAATTATCCAATAGCCAAAGGCTATTGGAAATTATCCCAGGCACAACGTGCCGTGGGACTCTGAACACATCTTACAATCCCGCCAACATATTTGGCAGCGCCGTGGGATATACTACTTCCCGCCCCTTAGTGACCTCGCGCCACCTCTTGTGACCCCGCGTGCCCCTCAGGTTCTTCAGATTATTCCGGGGGAATCCAGAAAATTAAAATCATTAAATAGAATATTTTCCAATTTTCCAAACGCCTTTTTCACGGAAAGCGGGAATCGTTTGTCTGCGGGCAGCGTTCAACAATGCGTTTACAGATTTCTTATGTACTTTAGCATAATCCGCAAGCGTGCTTATTTTATCGCCTTGCAAATAGGCAATTCTTTTATACAGGGATTCCGTCAACGCCAGAGTGATAATCTTCTCCATTCTCTTAGTCTTTTTTAAATCCTTATATTCGCCGAAGGCCTCATAATAAGTTTGTTTCTCCTTATCGCGAATAATTATGTTTGGAAATCCAAAACGCATTAGCTGATAATTAATGATAACACGACCTATTCTGCCGTTTCCGTCGCAAAATGGATGGATCGTTTCAAAATCCAGATGAAATCTGGCGATCTTATCGGTGAAATAAGCGGAATGATCAGCGGAATAATCTGAAATAATTGATTCGATCATTCTTTCCACATGCTCCGGCGCCGGCGCGATATGCGTGCCCACGCGCACATACTCACCCTTTTTGCGGAAGCGCCCCGCGATAGCGTCATTGATATTACCCATGAGCATTTTATGCAGAAGAATAATCACTTCTATGGAAAGCTCCGGCTCAACAGATTTACTTCTGATGTATTCCAACACCCGCGCGAGATTCTTTGCTTCGAACACTTCCCGCACTGACACATTGCGAGAGATTTCCATCTCCATCAAAATACGTTCGGTCTCTTTGAGTGTTAGAGTGGAATTCTCGATGGCATTAGAATTGAAAACACTTTCCGAAAGTTCGGATTCATCAATCAGCTTGAGCAACGACGCTTTGCCCTTACTCAACTGATCGTACTTAGTCTTGAGAACCTTGATAACATCTTTTGTTGTGTTATTTGTTGCCATGGTCGCCACCATACCATATTAACGTTTTTTTGTCAATTATTCGTTAATTTGATGATAAAATAACTGCAATTAACGTTTTTAGTGAGACAAGCTGAAAACGAACGAAGTGAAGTTTGAAGCGTAAGTCGAACTATCCCCGAAGCGAAGCTGAGTGGGATTAGTAACATCTTATCCGAAAGAGAAATCCGGCGAATAACCTATTAATCTGATTTTTTTCAGAAACCTTGACCTTTCCGGCGAATTATATTAGACAAATTACATAAATTATTAATTGCTTGCCCGATCATTTTAAACATCCTTGCCGAAGGAACCCTGACGTTCTTATCCGGTAAAGGAAAAAATTCATTGGTTTCATAAATATATAATACCATGGAGGTGATGTAATGGGAAGCGATCCTGCAAAAATTAAAGCTGAAGCCCTGTCCGATTTCTCAAAATTCATCGGCCCGATGAAGGTGCGAACGATGAAGGCCGCAGGGCTTGACATCATCGAAGACAAACGCGAAGGGGCCAGCGTCTGGGATATAACGGGAAAAAAATATATCGACTGCCAGACCGGCTCCGGCATCATGAACGTGGGCAGGCGCAACCCGGATATTATTGACGCCCTGAAAAAGGCCCTCGACACTTACGATATCGGCGTTTTTCTCCTCTGTTCAAAGCCGAAAGCCGACCTCGCAAAAAAACTTGCCGAGATCACACCGGGTGACCTTAAATGCACCATCTTCGGCGTTGGCGGTGGCGAAGCTAATGACGCAGCCATCAAGATCGCGCGCGGCTACACCATGAAAAAGGAAATCATCTACACACAGAAGGCCTACCATGGCCATACCGGTTTCGCTCTTTCCGCCATCGGGCGCGACGCCTACAAGGAACCATTCGAGCCGCTGATTCCGGGGTTCAAG
>PLMV01000075.1:9913-16748 GCA_003141615.1 Syntrophaceae bacterium
GAGATACAGACCGGTTTTGGGCGGACGGGAAGGATGTTCGCTTCCGAGCACTGGGGCGTCGTCCCGGACATTATGACCGTCGCCAAATCTTTAGGCGGCGGCATCTACCCCATTGCGGCAACCATATTCAAGGAAGAGATCCAGGATTTTTTCATTCCCCACCCTTTCATACACCTCTCCACCTTCGGAGGTTCCGATCTCGGGTGCATCGTGGGCATGGCGGTCATCGACTATATACAAAAGCACAACCTTCTTGATCACACCGAAAAGATGGGCAGGAAATTCCGGGCCGGGTTCGACTCGCTCCTGAAGGAATATCCGTCGCTTCTCCTCGAAGTGCGCCAGAAGGGCCTCATGATGGGGCTTCAATATACCAACGAATCCATCGGTCCTCGGCTGACAAAAAAAATGGCGGAACGGGGCGTCATCGCCATCTATACGGGGAATGATCCCAGCATATGCCGGCTCATGCCGCCGCTGGTGATCACGCCCGAAGAAGTCTATTTTGTGCTGAACGCGCTCGATGACTCCATGAAGGAGCTTTCAAAAGAAGCGGGCCTCGGCAAAAACGATTAATATATTTCAGGAGGAAAGACATGGCTACAAGTCAGGACATTCTTGAAGCGCTGGCCGACTACCAAAACCAGTGCAATGAAAACAAAAGATTGCGCAAAATGCAGAGAGACTGGTCGAAGCTCCTTCATTTCGTGGCGGAAGACACGGGAGACAGGTTCACCATGAATGTGGTGAAAGGCGAAATTATTTCCTTTGAATCGGGCACGAACGGAACGCCCGATATCATCGTTACGACGACTAGCGATAATTTCTGTGACATGTTTTGGGGAGACCTGAATCCTTCTCAGAAATATCTTCAGGGGGAAATACGCGTCAAGGCAAGCCAGGAGGACGTCGTTAGGCTTGACGCCATCACCATGATCATATGGCCGGACGCATAGGAGAAGAAAATGACCGAATTAAAAAAAGGATAACCAAGGAGGTTCCGTGAATACACCAACAGGGTTACGCCGTGTTTTAAAATTTCGTACCGTTGTATCAACCAGTACGGGACTCTCATATGCCGCAGTCAGCCTGCTTGGCTGTATTCAGCTTTCTTATTATCTTAAAGGCGACTCGGGATGGCTGGCAATCCTCATCTCCGGCCTGCTCGCGTTTTTGGCCGCATTGTGTTTTTCAGAACTCAATGCGCTGTATCCGACCGCTGCAGCCATACGACTTTATATGAAAGAGGCCATAAGCGATAAATTTTCACTTATAATGACCTTCAGTTACATTCTCACCATTGTCGCCATAATCGCCGCCGACAGCTATATCATCGGCAAGGCCATCACCTACACATTGAACCTGCCGGATTGGGCGTCTCTGGTCTGGATTCTGGCCCTGCTTGGACTGGCGATGGGCGCCAACCTGAGGGGCATCAAAATAGCAGGGTTGTTACAGGATATCACCACATATAGCCTGCTTTCTATTGCAATTGTAATTTCTCTCATTGCCCTCAGCCGCAATAATTTTCAACTGCATTCCCCCTTTGCGGCCTTCAGCGATCCCGGCAACCTGTTTAATGCCATAGCAGTAGGAGTATTCGTATTCTCCGCTTTCGAGTGGGTGACGCCCCTCTCGGAAGAGATCAGCAATATAAAGCTGATACCGCGCGGCATGTTCATTTCACTTGTTTTACTCTTTGTGTCATATTCGTTATTTACCGTTGCCAGCAGCAACGCTTTGAACGTTCATGATGCAGGCGTGACCAATTCACCTGTCCCGCAATTATTGCTTGGCAATGCCGCGCTTGGACAGGTCGGCATATGGATTATGCTCCTGGCTACTTTGCTTACTGCCGTGATGACTTTCAACGGCGGCTTTGCAACCGCATCCCGTTTCCTGTATGCTGCAGCGCGTGAAGACACCATACCACAGATATTTTCGCGTATCAGTATTTCCCATGCTGTTCCGTACGTGTCTGTTGTTGCGCTGACCATCTTTTCGGCCGTTATCGCCGTCATTGTCTTTATTACGGGAAAATTCCAGATATTGATCCTCGTAGGAGCTGTCCTGGAGTCCATAATATACGCCGTTGCCGGTGTATGCGTAATCCAGTTACGGCGCCGCAAACCTGCTGCCGAGCGTTCGTTCCGCATTTGGGGTGGATGGGTCGTACCTGTCGCGACAATAGTGATCTTCGGCGTGCTTGCCATACTTGCTTCGATTATAACTGGCACATCCGGCCTGATGACAGGCACACCCCTGGCGATTACGCTCTTTATTTTTCTCATATCGGGACTTTATGTGTATCTCATCGTCCCGCGCCTCAGGGCTGCCGCTGCAGCCCGCAGGGCCGTCAGGACAAAGCGCCGCCCACAGTAGGGGGTATGATCGTCACCAATTACGCAAGCTCTGCTACTGCCCTTATCCACCCTGCACTCGCCCCCTTTATTTTAACCGGGAAGCAGTAGAATTTGAAACCCGTCGACGGCAGCAGGTCTAAATTTGTGAGCTTTTCAATCTGGAAATAACCCTTTTCAATACCTGCAAAATGTCCTTCCCATATAATTGAGGCATCCTTTGTCTTCGCAAATTCTTTAGCCTGGAAAGGAAGCGGCCTGTCCCAGCTCCAGCCGTCCGTCCCGACCACATGCACACCGCGGCCAAGAATCCAGAGCGTTGCATCCCGACTGAACCCGCAACCTTTCACAAGGTATTCGGACGTGCCCCAGTAAGGCGCCGCGCCGCTTTGCGCGATAAATACATCCCCTGGACTGAGTGTATGACCGATTTTATCGAGTTTTGCTTTTATGTCCTCGACCGTGATGTTGTATCCGTCGGGAAAATCGGAAAAGTCGAGTTTCACACCGCTGCCCACACCCCACTCCAGCGGGAACTTATCGATGGTCAGCGCCGGCTTCCCTTGATCCTGTGTGGGATGAAAGTGCCACGGCGCGTCCATATGCGTGCCTGCATGCGTTGAAACCTCCAAGAACTCGACCGCCCAGCCGAGCCCGCCCGGCAGGTCGCCTGCGGTTAGTCCCGGATAAAATGCCTTCATGCTCTCCGCCCCAAGCGCATGGTCTATATACATGATCTTTGGTATCATCATTGGCGGGTCGCTCGGCAGCCCGCTTTCAATTGCCACTGAAAGGTCGATGAACCTGCTCATCATAATCCTCCCTAATTCGTCTTCCGGTCGTAGATGACCTTTAGGTTACGTAGGCCGGAATCCAGCCCACCTTTGTCATTGCCCGGGCAATCCAGAAAATCAAAATAATTAACTTGCACCATCCACGATTATTTAACAGAGCGCTATCCTTAATCACCCGGCTGTTTATTCCATCCAATGGACGAATTCATCCAGTTTCACTCTATTACGTTCGAAATTATTAAGAGGAACTGATAGATCAGGATAGCCCAGAGCGATGCCCACAACAATTTTTTTATCATCAGGAATAGCCGCTATTTTTCTGATTTCGGCGGGGAAACGAGCGGTTGAGGCCAACAAACAGGTGCCTAGACCTTTGTCGTGAGCAGCCAGGCAAATCGTTTGGGCGATGAGGCCGATATCCAACATCTGGTATTCGACGAGATTATCCCGGGAAATGCAGGCAAGAATCAGACATGGGGCGTCAAAGGCGGAAACCATATTCATAAAGTACTTATCACGTCCTTCCTTATCTTCTCTTTTTATGCCCTGCGCTGATAAAACAACTTTGCCCAGATCTCCATACCTTGTTTTCATGGCATCAGGCCATTTCTCCAGCATGGGCACATCGGACGCGATAGCCGCACCAGCCAGCGTTTGCCGCAGATTCATTTCTTTAAATTTTGCCAGTGTTTTACCAGTTAATACAGATAAATCTCAGGGCTGCGTATTCCCCCATGATGGCGACCAGCGCGCCTCCTCCAGAATCTCTGTAATTATACTTTTGGGTACATCCTGCGCCTTGAATTTACGAATACTTCTTCTTCCCCTTATTGCAGCAGCTAATTCCATTGTAACCTCCTTCGCGGAATCAATCCGCTTATTACATTATTGTCATTCTCACTATTCTGTTTCGTAACAGGCTAGTATCTCGCCAAAGTAAAGAGTGTGGTAATCTTTTTGCGGATAGATGGCCTTATCATAATTTTTATCCAGATGAACAGGATTCATGGCGGACTTATAAACTATTTTGCATTCATAATGAATCCCCGGTACCTTGATGATCGGCGACGCGACATTCCGTCCGTCTGCTGTTTCCAAATTGCACTTCTTGAACTTATCCACATCCCGGCCCGATTTCGATCCGCAAAAAGCGGTGGCCTTGTTCATATCGCCTGAAGGTATTGTAACCGTAAAGTCTAAAGCCTTTTCTATAATACCAAAGGTGTGACGGGTAGAGCGCACTGCCACCATCATCACCGGCTTTTGCCAGATGAATCCGAAAGTGGCCCAGCCGATTGTCATGGTGTTGAGTGCGTCCGCGGCCTTAACGGTCAAGAAAGCTCCTTTTTTTATTTTGCTTACGGCATCTTCAGCAATGCTCATATAATTTAGATTTTTCATGATAATCTCCTTTTTAATGAGACCCAAGCTTCAGAAACAAAGTGCACTGAAGCTTGCCGGTCGAATTATCCCGCAAAGCGGAGGGTAATGAAACACCAAAGCTTACTTTGGAATTCATACCCGTGATTTTTAATTACTCTCCACCACTGTCATTCCCGCGAAGCTTGTCCTCGACCTGATCGGGGAGCCGGAATCCAGTCCACCGCTGTCATTCCCGCGCAGGCGGGCGTAGTGCCCTTTAGGGTAAATCCAGGAACATTAAATTAAATAGAGCCGTCCCCGATTATCCAACCTTCCCCGAATTATTCCCTCTCTACCAATCCGTGAAAGGTTTTCACCCAACCCATCCACACGCGATCAAAATCCGGCACGTCTTGCAGCATCGGCCCCAATCGATCGCGCCATGCGTTTTCGTTCCACTCCCGCAGCGTGTCCGAAGTCAGACCAGTAACATCAGGCTGTACACCCCGAACACGGCACTTCTCATCAAAAAGAGGTTTTAGTTCTTTCCAAGAATACTGTTCTCCTGATTTGCACAGGATATACCAGAGATCATACAAATCTCTCGGACGCGGCCATTTTTTCTGCTGCTGCAACAGCGATCTCAGCTTTTCTGCAAGGATTTCTTTTTTGGAATAAGCCGTGATTCCGAATGGCGAAAGGTCGGAATAGTTTGGCGTAACTAAACGATCAACCGCTTTGTCGAGAACAGGCTCGTCAAAGGTCAGGTGCACTTTCACCTGCGGCAATCCCTGCCGTCTCGCGCCGCCCCGGTTATACTCCATGGGAATCTCAATCTGAAAATCACCCGGCACCGTCAGAGGCACAAGCATGGACAAGCGAACGCCCGATTCTTGTAAAACCCATGCGGTAACCGTATCGAGCAGGCGGAGAGATGCCTCAAGGTTGTCTCCACCGGTCATGCAACTGAAATCAATGTCCTCGGAGAACCGGTAACTCCTGTATAATAGCAATGCCTCAAACATGTCCCGCCCTTGAAGACCCAGCCGTGCTCTTTCGCCCCTGAATGGGCTAATCCCGACAGAAGCCAGAGAATGACGTAGTCTTTTTCGGCCTGATCAAAACGGAGCCCATCTTTTTCCGCCACGCGATGCAGTTGGGCCGTCGTAATCATGGTTGTATCTCCGCGTTTATCAGAAGGCCCCACCTTCTGTTGTATTTACCGTGCTTCGGCATCGTCGGATCGAGAGATGAAAAACCGGGGGCACGGGGTATCACTGTGCGTAAGGCTTTAACGTCTCCCAACCCCAATGTCTCCATAATGAACCCCAGACGTTTGCCAACAGCGGAATTGCCGATTTTGGCGGCGTATTTTCTCATCTTTTTCTCATCCAGCGCCTTCCAGGAATCGATCAATGCTTTTGCAATCTCGCTTACTCCGCCCACGTACTGCGGAAGATCCAGCCCATCGATGATTGTCTTCTCCCGGTCCGTGACATTAAACGGAGTCTCGTATATCCAGTCCTTCGTGACGCCAAAAAACTTGTCCGGTTTCAGTGACACGATCTTGTAGGTCACGCCCAGCAAATCTCCCGGTTGCCGACGCACCGGATGATCAGTAGCCACAAAGACCGTACGGGGAAGCTGTTCCGTCATGCCGTGATGGTTGAGCGCAGACCAATATGCAATCACCGCCGGAGACACGAGTTCCATGGCAACCACAAACTCATGCAACTGCGGCGAACGGTCCTCGCCGGAAGAGAGCGGAACAACGGCGAACCGCCCTCGGCGGATGCGTCGTATCCAGCCCTTACTTTGAAGCCGCTCAAGAAACTGAGGCGTCGGATCATCCTTTGTGTGCCCCAATGTTTGTCGGGCAAAGGCTAGCGTAAAGGTTGGATGAACGCCTGCCTTGGCAAGAAACGCAGCCTCCATCCTCCCCAACTGGCCTTTTGTTATATTTTGCACGTCATTCATAGTCTCCACAGCCTATCTATGTCACTTATAGTATAACATTTTGCCGATAAGTCAAGACTATTATGCATAGCGTTGCATAATAGTCGTTTTCCGTCTTTTTAAATTATTTTCCACCACTGTCATTCCCGCGAAGCTTGTCCTCGACCTGATCGGGGAGCCGGAATCCAGCCCACCGCTGTCATTCCCGACGCAGATGACCTTTAGGTTACGTAGGCGGGCGTAGTGCCCCCGCGTGACCTTTAGGTTATTTAGGGTAAATCCAGAAAATTAAAATAATTAATTAGAGCCGTCCCCGATTATTCCCTAGTTGATGCGTCCATCTTTTGAGAAAGGGAAATTGAG
>PLMV01000064.1 GCA_003141615.1 Syntrophaceae bacterium
TTTTCCGTCATATCCATCGCCGATAAGCCCGGAGTTCTTCCCGCGCCGGACATGGCCTGCAATGAAGTCATGACGACTTGTTTGACTCCGAACAAATCCTGAATCGGCTTTAAAGAAACAACCAGACCGGCAATCGTGCAATTAGGTTTCGGAGAGACAAATCCCTTCCAGCCTCGGTTCTTCTGCTGAACGGCAAGCAATGCCGCGTGATCCATATTCACCCCTCCGACGAGGATGGGTGTATCATCTTCGTAACGAAAGGCCGATGCAGTGCTGATGACCGGTGTGGTTTTGGCGTACTTCGGCTCTAGTTCTTTGGCGGCTCCCGCATCCATCGTGGAGAAAATAATATCCACCGAAGTAGCGTCGAAAGACGCCGCCTCTTCCACAACCATATTGGCGATATCCTCAGGCAGTTCTTCGGTGCACCACCAGCGCGAAGAACCGTTGGCATCCTTCAGAGCTTCGCTGTATTTCTTTGCCGCCGAACGTTCCGAAGCTACCAGCTTTGTTATTTTAAACCAGGGGTGTCCAATCAGGCTGACAATCGCCTGCTGACCGACTATCCCGGTTGCGCCAACAATAGCAATTCTTAACATTTTTTACTAACCTCCATCTGAATTTTCTTTGTTATTTATTTTCAATCTTCCTAAGCAAAATTGATCTTGCTTTTTCTACATCCGCCGCGATCTGTTTCTTCAACATTTCGGGACTATCAAATTTGATAATTTCCCGCATTTTCTCCACAAACTCAGTATTTAGTCTTTTACCTCTGAGATCACCGGAAAAATCAAGCAGGTGAACTTCAAAAGTAAAAGTATAATCAGCAAAGGTCGGCTTCTCGCCGATATTTAAAGCCGCCATATGGCGTTTTCCATCCACATCGACAAAGGCGGCATATATACCCGCCGACGGCAGCAATTCTTTTTCCGGATCTATATTTGCCGTGGGAAAACCGAGCCCGACACCGCGCCCTCTTCCCGACACCACAGTACCGGCAACATTATACCATCTTCCCAGCAAATTAGTCACAGTTTTAAAGTCGCCTTTGATAATCAAATTCCTTACAAGCGTGCTGCTGATGATATCATCTCCCACTTTAAAAGCATCAACCACTTCAACCGCAAAGCCCATTTCGCGGCCGGCGGAAATCAAATAATCGCTGTTACCTTTTTTGCCCTGGCCAAAAGTGTAATCATGGCCGATAATAATTTTTTTAATCGCCAGCTTCTGCCCGAGAAATTCCCGGACAAATTTTTCGGCAGTCATCCGTGAATAATCCAGAGAAAAAGGAATCACCAGCGTGCCGTCAATCCCGCAATCCTCCAGCAATTTCAGTTTCTCCTCTAAAGTAGTGATCAGATAAAAAGGCCGGATGGCAGGATGAAGTATCATTTTCGGATGCGGATCAAAAGTAATAACCAGCGATTTTGCCCCGGCATTTTTCGCCTCGGAAGCAAGCTTGCGGCAAATAAACTGGTGGCTTAAATGCACGCCGTCAAAGTTGCCGATCGTAACAAACGATCCGCGAAAATCTTCAGTTATGTTTTCTATTCCATTAAATATAATCATTATTTATTTACTAACAATTAAGATATTTAGCGAGGTAACATAACATTTTGGTGATTAAATTCAAGCTCATTTTATCTTGACAAGAAGATGTTGATAGGTATAGTGCACTCTCTGCGTGCCGAAGTGGCGGAATTGGTAGACGCGCTAGGTTCAGGGTCTAGTGGGTGTACGCCTGTCCGGGTTCAAATCCCGGCTTCGGCACCACTAAAAAATCAAGGGTTTAGGAGTTTACTGCACATACTTCTAAACCTTCTTTTTTGCCCTCTTCTAACGGTTTTCTAACGGAGAGAAAAGAATCTTCTAAAAGCTCAACTTGTTGTCTAGTGAAATCCATATCGTTAAACAAATGACCATAGCGATCCATTGTGATGTTAATGGATGAATGACCAAGTTGCGTTGAGAGGTACTTAATATTTTGTCCTGCCTGAATTCTCATTGAAGCATTTGAATGGCGGAGAGAGTGAAAGGAAACATGCCTTAGTCCTGCACGCCTGAGAGCAGGATTAAAATGGCTTTTTATAGCTGTGTTGTGAACTGTAAGCTCTCCATCTGTGTTCGGAAACACAAGATCATACTTATTGATAGGGCAGGCTAGTTTCCATTTCTTTAATTCAAATATTAAGCTTTGGGGTATATCAATCTTCCGAATGGATGATTTGGATTTAGGCGTTTGAAAATTACCACCCCATAATGATCGCCTCACATATATCTGACCAGCATTCCCGTCAATATCTCCCCATTGCAATCCCCAAAGTTCACCGGCTCGCATTCCTGTCATTACTGCCGTTTTAAATGCAATCCGATAAGCATCAGTTGAATGTCCTATCATTTTTTCAATTTCGCCCGGTTCAAGAATTTCGATTTCATTTTTTTCTATTCTTGGTCTGGTTGCATGTTCCGCTTGATTTGTTTTAACATATCCCCATTGATGGGCATGTTTGAACATTTGTTTCAATAAAGTTATTTCGTTGCGTACAGTCTTAGAACCTACTTTTTTTAGCCTTTCTGATGCGTATATCTGTATCTGAGCGGTCTTAATTCCTTGAAGTTGATAATCACCCCATTGTGGAATTAAATGCTTGTCTAAGATAATGTTGTAAAGGGCAAGTGTAGAAGGTTTTAAATTCATTTCTGCATAACCTTTAAGCCAAATCTTTTTATATTCCTTGAATGTTAATTTAGGAATTTCTATATAAGACCCCTTATTAATCTCAGTAAGTCTTTCAGCTAAGATTTTTTCAGCATCTTTTTTTGTACCGCCACGAAACCATTTTCGCTTGCCTGCAAACGGAATTACGGCATAATACGTTTTGCCTTTTTTCTGAATGCTCCCTTTCATTGTTTCGTTCTCCTTTCCATTTTCGTTTTCTTTTTACCCTTTATTGCTTCACCCCCTTCCAATTCCAAGCACCTCAGGGCAAGATGCAGGAATGATGGAATTGATCTTAAATCTGTTTCCCATCTGCTCACGGTCATGACGGCCACACCTAAAGCCTTTGCAAGCTTGGCTTGACTGTAACCGTGATCTTCTCTCCACTTTTTCAGTTCTTTGCTTGTCATGATTCTTATATATACCATTGGTATATGCTTTGTCAATAGGGAAAATATAATTATTTTTAAATTGTCATTGAAGACCCACTAGATATACTACCTAACAGGCGAAGATAAACATTAATATAATCAGTGATATACAATATGCTTCTAACCATTTTCTAACCGCTTTTATTGCTTTTTAGCCAATTTTTGATTTCCTTTTTTGAGAAACGTAAAGACCGCCCTGCCTTTCGATAAGGGAAATTAGATAGACCGTGACTTGCACTATTCACCCATTGATAAATTTGGGCTTTAGATTTCCCAAGCATAGCGGATAACTCGTCAATGTTTAGATACTGATCCGGCATATGCCATTCTTCTAATACTGGCAGCATTTTTTGCAAGACTCTATCAGCAATCTCTTCAACAAGCTCTTGCGGTATGTTTAATTCTGCTTTCATCTTGCCTCAAATTAAAAATATTTTACACCCGCGTAAATCATAATTATCTCGTATGATGCTGGAATACCCCGGGGGTTCAAGGGGGGCGGAGCCCCCTTTGGTGTATCTTCAATAACCACTTTATTTTTTCGTTGACACATTTAACAGTCCATCAACGAGCATTTTGTTGACCGTCAACAAACCTTTTCAACGAAATCTATCAAATCCAGCATTCATAATGGTTACAGCGGTTTTTATTGTCAACGAACTCATTCAACCGGTTGTTGTTGATTTGCACCCCCTTAATGGTGCAACAATCAACGAGACAACAAAGAAGAAATATCATAATCTCCTAACTGCGTTTGACCTTTCGGTGTGAATTTGCATATCCCCTTTTTTTCTTCCACGAGCAAACTGTCAAGTTCTGCCTTTTTTTTGATTCTAGAAACAGTCGCTTTGTCTATATGCAGGATACTGGTAACATCTTTCTGCCGCGTTCCATTTCCGAGAAGAGCGATAACAGTATTGGGGTCAGAAGTCTTGTTCTCAGCTTTCCATGTCACCGTGTCGTCGTCGTGGTCTTCCAAAGAAAAGATAAACGACCGGACGCCATCGCCGCATACGCTTCTTGACTTCGTGAATTCCACCATGAACCGGCAGCCATCTGTCTGTTTGTACCCCAACGGTTGTTTTAAAGTAATGGATGTATCAAGAGCATCCTCGTGGGAAGATGTGCCTCGCTGTGATGTTTTTTTCGGGTCTTTGCCACTGTGATGGATTAAGATGACTGAAATCCCAAGAAAGCGAATGCTCAATAGAAATTGATTTATAGGGTCCCATTCCTGTTTCGAGTTTTCATCCAGTCCCGGCGAGAGAGCAGCCACGTTGTCAATTATCACAAGTCCATAATTCGACTTCTTAAGGAATTCATAGAATGTTTCGCGCCATTGGCCATTCGCCAAATTTGGCGTTGGGAAGCCCTTCTGGTGCATCAAATCCGCTGACATGATGTCTAAACTTGCCACTGGTGCCGGTAATTTTTTCGTTATCCTTCGTAACCGTTTCTGCAAATCGTCACTGGCCATTTCACCATCCACCAACAGGCATTCGACAGGGTTTTCAGTCTTCCACAAGCCGATTGTCAGTTTCCGTGTGATTGCTGTGACTAGAGAATGTACCAACCAAGATTTCCCAATTCCCCTAGGAGCCGTGATCATTACCAGATCACCGACCTTAAGCCATGGCGATATGATCATTGGCCTTGGCTTTATCTCCATGTTAAGGAAATCCGTCTCTCCTATTATTGCGCAGGACAGGTCAATCAGTTCATTGCCGGAAGTCTGCTGGTATTTTTGGAACTCCCCCAACAACCCTTCCGGCGGCTTGTTAAGGGTTTTCGCTGCCTCGTCTATAATTAGCCTCTGGTATTCTTTATCACTACTTTCATTTGCTAACCTTGCTAAAAAAAACGGCAGGGTTTCAGATGTCACCTTTTCAGCAAAATCGCCAAGGGTGAGATCAGGAGTTTTGCGATACTCAGGAGGGATGTCATTAAGATAATCTTGCATTTTGCATTCCATCTACTTTTTTCAGGTAATCACTTTTTTCCATATGCATGTGTTACCCTTGGCCTATGACTGTTTGTTCAAAATAAGCTAATTTTTAACGGCTCATGGCCATTCTTTTTTGAGAAATTTCAATCATCCGTTCCCTGCTTGCACCTTTTCCGGTTCGCGCCGGATTTCTACCCATTCGGTATGGATGAATCAGGCAATCATTAGTAGTACAATCTCGGACAAATTCTTTATTGCCGCCCATGCATTCTAAACAGAATTTCCGCATAACTTTAACTGACGGTCTTTTCCCGCTCATCGGATATTTGTAAAACGGGCAAGGTTTTCCAGTGGCAAAAACAAGAAATCCGGTGCAGTTTTCAACTTCTGTATCCGATCTGTTCTGAATGCAATAATGACAATAGGCCCGGATCGTCTGTTGTGGCGATCTATGCGCCTTCATAATCTCCGTCCCCCTTTGAGGCTGAAGATCATGCTGCGAACGGTTTTTAATTTCTGACAGAAATCAGAAACGGGCACCGATTCGTTTTCATAGAATCTCTGCAATGCATCGGTAACATCCTGGTCGAATCGAAAAACGACTTTTCCATCAGAACGCAAATCAGGCTTTGGCGGTATTTTTAAAACGTGATAGATAAAAGCGGTAATGTCGGCTTGTTCAAAATAGGTGGGATTTACAACCTTTGGCTTATTCATCTCTTCACCTCCCCGGAAACTTTTTCATGAGCAAAAATATTTTTTGCTCTTTTGGGAGTAATATAAAGCAGGAATTTATTTTGCGTAAGATTGAGAAAACGGGCTTTTTCTAGGAAAAAGATGATTTATTATTTTTTTGTTTTGGTGTGGTAGGTATATCGCTGACGGATCAAATCGGGATCATTGTCTTTCCATATTTCAGGGAAGGCTTTGTGAAACAATTCCATTGTCGTTTTATAGGCTTGCTTAGCTGAAAAGCCTATTCTCTTTAACTCATCAATTATAGTAATTATTCGCGCAATCCAACAAGGCGACTTGGAAGTTATTTTTTTCGGTATGCCATTTTTTATAATTGGTCTTTCCCAGTTTGGGGCAACATAATCCGATTCTTTTCCGGCTTTTTTTCCAAGAGATTGGTATGGTGCGTTTTCAATATAGTGGGTGATAACAGTCTGGAGCTCTTTTTGCCAAGCTTCTAGTCTTTCATGGAAATCGGTGACAAAAGCTTGGAGCTCTTTTTGCGATGCTTCCGGTCTTTCATCGAAATCGGGATGGTATTTTCTTAATTCGTCAACAGCAATCATTGTTCTAGGATCGGGGCTACAGATTATCTTCATCCCCGTTCGCAATGCCTTTTCCCTTCTCTTAAATTCTTTTTGTATTTTAGCTGCATACGCGACCATCTCATTAAACTGCGGATGTAGTTCGGCTCCAGGAATAAACTCTAATTTTTGAGGAGGTCTTCCAATTTCATAGTGGAAAAGTTCAGGAGATTTAATGCAATTATAAATGGCTACAACATCAGCCCCTTTATCTCCAAGTTCCAATAATAACTTTTGAACATTTTCGTTTTTGCAAAAAGCAATCACCTCCACATCCTCGTTCCTAGTTATTAAAGAATGTGAATTATCTAAACCAAAGAATTTTCTAATGAAGTCTTTATAGTTAGGATTATTGGGAGCATTCTGATACGCATTACAGTATTGCACATATCTTTCAGAAAGGCATAGCTCTGGCTTTGATCTTTCTTTCTTTTTCTTTCCCATGCTCCCTCTTACGATAGCCGTATTGAATTATAAAAAACGATAAAACAAGATGAAAAGATATTCAAGATTTTCTTTGTCTGCGCTTTAAGTTGTTTTACAAATTTTGAATTCGCTAATGGCACTGTCTCTGAACCGTTTCTGGCTTTTTTTTAAAAAACCTTGAATTGTATATTACTAATTTGTGTGCATATGCTTTAACTACTAATCCTTTAGAACTTATTATGGCTGATCCCTTGTTATTTTATTAAACATAAAATTATTCCTCAATGAAAAAAGGTAATTATGAAAAATAGCAAAAATTACAAACTTGCGTCCCTGTTGCTTTAGCAATTTTGCGGACTCGCTACTCTCCGATTGATTTTTTCATTGCACTTTACTTCCCGTAATCCTCAATTCTTACAACCGCCAACTGTTGTTGAGTTGTAGGTGAAGTCAACAGTCGATAGGGATTTGATTGGACACTGTTTGTAAAGTATAATACGGGTCAGGACAAGTTATTTTTTCTTGGACTTTTTCTGAATGGTCAAATTGGCTTCCATTGATTTAACACCTCTGACCATATCAGAAAATATTTTGAGAGCTGCCGGGGAAGATTCGTTGATTTCCGTAATGACAGACTTTTTCAAACTTCTAATATCTTCTGGTTTTGAAGGCAATGAGAGCAAATCATTAACAGTGACATTCAGGCCCTCTGCGACCTTGACCAAGGTATCAATTGACCAATTCTTTTCCGCTCGTTCAATGGCGCCGATGTGTGTATAATGTAAATCAGATTTGAATCCAAGCTTTTCCTGGGATAAGCCTCTTTCTTTTCTCAATTTGCGAATCCGATCACCAACCATCCTTTTTACGTCCTCCACGTTATCCCCCTAAATTGCCTGTTTTTTTATAAACAATAAGGGTGTTATGGTCTACAGTCTTAAATAACTAATAATTGTTGAAATTGTTTATTATAAGCTGTATTGTTATGCATAATAATCTGAGTCAGAGATATTCAAATTATCGGGAAAGGCGACCTTCGTATATTAATAGTAAAGAAGCACAGATAATACAAAGGAGATATTATGAAAAAGGTATTTTTTAGTTGTGTGGCAGTCGCTACCTTGATGGTGTTTTTGTCTGCCAGTTCTGTTTTTGCTGAGGGTGAAGCAACAAAGGGGAACACAGGTTTCTATATCGGTATTTCTGGCGGTTACGTTGTGCCTCAGACGATGCAAATTTCTGATAAGAACGATTCCTTGTATGCGGATACAGAATTGAAGAATGGTTATCTTGCAGGATTTAAGGCAGGTTGGAACACCCCTTTCACTAAAAATATTCTGGCTATGGAAATGGAGTACAACTATATTTTTGGTACTGATTACGACAAAGGAAAGATGATAAATTTGATGGGGCAAGGATTAGTAACTCTTGATGGAACTATTAAAATACATGCCTTTCTTGCTAATTTTAAGGCGCGTTATCCGAATGGTAGGATACATCCTTATGGTGGGTTCGGTGTAGGATGGTCATATTTTCAGTTGGGAGATACAATAGGAAGAAGTAACGGGAAGAGTGTTGTAGTGCCCGGTGACTCAGGAACTGCATTTTGCTGGCAACTTCTGGCTGGTGTAGATTTTGATATTACTTCCAATATGAGCTTGGGCATAGGATATAAATACTTTGCAACGAAACCATCTTTTGGCGGCAATATTGATGCCGATTTTGACTACAAGGTAAGTGCTGTCACTGTAGGTTTGGCCTATACCTTCTAAAGATTGAAGCCAATCAAGATTTCCCCTACTGATTGACTGTGCAGTAAACATAGAAAACAAATCTCAACCAATACAAGAAGCAAACAATGAAAAAGTTTATACTGTCACTCATAATTTTTCTTCTTATTGCTCTTTTTCTTGGATGTATGAGTAACCCATATGTTGTTAAGACCACTATAGACAGGGACAAGGGGCAGCAGATTGACCGCGTGTGCACTCATAAGACCGCATTCATTCCGTGGTTTGCGATAGTGGCGGCTGGTTTTTTTACTTTCCATTATGACAAAGAATGTTGGGATGAAGTCAAGGAAATAAACGAACCAGTGCCAACGTCAAACAAAATAAAGCATGAAAATAAAGAGCAGATTGCCATAGAGAAGCACCTATCTCAACCTACAGCAGAGGAAGCTGCAAAGGATGGCCGCTTCATCGCCTATGGCAATGGGACGGTGCTGGACACAAAAACGAACCTGATGTGGGCGGATAAGGACAATGGTAGCGATATAAACTGGGCGAAAGCCAAATCCTATTGCGAGAATTATCGCGCTGCTGGATATACGAACTGGCGGATGCCGACGCAGGACGAACTGGCGGGGTTGTATGATGCTGGCAAAGTAAGACCTGCAGAATGCGATCAATCATCTACAATACGTGTTGCCACAGACTTGATTGGCGTTACTTGTTTATATACCTGGGCATCCGAGACACGAATGCATTTGCTTCTTGTCCCCAACGCTGCTTACTTCAGTTTCTACGATAACGGGCGGTACTGGTGTCGCCCATCTGGCAGCGACCTCCTCCGTGCACTCCCAGTGCGTTCAGTCAAATAGGTTATTTGGTAATTTGATTATTTTCTTTTGTTAATCTGCAATTTCACTAGTCAGGTTGGATTGAGTGGATGTAGGCGAAACCAGCTTTTTTATATTGCCATTTTCGGTTAGGCTTCCTACCTGCCATAGCAGGTCACTGTTTCATCCCTCCTTTATGGGATTTGTTGTCTTGATGGTCACTCCACCATTCAAAAAACAACCCGCTTAAATTCCCCTAAAAAAAATTGCTATTTCAAGAACTATATCGTCTTGTAGTTGGGCTTCACCGTGTGCATGGGAAAACTATGGGGGCGGTGTGGAAGCCGCGCCATGTGTTTGGCTTATACCCCCCCCGTGCCTATTTTCTGCCCGTCCTTTCTTTCTAACCGATTTCTAACGGAACACATTCAAAATGAGTTTATAGGGGTTAATGGCATAAATAGTAATTTGCCAAAAACCCCTAAAATGTTAAAGCTATATAAACTCGTTTCTATGTTGCTATGTTCTTTTCACTTTGTTCAGGGTCTAGTGGGTGTACGCCTGTCCGGGTTCAAATCCCGGCTTCGGCACCATTTTTTTGCCCGCGTTAACTTCTAAATAATAATCATAAATATATTATGTATTTTTAGCGTCACGCTTTTTACTTGACGCCCGCCATCATATTGCCTATTAAAGAAATATATGATTGAAAACATGGTCAACAATTTAGCTTTATATTTGCAGGGCTCTGTGTTTTTAGCTTTTCTGGCAGCGTATCTGGGCGGGCTTGTAATCAGCTTTACTCCCTGCACTTATCCTTTGATTCCGGTAACCGTCGGATTTATCGGAGCACAAGGCTCATCATCCAAACTTCGTGGATTTTTTCTTTCGCTGTTTTATGTCGGCGGAATCGCGTTCACTTATTCCATTTTGGGTGGGGTGGCCGCTTTATCGGGCAGAATATTCGGGCAGATGCAAACAACGCCCTGGACATATTTCATTATGGCTAATTTATGTCTTATCATGGGCTTGTCCATGCTCGATGTTTTCAGTCTTTCCCTGCCCGTTCCGCAAAAGTTTATGAAACTTACCGGCGATAAAAATAAGAAAGGTTTTTTGGACAGCTTCTTAATAGGCGCTGTATCAGGTGTTGTTATCGGCCCTTGTACCGCTCCTGCCCTGGCAGTTTTACTGGGATATGTGGCGGTAAAAACGAATCTTTTACTGGGCATGAGTCTACTTTTTGTTTTTGCCTTCGGTATGGGCACATTGCTGATTATCGTCGGCACGTTTGCCGGGGTTATTGCCGCCTTGCCGAAATCGGGAAAATGGATGACGAAAATAAAAACTGTTTTCGGGTTGATATTAATTGGCGCGGCTGAATATTTCCTGTATACTGCTGGCGTTTTATCAATATAGAAAACGAGATTTTTATGAATAAGAAAATATTATTAGTTTTGACGATCTTGCTTATCTGTGTTCCCTTTGCTCTATCCTTTGGACAATACAGACCAAGTGTTTTTTCTAAACAGGAAAAAATTCCGGCGCCGGATTTTTCACTAAAGGATATACAGGGCAAAATATTTAAATTGAGCAGTCAACGAGGAAATCCGGTAGTAATATTTTTCGGCACTACCTGGTGCCCCGCCTGCCGCGGTGAGATGCCGTTCTACAAAAATCTTTATGAAAAATACGCCCGACGCGGATTGAAATTTCTTTATATCGATATAAACGAATCTACCGAAAGAGTGGCTCGTTTTGCCAAACAAAATTTATTCCCTTATCTTGTGCTGGTGGACGCAGACGGCAGTGTTGCCAACGACTACAACCTTATCGGCGTACCGACATTAATTCTCGTGGATAAGAAAGGAAATATCACCGATATAAGTCACCGGGTATCAGATTTGCCGCTGGATGCGATTTTCCCCGCTAAAAAATAAACCCATTAATTTATAATGGAGAAAAAACAATGACAGAGAAAAACTGGCTGCAGGTTTTCGCAAAATCGGAAAAAGACCGTTGGTTGGGCGGTATTTGCGGCGGTTTAGGCGAAAGCACTCCTCTTCCTTCCTGGGCATGGCGTCTGATATTCGTGTTACTCTTTACTATTTACGGCACAGGATTATTTATATACATTTTACTTTGGATTTTCGTTCCGACCAAACCAAAAGCAGAGAATCAGCAATGAAATTAAAAAATGATATTTACGTTTACGAATGGACAAATCCCCTTGAGAATAACTGCAACAGTTACTTTATCGGTGGCAACGTGCAGGCATTAATTGATCCGGGACTGACCGGCTATGTGCCCGATTTGCTCAACCAGATGTCCGCCGACGGCATCAAGAAAGAAGATATTCGTTACGTTATCAACACCCATTCGCACCCCGACCATTTTCAGGGCTCGGAAGTTTTTGATCAGGAAAAAGTCAAGGTCGGCCTGCATACAAAAGAAATCGAATTTTTAAAAGGAGTAGGCGGCGAGCTATACAGTCTGTTTGGAATCAATGTTCCGCGGATGAATGTAAATTTTCCGCTGGAAGAAGGCGATGTAGTTTTAGGAGACCAGACATTTAAAATAATTCTTGCCCCCGGACATTCCCCCGGTTCTATCGGCCTTTACTGGCCGGGGCAAAAAGCGTTATTCTGCGGTGATGTAATTTTTGATCAAAGCGTCGGGCGCACCGATTTTCCCGGCGGCAACGGCGCTCTTTTAAAGAAAAGCATCATTTCTTTTTCCGAACTTGATCTGGAACTGATTCTTCCCGGACACATGGGCATCGTCTCCGGCAGAGGCAACATTCAGAATAATTTTAATTTAATCATTCAGGGTATATTCCCTTATATTTAAAATATTTCTTACGGTGAATAAACATCTATGGCTAATGAAGTAAACAAAGTAATTTACTCTATGATCGGGGTAAGTAAAATTTATGAAAAAAAGCCGGTGCTCAAAGACATTTATCTGTCTTATTTTTACGGAGCGAAAATCGGCGTTATCGGTTTAAACGGTTCGGGCAAAAGCTCTCTTCTAAAAATTCTTTCCGGCGTAGATACTGATTACCTAGGCAAAACAATCCTTTCCGCTGGTTATACAGTGGGCTATCTGGAGCAGGAACCGCGTCTGGACGAAACCAAAACCGTGCGGCAAATCGTGGAACAAGGTGTGCAAAGCACCATGGACCTGATCCACGAATATAATAAAATAAATGAAAAGTTTGCCGAGCCGATGTCGAATGACGAGATGACGAAACTCTGCGACAGGCAGGGCGCTGTGCAGGAAAAACTTGACGCGCTTGATGCCTGGGATATAGATTCGCGGCTGGAAATGGCAATGGACGCACTGCGCTGCCCGCCCGGGGATACGCAGGTGAAAGTCCTTTCCGGCGGGGAGAGACGCCGCGTCGCCTTGTGCCGCCTGCTTTTACAAAAACCGGATATATTGCTTCTGGATGAACCGACCAACCATCTGGATGCCGAATCCGTCGCCTGGCTGGAACATCACCTGCAAAAATATGAAGGCACCATCATTGCCGTTACTCACGACCGCTATTTTCTGGATAATGTTGCCGGCTGGATTCTGGAGCTCGACCGCGGGCAGGGTATTCCCTGGCAGGGGAACTATTCTTCCTGGCTGGAGCAAAAACAAAACCGTCTAAAAACCGAAGAAAAGGTGGAAGGGGAAAGAATCAAAACCCTGGAGCGCGAACTGGAATGGATTCGCATGTCGCCAAAAGGACGACACGCCAAATCCAAGGCGCGCATTAATGCTTATGAAGAGTTGCTGGGAAAAAATCAGGAAAAGGAATCCGGCACACGCGAAATTTTTATCGCTCCCGGTCCGCGCCTGGGCGATCTGGTAATCGAGGCGCAAAATGTCAACAAAGCTTACGGGGACAAGCTCCTTGTGGAAGGCATGACCTTTATGCTGCCGCCCGGCGGCATCGTAGGTATCATCGGTCCCAACGGGGCTGGTAAAACAACTCTTTTCAGAATGATCACCAGTCAGGAAACACCGGATTCAGGCACAATCCGGATTGGTAATACAGTGAAGCTTGCCTATATTGACCAGAGCCGTGATGCGCTTGATCCGAATAAAACCATCTGGGAGATGATTTCCGATGGACAGGATATTATTCCTATAGGTAAACGCCAGATCAATTCCCGCGCGTATGTTTCGCGATTTAATTTTTCCGGCACTGATCAGCAGAAGAAAGTAGGAACGCTTTCCGGCGGCGAACGCAACCGCGTTCATCTGGCACGAATGCTCAAGGAAGGCGCCAATGTTATCCTGCTTGATGAACCGACGAACGATTTGGATGTCAACACTCTGCGGGCTCTGGAAGACGCGCTGGAGAATTTTGCCGGCTGTGTTGTCGTCATCAGCCATGATCGCTGGTTTTTAGATAGAATTTGTACACACATTCTGGCGTTTGAAGGCGAAAGTAAGACTCTCTGGTTTGACGGCAATTATTCCGAATACGAAGAAGACCGCAAGAGAAGATTAGGCGCCGCCGCCAGCCAGCCCCACCGGATAAAGTACCGGCAACTCACCAGAAGATAGTACCACTTCTCAAGAAAGTTTTCACCATGCTGGCGAAAATTATCGGCTGTAGCGCTTTACTTGCGGGCTTTGCCGCTGATTTTCAGTATTCGTACACGAAGGACCAATGTCTTTTTCAGAATTTCTTCTTTGAAATCCCAAACGCCGTTTCCGTACTGACGCATAATACATTCCAGCGCATCTTTTTTGGCTTCCAAAGTATCTACTATCTCTGCTGTACCTGATCCCACGACACTTTCGTATTTTGCTCCCCAGTTGCAATCCTGTTCCGCCGTGACAATATCATGGAGAATATCAAATTCGAAACCAACACGATTATTACCTTTGATAATATCAAGTTTTCTTCCTTCAAGCGCGGCATGAAAGTAGAGAGAGCGGCCATCATAACCAAAGTTGAGAGGAACAACATAAGGCTGACCATCTTCACACATCGCTAGACGACAAACCCGGCAACGTCTGATGATGTCGTCAATATCTTTCCTGTCTTTTATTTCTCTCTCGTTACGACGCATTCTTCATTTTCTCCAACTAACGCAACCAGTTGTCCTGCAATCATTTGGTTCCAATGGCTTTAAAGAACGTATAACAGAATACTCCGTCCGCCTCTGTAGTTCGATATAAATCTTTGATTCCCTGCTCAAAAACATGTTGTTCAATTATTCCTGCTTGGATTGCCGCTTCACGGACACCCTCTGTCATTGCTGTGAATGTCTTTTTCGTGAATCCCTCAACCAACTCGGGTTTGCTGGAATCAACATAAACCATCCGAGGAGACACTCGAACCGAATTAAAGCCTGCCTGGCACAACAGCGGATATAGTTCCCTTCCTATCATGGCATTGCCACCGGCTCGTCGTTGCAGCTCAACCTGAGACAGAATCGCTTTATGCGCCGCTTCGCTGTCCGGATGAAAATAAACCGAGCCATGATCCCCTTCGATGACCGTGATCGTGCCGCCTTCCTTCAAATAGTCTTTTAACGCATTTAGTGCTTCAACCGGCCGGGAGAGATGTTCCAGAACGAAACAAACAAAAATATGATCGAAAAATTCCGGTACAAAGGGCAATTTGAAAATATCCGCCTTTTCAAAGTAAACATTAGTCAAGCCTGCCGCCGCTGCTTTTCTCCTGGCTTCAATAAGAGAGGTCTCGGATATATCGACAGATGTAATCAAGGCATCCGGACTGTTTTTCGCAAGCGTTATAGTCTGCGCGCCAACGCCGCAACCGGCTTCCAGAACACGGCTTCCCGCCGGATACTTCGTGTCGGAGTGCAGTAACTCCACCAAAGTAGAAGCCTGATCCTGCAATCGTATATTTTCCCGATGATCGTAACCGTGGACGTATGCTTTATTCATGCTTCCTACTTTAGCTGCAAAATTTAATATATTATTTTCGTTCGATTGTCGTAAAAATGTAAGGCAACACGATTTATTAGTCAAGTTGATTATCGCGTAAAATAAAGCCGATTGCAATTTGACAAACAGGATTATCAATTATATGAACTGAAGCAGAAAGAAATTTTTATTATGGAAAAATAATATGCCTGTTTATTTACAAATAATTCTATTGGTTGTCGCCTTTGTTGTTTTTGTCGTGCTCATCATGTATGCAGGCGGCCTGGGCGTGCGGCGGATGTGCTTCAAGATTATAGCCGAAATGGAAGAAGCCAGAGCCTTCAAAGAGGCCAAGGCGATCAAGCTTCAGGATGAACGGAAAAATTTCTTTCGCGTGGGCACGGGCAATATGCGCCCCAAAGCGCTCAACCTTCTGATTGCTGACAAAATAGTTATAAAAACCGGCAGCGGAAAGTATTATCTGGACAAAGATAAGCTGGCCCAAGTGAAAAGCACAATTAGCAAGTAGGGCGCATTCCCCGAATACGCAGTTTCCATTGTTTAATGTCAGGATGCTTTTCTTAGCCGTTCCGCCACGAACACTTTAATGATAGACTGCCGCGGCACCCCAAGACGTTTTGCTTCTTTGTCCAACCGGTGAATCATCCATTGCGGGAAATCAACATTCACTCTTTTTTGCTCTTGTTCCGGTCTATATCTTTTGGAAACATCAAGATATTTTGTAATATCTTCACCTTTATCAAATTTTTTATCGAAGTCCTTAGTCTTCATATATATCAATCTCCTCTTTTCTTGACCGTCGAACCGAAATGATCCTCACGCTTTCTCGGTCATGCCAACATTAATTTTATTTTATACCAATTGAACGCCGTTTGTTGGCGATTATTGTTATTTGGATTGTAACCATTTAGACAGGTTTTGTCTTATCCGATTTAGTCGAAGATTATCTATTTTTCCGATTTGTTGATCGGTTTGAGGAAATCTGAAAAGGACTATCTGACTTTCAGTAATCATGAGAAAGTCTCTTTCATATCCGCAAGGGAATAAGGTGATTTTTCATCTTCCATACCACGCATCGAAGATGAAAGGGATAACTCAGACCAATCCTTCTCTTCAGTTTTCGATCTAAGGTACTCTACAAAGTCAAGAACTTCAGCCTTTTTATAATCGGGCAATTTGTGAACTTGCTCAATAATTTTTTCCTCTAAACTCATAGAAACTCCCTTCTTATTGTTTATTACCCTGCGGCAGAGACCGCAGGGCGAAATAAGGAATAGTTTTTTATAATCTTGGAAACCTAAGGTTTCCAAACCTTCCTAAATGGAAGGCTGTGGCAGAGACCACAGCGTGAAATTTTCATATTTATGTCATTTATCATAAAAAAGCACAATATACAAATATTTAGAGCCAATTACTGAATGTTGTTTTGTTACATTGATATTTAGAACGATGATTAATAATTTATGTTTCTTATCAGTTTTGATGTGCAATAAAAATCACATCCTAATTACATTGACATGGTGTGCCATAAGTGTTACACTTATCTGGAAAGGAGCTACATAATGCCAACAAAATACCCTCGCGTAAATTTAGTTGTGGAACCACCGATCCATTCAGCTATGCAAAATATCGCTCGTCTTGAAGGTGTATCTATGTCCGCGGTTGCGCGCGAACTGATCAAAGAAGCCATTTTACTTCGTGAAGATACTGCTCTCGCCTGCTTTGCTGAAAAAAGAGAAAAATCTTTTATACGCAAAAAGTCGCTTACTCATGAACAAACATGGGGCTAAATTATGTTATTTACTCTTCGTTATCATCCGGCAGTCCGTTCGGATGATTTACCTCTTATTGACCGGAAAATGAAAGACAGGATTCGCAGGGCCATTGAGGAGAGGCTTCAAACGTTGCCGCACGAATATGGCGAGCCCCTTAGAAAAACATTAAAAGGATACTGGAAACTGCGTGTCGGCGATTACAGAGTTGTGTTTAAAATCATGAAATCTGAGGTGTGGATTTTAGGTATTCGCCATCGTAAAGAAATTTATAAGGACATAGATAAAAGAATATAATTGTTCTGATGCGCTCCATCTGGCTTAATATCTAAGGGTTCAATGGTTGACAACTTTTCTAAATATTGAATTTAGAAGTTGTCAACAAGTTGTATACATATTGAGAATATATTTTCCTGACAGCTTTCTTTTTGGATAAACGGGAAATATTATCTGGACAAAGAAAAATTCGCCTAGGCAAAAGCTCAATTAGATTCTAAAAAAACAAAGTGAGCGATTCATCTTTTTTCTTCATTATAATATTCAACTACAACAGAATCTCCCGATAATCCGCTATAAGCCGTTTTTAAGCACTAAATGCTTTTTACATAAACAATAATTATCCAACAAAAGGAATATCAGAACATGTTATTTCAATTTTTGTGTTCCTCAGCATCACACGTAATGCAGCTGCGCGGGCTTCCTTTTCTTTGTGAGGTCCAACTATAATTCTTTCAATCGGTAATTCAGTATTAATTGAGTTGAAGAGCTCTATGTAATTCCAATTTGCATTCAAGAT
>PLMV01000014.1 GCA_003141615.1 Syntrophaceae bacterium
GTACCTTGTACCTTGTACCTTGTTCAAATCTGTAAACTATTCCGACGTCTAAAGGCAGGAAAATCATATCCAAGGGGCAATTTATTCATTTTATGTAACAATAATAAGTAATTAAATGCAAATAATTGGTAAAATAATATTGTGAGGTATTCCGACACCTGCAATTTTTATCAAGGAAATCAAGGCAATAAAAAACCCGCAGTGTTTAAACTGCGGGTTTTTACCGAATTATATTAATAATTGGCAATTTTATTCAATTTCTAGGAATTAATTAATTGGATTGATCTGTGCCGCGTGGCGTAAGTGTCATTGATTCAGATAAAATGGTTAAAAAGATTTAAAGAGGTTCATATTCACGTTTTTGTTCGTCATTTTTCACTTATGGTACTATGCGTTTTTTGTTCTTGAGACATATGTCTCGTTTTTGTAGTATTTTACAACAATAAAATGCAGGTTATTTCATTTTATTGTTTATGTAATCCCGTTAAGGGTATCCTGCTGATAATATTTCATGTCGGATTACTTTACAATTTGTAATAGCGATTTATAGAATGGCCAATCAAAATTAGATACATAAAAATATTAAATGATTAATATTAAATACTTATAAATTATTTTAATATTAATATTATAATGAGCATAGTTATTGCTTCAATATAAATCAAAAGATTGAGAACAAAGAAATAAAATTTCTTTTTTATGGAGGGATTAAAAATGAAAAAATATTTAAAGGTATGTGGTTTGACTATGGCGATGCTCTTAATGCTCATAGGAAATGCAATGGCGATAACATATACATTCCCTGATCTGACTGATAGTTGGCCGGGATATACACAGCTTGGAGGTGATCATGTTGGTCATCCAAATATTTACTCCATGGCGGTTACCATTAATGACAGTAACAACAATTTGGAATCAGTCGTGTTTAGCATAAATACTCGCCTAATATGGGATTCTCTCTTCATTAATACGGGCAATGTAAACTACCAAGCATGGGATTATTATGTAATAGACACAACATTAGCTAATAATTCTGGTGCGACTCTTTATGATGTGGCGGCTAACTATACCTATCTTTTCCCGGCTCCGCAGTATAATTACCGACCGGACTCTCCGGTAGGCTTTGCCTCGGGGATCACTCCAGATCTAAGTGGACTTCTTATTGGGGTAGTGATGACGGGTCCGCGGCCGGGAGATGAGATATTAACATATTCTTTCAACCCCGGTATTGTTATGGGCGCGGGTTGGGCGATTGGATATACTGAATATTGCGCTAATGATGTTATACTTGGTACCGCTGTTCCTGAACCAAGTATTATTATATTACTGGGATTAGGATTGATTGGTTTAGCAGGCGTGAGAAGAAGAATTAAAAAATAGTTATTGATAATAGAATGAAAAAAGGCAGAGTTGATTAACTCTGCCTTTTTTATTTAATCTCTCCGGGTCGAATTCCCCGCCGCTCGCGGCGAATAGAATGATATCTCCCGGAGATACCCCGCTGCTTGCGGCGGGGAGTTTCATTACCAATGTCCTTTTATGGATATCTTGGAGCATTTGCCTGCCGCCTTTTATCTTCAGTCTTAACCACGGCATCATGAATTTTTAGTAATACGCTAATCCCACTGATCGGTATCTTTAATGTTTGTTATAATTCTTTGCAATATTAGTCCGTTGCTAATCAGAATATAAAAAATCATGAGATCTGTTTGCTATCGTCATTATATTATGCCTGTGATATACTAAATAAAATAGGTTAATCCATTAAGCATGAAAATGATCTATAAACTGTTGAGACTAATTATCAATATAAACTTGAAATTATTAGGAGGCATCTGCCTTACTATCCTTGTTATTATTCTCATCGCGGGCCTTTGGCCTTTTAATTTTTTTCCTAAAAACAAAGTTGCGTGGCTTCCAGATAAAACCGGCGTCTATTTTTCCAGTCGAGGCATAATACTTAGCCCTGATCCTTTGAATGATCCGCAGCAGTTACTGTTGAATAAACAATCAATAACTATAGAAATTTTGATCCATCCAACAGAAGAGCCTCCAGATAACATTAATCGTATATTATCTATTTATGACGGCGAAGATTCCGAAATAACTTTTCTCGGCCAATGGAAAAATCATCTTATTATCCAGAGCAGGGTTGAAAGGCCTGTTGGAAATATATTGCATAGTGAAATTGGTGCCGATGATGCTTTGGGAAAAGATCGTGATTATTTGTTGTCTATAACATCTGGCACAGAAGGAACAGCCATATATATTAATGGCCAACTTGCGCAAACCTATCCGCGTCATCGCCTGCTTGGCAGTATAACTTCAAAAAAAATCGGCTTTATCCTTGGTAATTCACCTGTCGGGAAAAATTCATGGAAGGGCCGAATAATGAGATTGGCAATTTATAATAGAACCTTTGCGGCAGAACAAGTTTTTAAACATTATCAATCATACTTAGAAAATAATTTTACTATGCATCCGGAAAAAGAAGGATGTATTGGTTTATATCTTTTTAATGAAAAGCAGGGCGCCGTAATCAAGGATTATTCCAATCTGAATAATCACCTGACAATCCCCGTGCTTTTCCGGCCTGTTAAAAAAATTATATTAGATCCACCCTGGCATGATTCTCGTTGGAACAAGTCTTTCGTTCAGGATACTATTATTAATCTGCTTGGATTTATACCGCTAGGATTTTTCTTTACTGCTTTTTTATTAAAAGCAAGCAATTGGAAGAAAAAGATAATTTATATTGGTGTCGCTGCCACTGGCTTCGCGATTAGTCTGACTATTGAACTTTCTCAAATTTATCTTCCTTCAAGATATTCACAACTGGGTGATGTAATTTGTAATTCTGTTGGGACAGTTTTAGGTATCTTGATTTTACATCTGATAATACAAAGTAGGAAAATTCACCCCTAAAATAATAAGATATTGATCCTTGTCCCCCGGCATCCGCCGGGCTTCGCTTGCACCTTGCTTTTTTGGTGAATTTAATCTACGAAATGGGCAAAATGACCATATTTTGAGAAAACCAATAGAGCTATTTATTGGTAAGGTCATAATATTATAACTAATTAATTATGTTGTTTTATGGCATAACCATTGCAATATTATTGAGTGTGGAAACTTGAAAAAGGCAAACCATCTGAAAAGGTGGGGCGCAAAGTTACTGACCTAAGTCTTTGTAGAAGGATAAGGTGGCAGAACTGCCGGGCAACATCAGAAGATCCGTCCAGCAATCCTGCCAATACAAAATAACAAAGTTAAAAAGAGCGTGTAATAACAACCAATGCTTGAAAAAGGCAAACCATCTGAAAAGGTGGGGCGCAAAGTTACTGACCTAAGTCTTCATAGCGGGATAAGGTGGCAGGACTACCGGGCAATTTCAGAGCCCTCCAATAATTCTGAAGAACTAAACAGATAAAATGGAGGTAGTAGCGTGAAAAGAAGCAGAATATTAAATCAAATAGGAGTAATTTTTGTAACCTGCCTGTTCGTACTCTTATCTTTTCAAATAGCAATAGCAGCCACTTACTATATTGATTATGTAAGCGGTTCGGATTCCAACAGTGGCACATCTACATCAACACCGTGGAAATACGCGCCAGGAATGTACGGATGGACAGGGACAGCTACAGTATCCAGTGGCGACACTATTATCTTAAAGGGCGGTGTAACTTGGTCGTTCACTTCAACAACATCATTCTTGTGGGTCTTACCAACGTCAGGCCTTACAATTCAGGGTGGTCAAAGACTAGGAACTCCGTGGGGAACTGGATACCCTATACTTGACGGAACGGGGTCAACAACGGAACGGTCAGGCATTTATATGTCCGGCAAAGCTAATATCACCATAGACGGCATTGAAGTATACAATACTTATTACGCTACCACAGCGGGGGCAGGGACGGGCATAAATTTTAGCGGCCTGTCATCGGGGCTGGAAATTAAGAATTGTTATTTATACTTAACGGGCAATCAAAGTATTTTAGGTGGCCCTACTGACGGAACAGAAACCATCAAAATACACGATAACATATTTACCGGTGTCAATAGAATGTTTATCGCAGTGGCCGATGGTAACACAGTCGACGATATAGAGATATATAACAACACGTTTAACGGAATTGCTGGCTTTACGGGTACGTCTCACGGTGACGGTATTATGATCGGGTCTGCATGTACGGCTGCCAATACCTGTCTTACAAACTTAAAAATTCATCATAATATCTTTAGGGGTGATTGGACTCACGGCGCAACTGCTTTAATATTTTTAAACAATGGTACTGCTTCGGGGGATACTCAATACGGTGGCAACCATGTCCAGATATACGACAATCAGCTTGCCATTGATACGGATGGCCGTATTTCTCCCGGCCTCATCGAAATTTGGTCGATATGGAATGATGTTAAAATTTACAATAATACCTTTGGTGCCTGGAGAGGTGGGAATAGTCCAATATCAAGTTGTATTTTTATCGAAGCGGCTTCAACGGCGATTGATATAAAAAATAACATATTCTCTGGTTGTAGTAATGGAATTTCGGGAGACTCCGCCCTTATCGCTGCGGATTATAACTTTTATGATGTATCAGGCTCAGGGTTCATTCGCATGATTAACGGAGCTTATGATTGTCGGCAAGTCGGGTCGGGAAGTCAATCTTGTTATGTACTATATGGATTAGAACAACACGGCTTATCAGGCGATCCTAAGTTCGTAACACCGCCTACCGGTAGCAATTCGGGCAACTGGCAGTTGCAATCTTCATCCCCTGCGATTGATGTAGGTGCAGATTTATCATCTTCATTCACAACCGATTTACTAGGCAATACCCGCACAGGTAGCTGGGATATCGGAGCTTATAAATACGGGGCAGGCAATCAATCTACTCTATTAGTTACGTCAGCTAATGGTACAGTGACAAGCAATCCGTCAGGCATCAATTGCGGCTCGACCTGTTCTGCAGATTATGATCCAGAAACATCCGTTACCTTGACCGCTGTGGCAAATAGCGGATATACTTTTACCGGCTGGTCAGGAGGTGGATGCTCCGGTACAGGCGCTTGCACCGTAACTATGAACGCAGCGACATCTGTTACAGCAACTTTTGCCACATCTGTATACAACCTAACCGTTACAAAACCTGGTACAGGAGTGGGGACTGTCACTGGCAGTGATGGTCTTATCAATTGCGGCCCGACCTGTTCAGTAAATTATGAATCTGGAAAAGCAGTGACCTTGGCCGCTTCGGCAACTAGTGGATCTACCTTTTCTGGCTGGTCAGGAGGTGGATGCTCCGGTACAGGCGCTTGCACCGTAACTATGAACGCAGCGACATCTGTTACAGCAACTTTTATACCTGTATATAACTTAACCGTTACAAAATCTGTTACGGGAGCGGGGACTGTCACCAGCAGTGATGGTACTATCAATTGCGGCTCAACCTGTTCAGCAAATTATGATCCGGGAACATCGGAAACTTTGACCGCTTGGGCGAATAGCGGATATACTTTTACCGGCTGGTTAGGAGGAGGATGCTCCGGTACAGGCACTTGCACCGTATCTATGACCGCAGCGACATCAGTTACAGCAACTTTTGCCACATCTGTATACAACTTAACCGTTTCAAAATCTGGTACGGGATCAGGGACTGTTACCGGCAGTGATGGACTTGTCAATTGCGGCTCGACCTGCTCAGTAAATTATGAATCTGGAAAATCAGTGACCTTGGCCGCTTCGGCGAATAGCGGATCTACCTTTTCTGGTTGGTCAGGAGGATGCTCCGGCACGGGCACCTGCACTGTAAATATAACCGCAGCGAAATCTGTTACAGCAACTTTTACCACATCTGTTGCCACATCCATACCTGCCACATCCATACCTGCCACATCCATACCTGCCACATCCATACCTGCCACATCCATACCTGCCACATCCAGGGGTGATGGCGGCGGCGGCGCCATACCTGCCACATCCAGTGGTGATGGCGGCGACGGCGCCATACCTGCCACATCCAGTGGTGATGGCGGCGGCGGTAGCGGCGGCGGATGCTTCATTGCCACGGCAGCCTATGGTTCTTATCTCGATCCGCATGTTATGGTGCTGAGAGAATTTCGCGATAAAGTTTTGCTGAAAACGAAATTAGGCCAGAAGTTTGTCAAATTCTATTACAAACATTCGCCACCTGTCGCCGATTCTATCCGCAAGGTTGAGGCATTAAGGGTTGCAACAAGGTTGGCATTAACACCGATGGTTTATGCTTTGGCTTATCCAAACGCTACAGCGATGCTGCTGCTGACTGTACTTCTAATTCTTATGATCGGCAGAAGAAAGAAAATGGAAAAGCTTGTATATTCAATGGGCAGCATTTACTTTCAAAGCGGACCGAGAAAGGCGTTTGTAACAGTGCGTTAAGGGCCACGGATAAAAAGTATAATGTCAAAAAGGGCAGAGTCAATTTTGACTCTGCCCTTTTTGAATGTGATACAAACGCCACATTAGATCATTTTTAATCTCTATGGGTTAAATTCCCCGTCGCTTGCGACGAAGAAGAAATTATAATCCAACAAGATACCCCGCTGCTTGCGGCGGGGAGTTTCATTTTACTCAAGCGGCTTTAAAAAACTTTCAAATTCGGAACGATTATTTTTGATCTCATCGATATCCTTTTCCCACCAGGCTGATTGTGTTATTTGGTCAATAACCTGCTGAGAAAAGCGGTATTTAATAATTTTTGCCGGATTACCACCGATTACGGCAAAAGGAGGTACGTCTTTCACTACAACACTGCCAGCAGCGATTACAGATCCATCGCCTATACTTGTTACTTGCGGCAATATTGTTACATTAAGGCCGATGTATACATCATTGCCTATGATCAGTTTTGTCCTTCTCGTGATCAATAATTTATCAACATAACCGAAAATTGGATTAAAGAAGAAAGCATGGCTTGACTTATGTGTTATTGGATGGTTTCCATTAATAACTAATAAGTCTCTGTCAATTGAGCAATAGCGCCCAATGACCGTGCCACGGGGTAATCCACTGTGAAATGCGAAATGGGAATACATTCCGACTTCGACACCCTGATATTCGGAATATATTCTTCTTAGTGTTTTAGAATAAAAATCAGCGCCTTTTCGTTGGAGTAACAAATCGCAAATTATTTTTCTTAAATACCTATTTTGAAACCGATAAATATTATATAATAATTTAAACAACCACTCAGGTTCTTTATACGTCGTAATTGTTTTCATAATATTACACCACCTAAGTATTATAAAGCTATTGTAGGTTATGCAATAGCTTTAATTTCCTAAAGTTTATTATAATTAGATAAACATAAAAATTTCACGCTGTGGTCTCTGCCACAGCCTTCCNNTTATTTCGCCCTGCGGTCTCTGCTGCAGGGGAATAAACTAATTCTTTTTTGTAGCGGCTAAGTTTCACAAAACCAAAGCACCAGGCGATGATACAAAAAAACGCCCCCAGAGCTACAGCACTTAATTTTTGCAAAGGCACAAATGTGTTTAAAACAATGCCTGGTATTAATACTATTAAAGAATACTTTATGCCCTTTGCAAAATAACCAGAATACTCCAGCACATTGATATTCAATAATATTTTTAAATATTGGATTTGGATAATTATCGCTAAACACATAGAAAATAATGCTGAAAGCGCTGCGCCAATCAATCCAAAATATTTTGTGGCTGGATATAATAAAATCAGGAAGACGATTGTCCTGACAAGAGACGCTTGCCTGAATTGATCTGGATTACCGGTCGCAAATGCAACATTCATAATCAGGACCGATAAAAGGTACAAAAAGGAAAATATGCAACAGATGCTGAAAGGTATCGCAATAGGGTTGAGCGCAGGTGAATATATCAATGTTAAAATTGGACGGGCGTATACAATCAGGGATATAAAAAAAGGGAGACCAAAGGTGGCGATTATTTCAGTTAACTGGAGCAAAGATTTTTTTAATTTTACTTTGTCGTCTTGAATTAATGAAAATGCTGGTAAAAATACCGCACTGATTTTAGAAAAAATTGTGGTTGACATATTCGAGAGGCTTCTAGCTAAATAGTACAAGCCTAATGTGCTTAATGAAATTACTTTGCCAATGACGAAATTATCTACTTGACTATACAGTACCATTAAGATCGGCAGGCCGAAAACTTTGCGGGAAAAACTCATAATATCTTTGGCATGCGTTAAGTTGATTTGCAGCTTGGGTATGTGTGGATAAAAGATATAGGAAAATAAGAAAATTAAAAAGGCCTCCGCAACATAGCCCAGTACCAAAGCCCAAACATTACGAAGATAAAATGCGGATGTTATAGCGGCAACGATACCAAGTATGCTCGCGCTCTGAGTTAAAAGCACCCATCTGGTGAATTTTAATTCTTTCTGAAGCAAATAAATTTTAGGACTAATTAATCCTCTGAATAGGATGACAATAAGGGCAATGCGCAGTATAATTGTAGCCTCAGGCTTATTAAGAAAATCGGCAATGAATGGTGCCGCAAAAAACACAATACTATATAGAATAATACCTCTGAAAGTTGAAAACCACCAGATGACATTCAAAAACTCTTTATCTGCTCCTTTCTTATTTTGAATAATTGATTGCGTCAGACCAACTTCGGCAAAGGCCTCCGCAGCAGCAACTATAGCCATGATTGTTGCCATTAAACCGAATGCATCTGGCGCGAGCAATCTGGCTAGAATGATATTACGGATAAAACGCAGGAGATTCTCCGCAAAGCTCCCAATGGTCAATACGCCACCACCTTGGAGTACTCTGTCGCGCAAACTATCTGATTTAAAGATAGCCCTTAATTTATTTAACGTTGCCAGTGCCATTATTATTCCTGATCAGTTTGTCTCTCCAAAGTCTTTTTATCTTCTGCAGCATGTTATTTTTTTCTGCCAATCTTAAAAGATATCTGTAAGGAATAAGGTTGATAGTTCTATTCGCATTAAGTAATATTCCTTTTATTGTTGGCGCGTATATATAAACTGAAGATTCAATCCAGTGCTGATCCCCAAAACGTTGTTTGTAGAATGCATCCCCAAAACCAAAATCTATTTCCTCTACTTTGCTGTTGGTGAGATCTTCAATCATCCTCATAAAAAGGATTGTTCCGGGTTCATAGCGTTTAAAAGTTGAATCATAACCGGTAAAATCAAGATGAAATACTTTTCCATAAAGAGTGCCTATCCAGAATGCACAAGGCTTATCATCGACATATAATAAATATGCACGAAGCCACCCATGATCAGCAGCCATAGCCAACCTTTGGCGCATTATACTGTTGTCTATGAAACCGGCATCAAGATTCCGTTGATAGGTTTTTCTTGCGATTTCTTCAGCATCCGTAAAAAGCACATCAAGCTCATTTCTACGTTGGTAATATTTATATATAACTTTACCAGGATAATCTTTTTCGAGAACCCTCGGTAACCGGTTCAACCAATATCTATGTTTTGAAGTCATCTTTTGAAGAAAATCATTAAGGCTATTGGGCAAAGCCATTTTCCAATGTGGATTAATTTCAATTACATGATCACGACAAACAAAGCTTGGTTCTTTCTTGGCTATGTCGTATATCTGCGTGTCGGATCGAAGAAGGTTAAACCATGCAATATCCGCCTCATTTCGTTTCAGCGAATTCAATAATTCGATAACTAAAAGACGATAAATCTCCTTAGACCAATTTCCTAAAAGCCCACCATACATAATTGTAAGGCAGTGAGCTTTGAATTTAAACAAAGTTTTATAGCCAAACGTTATACCCATATCTTTTCTTTCTAACCTTCCGACTGCCAGCGCTTTTGGTTGGCCATTTTGAGAAAAAAGGATTACATGAGGCCGTATGACATCCTCAAGTGTAGTTACAACAGTGAGATAATGATCTATATCAGTATTAGGATGGTACTGCATTCTCTCCCAAATGCTGCGTAGTTCTTCGACTTCACCTACGCTTTTTATGATCTTTACTTCATATACCATTATCGTAGTATCCTTGATCTGTTTTGTCAGTATTTTAAATGTACTCTGTGTGATCGATATTTTACTTGTGCAGGCTGTAATTACTTCGCCCGTTTGTGCTGATGCGATTTATTGAACTGCATCACTTGCGTTGCAAATGTGCGTATGAAAAGAATATGCGATTAGATAGATATTTTACAGACGCAGCTATTATAAAAGTTACAATTAGAACTGCTATTATATTAATAGGGAACGGTAGCTTAAGCTTTGGAATAAAAAGAATAACGTATAAATGCACAAGATATAATTCCAGTGTTATATTGCTAATATAATTGATCGTGGTCTTAAAGGCGGGCACTTTCATTATGCATCCTTGAATTAAATCTGACCTGCTGACTTTGAAAAAATAATATATGAATGGGAAGATAAACAGATGTTGTATAAATTGCAGTGAAGAATAAATACCTTGAAGCATCAAAAACTTATGACCATAGATAATAACCACTGATAAAAAAAGCAGCCCCCAATCCTGAAGTCCAGAATACTTTATTTTATCATTGCGATCTGCTAAAAAGACACCAAATATAAAAATCATTAGGTAGAATATATACTGAAAAGGATCGTCTTCGATACACCATTTTGACAGATCAAGATAATTAAGATAACAAAACGCATATAAAATAGAAAGAGCAAAAAGCCAGTAATATATTTTTCTTACATTATATTTTTTTATTATAAAATATATCACCACATAAAAAATCATAAGTGCCTGAAGGAACCAAAAAGGCGGATAGAAGAAATTTCCGAAAAATAACAGAAGATTTTTTAAATCGAAAGCATGTATATATATCTTGTATGGGAATGTTAAAATAATGAGCACTATCCATACTGTGGGGTATATTCTTTTTATTCGTCGCGTATACCACTCAGTAAATAGTTTTGGATTTTTCTTTTCACTTAAAAAAAGGCCGAATGAAGATAATACAAAAAAAAGTGCATTGCCTATGGCACCACCAGTAGCAAAGTATTGTATCGGATAGTAGTCATGTAAATGATGATTGATAATCAGAAAGATTGCAACAAACCGTAAAAAATTTGTATCATTTTTCATGAAATCTTTTGTATCTGCTGCACTCATATATCGAACTCCATATTTTTATTTAAGCAAATAATCTCAATGCCGTTTTTATTATTCAAAGAAATAGTTCAAATAAATGTTATACTGCCGTTGCTTTTACCGGAACAGTACTAGATATATTAGAAATGGCTGATATCATTGCGAGTAGCAAATACCACATAACAATTAGCTGGTCAAAATATGCCACAGAAATGAATCCAACTGTATGGGCAAAGAGAGCTGCACCAAGTGCCCATGGTAAATATTGAATGGCAAAATTTTCATTTTTTAAAGTTGTTCTTGCTTTGCCGATTAATTTGAAAGCGAAAACGATTATTGCAATAAACAGCAGCATTCTGCCCAATCCACCAAACACACCTTCAAGAATATATTGGTTTGTAATATCCATCATATCTTCGTTTGGTAAAACGCCCACAGGATCCCAATGCGCAGTCTTCATAGTGCCAATCAACCACCATTCGTTAAAATGACTAATAGCAATATCAATTAGCTGTGATCTGCCCCATCCGGTCCCACCGGTTATCTCACTGATCCTGGCGATTAAATACCAAACAGGCGCTTTCATTATCATATGGAGCGTTATCAATCCCAGCAAAATACCCCAGCGAACCATCCGCATTTTATTTCTCAATGGCCAGCTAAATAACGCTATCACCGCCCCTATCCATGCAAGCAGAGGACCGCTTGATGCGGATGTAACCACGATAATTATTGATGAAATAATGCTTATAAGCCCGATGAACTTTTTCTTCCCTTGTTCAAACAAAAGGATAACAAATATAGGCATCATGGTGGCACCCAATGTGCCGGCTAATATGGGATGTCTAAAAGGACCCTGGCAGCGAAAACGATCATAGCGCATAACCGTAAATTCCGGGACGCCTCCAAAGATGAAAAACATATTTCGTCCTGAAGCTCTTTCCAGAAGAAAGGCCGCTGCTAGTGGGATTATAATGATGGCTAGAATGATAATATTTCTCTTAATGTCATTGATGTTGGTAATATAAAATCGAAAAATAAAATATGTCCCTAATGCGGTAAACATTTGTCCTGAACGGTTTTGCAGATTGTCAAAGCTACCTGTCTTAGTGTCTAATAGAAAGCCGGTTACAATGGCGACTACACTCCATAATAGAAGAACCTTATCAAGACTATTGAGCTGAATTGGGCTGATGTCCCTGCGGAAAAGGATTCTTATAAAGCCAATGATTATTAAAATCCGAAATATCATAAAATTAAGACCCATTACGATTATGCTTTGTCCTATGGTCATGTAAAGTGCTGTTAGAAAGAACGGCACAAGGGCAAATTTGCGCGGCAGCGCAATCAATAAAATGCTCATTAAAATTAGAAAAGATAATGCTATGGGATTCATAAATTTATAATTAACACCTGATTTGTATCACGTCATAGTTTGCATTGTTAATTTTTGTTATTTTGAGATAAAATAGCCCTTGTAAAAAAACCACCAGCGCCGGATTCACGTTTTTCCTTTTGCAGCAGCAATGGGTGGTGTTGCATCGGCAGGTTATGGTACAGTATTACCACCTTGGCCAATACCTGTTGCTGGGGAGCTTGGTTGTAAGGTCCAGTTGCCATGCCCCGTTGTTCCGTTTGGGAGTGTAACAAACTTCGGGTCGCCAGTTTTTCCGTGTTGTTCCTGCCCAAATTTTGTGTAACACGTTGCAAGATTACGACAGTCTTGATTTCCCTTCCATCCGTTCAATATCTTGACAATCTCTGTGCTGTATAAATTGTACTCGGCGGTTAGTGTACTCGATGCAGAACTGTTTCCTAAAGTTATCCCCGAGTTAGTGCACCCGGAAAAAATATTATTTTTAATATTTATGTTTGTTGCTGCGTGCCAGAAGAATATACAAGATGAAACAGGATTTGATCCGCTGTAATACCCGCCAAAAGTATTATTGTAAATCTTAATATCATTCCATAGTGACCAAACTGCTATATATGCAGGAGATATTCTTCCATCAGTATCGATCGCCAACTGGTTATCGTATATCTGAACATGGTTGCCACCGTATTGTGTTCCGCCCGATCCTGTTCCATTCTGTAAAAATATTAACGCAGTTGCGCCGTGAGTCCAATCGCCCTTGAATGTATTGTGATGAATTTTTAAGTTTGTAAGACAGGTATTGGCAGCCGTACATGCAGACCCGATCATAATACCGTCGCCATGAGCTGTACCCGTAAAACCAGCACTTCCGTTAAACGTGTTGTTATATATCTGTATATCATTAACGACAACGGCATCGGGTACAGCGATAAACATTCTATTGACACTGGTAAATATGTTATCATGTATTTTGATGGTTTCTGTTCCGTTTGTCGGCCCCCCCAAAATGCTTTGATTACCCGTAAGGTATAAATAACAATTTTTGATTTCCAGCCCAGACGATAGACCGGAAAAATTTATCCCTGTTCCAGCTCCCGACTTAGTAGCATAATAAGTGTTATATATTTTTATACCATCAATTACCACATTGGTCTTGTTAGCCATATAGATGCCTGATCGTTCAGCCGTTGATCCTGTTCCATCAAGTACAGGGTATCCAGTACCCCACGGGGTTCCAAGTATTTGACCACCCTGAATTGTAATGCCTGACGTTGGTATGATCCACAAGAATACTGTTTTAGATGCGAACGTCCATGTTACACCGCCCTTTAAAATAACCTTATCACCACTGGACAATCTTGCTGACCCCGACCACCCTGACATACCGGGTGCATACTTCCATGGTAATGACGTCGATGTGCCACTGTTGGAATCTGAACCACTGGCGAAATCAACATAATAGGCGGCGGAAAAAGCTGTAACTGAATAGCAAAGCATTAACAACAGCATCAGTAGTAGAGACATTATCTTGTTGCGCTTACTCATGGCCTTTACCCTCCCCATTTTGTATAAAATTAGCTTTTAATTTGGAAAGCTGCTTTTTTCGCATAAAAAGAATAAACTCTTCCGTTACAGGTCTTTTTTGTCTCTTAAAATATGGTACTAAATAACTACACATCCTTGTCATGGCAAACAACAAATAAGGTTCGGAGGTAATGCTTTTGATGTTTTTCAATATCTCAAATAGTGGCTGACTGCCCAGCGCGTAAAACATTTGGCCTGCTCTGAAGGCTTCTTTTAATTTACCCCGCGTGGCTTTGCTGAGTTTGTGGTGGTACACCTTAAGTTCTTCAAAGGCTTCTACCACCCATCCCTTCATCTGAGCTGTTATGGCGGCAATTGTGTCTTCCCCGCCTTCTTTTATTGGGAAAAGGCCACCTATGTCTTCGTAGCACTTGCGGCAAAAGAGTTGAATGTGGTCGGAAACATAATTATCATCAAGCAGAAAAATCATAAGTTTTTCAGTTTAATATCCGGCACCTTCATTTCGATCATTGATAAAACGTTTTCAATCACTGATAATGGGATATGATCTTCTACCTTCAGTCTTTCCAATGCTTTTTCTCTTGTTATCATTCCTTCTCTAATCATTTTACTTAGCAAATCCCTTAATTCAGTTACTCCAACAGTCGACTCATACATTCGTCTTCTTACATAATCCAGTCTGCAGTCAAATCTCCATGAAGACGCAACTTCAGGCGATTTCTTCCATGCAAGATGATTCGTTATCGTCGATTCTACTTCACTCTCATTCCACTTTATATAATCAAACAATCTAATTACAGTCATATCTTTATAGCGCCATTTTAAATATGGTGAAGAATGACTTGCACCAAGATACATTGATAAAACCAAAGGCCAGGAAACATTAGTCAGATATCGCGGATTCGCCATAAGTTCTTTGAATGATTTCGTTATAACATTTGGTATGTTTGATAATTTATGGTAATTTCTCGCGCCTCCTAAACCTGCTTTTTTAAAAGAAGCCGTTTCCAAAGGATTACTGCCGATAACAATCAAAGAGACTTCATTTTCTCTGGCATGTTTGAAAATAGTTGGCCACCAATTCTTGCAATGTGCGCAGACGATAGGAATCATCATTGATGATGGATGATGTGACCACACTTTCATTGCTTTCTTTGTTGCATTTAAATGTTCACCTTCAGGAAAACTCCATTTTATAATATCAATCCCAAGAATTTCTGCTGTTTTTTCCATATTCCTTTTGGCTTGCTCAGAAGTAAAGGGATTATCATAATGAATGGCTAAGACTTTAAGTTTGTAGTCATTAACCAGTTTCCACAATGTATAAGTACTGTCCCTTCCTCCACTAATTCCAACCATGCAGTCATATTTTCCCTTTTTGCCCCGGTAAAGATTTAGAAAATCTATCAATTTCTTTTCACCTTGCACTTGCATCTTTTCGTAACTTTCACAATAGTTACATACACCGTTTGTATTAAAACTAATGCCGGGTGTTTTGTCTGTTAGAAGACAATTAGTGCAAATATTTGTAGACATACATTCCTCCTTTTATATTATGAAATGATATTTATAATTGATTGAAAATGCATTGCGGATTTCTTTTATCTATCAATACATCAAAGGATAACAAGATAGATAAATGTATTGTCAACATTATACGTGCTGCTTTGAGGAATTTATTTTGGATCACTTTGTTCCCCCTTTTTCTCTGAAAACAGCTTTCAGTTGAGCAAACTGTTCTTTTCTAAGGAATCCTATGAATTCATCAGATACGGGTCTCTTTTGTCTTTTACAATATGGCGACAAATAACCAATCATTCTTACAAAAGCGTACAAAAAATAAGGTTTCTCAATAGTTTTTTTTATGCTTTTTATAATCTCAAATAATGGATGACTGCCAAGTGCATAAAACATTCTGCCTTCTCTGAAAATTTCGTTCAAAGCTCCTCTTGCAGCTTCGCTATGTTTGTGATGAAAAACTTTGAATTCTTCAAAAGTTTCAACATTCCATCCTTTCATTTGGGCTGTTATGGCGGCAATTGTGTCTTCGCCACCCTCTTTTATTGGGCTGAGGCCACCTATATCTTCATAGCACTTACGCCGAAAAAGCTGAATGCAACCGGAAACATAATTTAAATTGGCAGGCGATCTTCTTATGCAATGATCATCGTATTGATCAAGGATAATTCCCCCCGCAATGCCTAACTTGGTATTTTTAGAAAATTTATTTATAATATTACCATAATAGCAAGGATCAAAAGTTACATCGCCATCAAGTATGCCAATAAAGCTATAATCAATATCACGCAGCTTTTCATATCCCATCTTGATAGCATGAACTTTGGATGAAAAATCTACTGGGCCATTTATTGTTGCTGCCTTACGCACAAGATGGATAAAACTGTGTTGCGCAGAATATTGCAACACTATTTCGTCGGTTCTGTCCGTTGATCCATCGCTGACAATAACCCACTTAACCGGTAAGACCGTTTGCGCGATTATGGTTTTAATCGTATTTTCTATATGCTTTTCTTCGTTGCGCGCTGCTGTGATGAGGACGTAATCAGAATTAATAATATTTTGAAATCTTTCCATAAAAATCCGAATTTATGATCTTAAATTGAGCTAAGAGGTACAACCATGTGCAATTTCATATTCATGCGTACTTTTGATATGTGCGACAACACACTACTTATCCTCTAGTCATCAAACTGCGCGCCTTGCGGAAGCCGCTTTCAAAAATGGGAAACGCTTTATGAAACCACGACGTAGTCGGAGCCTCGAACCAACCCGGAAATACAACGCGGGATCCTCCCATTCTGATTTTGAACTGGTCCACACCTGAATCCGGCAGATCGGTCAACCCACCCAGGTCGTAATAATGAAGGCCTAGTTCAATGGCCTTGCGCAAGTTTAGCCATTGAATAAGGTAGCCGGAATTTGAGTCTTTACGCATGTGTGGAGAGGTCGCTCCTAAGAAATATAACATCGTGTCCCCCATCGCCGAAAATACGCCTGCCGCTACATCTTGTTCCCCATCACGAATGATCCAGATAAGAAGCTTGTTGGATTCAATGGCATTCAGGTGGAATGCATGAATCGCTTTCATGTTGACACCTGTCGGGAAGCGTTTCTGTGCCCACATTTCCTCATAGATCTTAAGGAAACGCTCGAAATGCTGCGCGGTCGAACCGCATTCCGCCTCCAGGCCGGTCCGTTCAGCTTTATTCAAGGCGTTGCGCCACTTGCCATTAAGATTGCTTCTCAGTTGGTCCAAGCTTTGCGTTAGATCCAGGATAATGGTACGGTAGGGACGCAAGCCACTTTTTAGCCTGAATCCATGGCTTGTCAGAATACTTGCAATTCTGTCATTTTGTTCCTTGTTTGCCACACCTCGAATTTCGAGCCGGAGATTAAGACCGCTCTTGACACTGTATTCTTCCTGAATACCTTCAAAGAACTCGATCAAATAGCTTTCACCGGCGATACCAACCTCGGAATGCCAAAGTGGCCCCCAGTATGCCTCCGCAACGCCTATCCCGGCCACAGGCAGACGCTTGATCTGGACCTGTGTCATAACAACCGGTTTTCCATTAATTGTCAATGCCGCACGACTCACTTCACGGAACCTCCCCACACTATGGGCTTCTCCGTAATCCCATGTTTGATAGAGGTTGTTACAGGCGAACGAGGCACATCCCTGTGTCCACTCTTCACGGCTCATTCCGTCAATTTGAAGCAGATGTTTCATGAAAAAATCAATTCCCTTTTTTACTCGTCACTCTTTGGCAATGGCCGCCATACGGGTCTTAGCAGTGCTGTCAAATGGAATCTCGCTAACGGCAGTCGGGTCGAAAACGTGTTATGGGGTGTCCGTTGCCGTCGGGAGTCTCGAAGATCCGCAATAAACCACAGAGGAAAGCGAGGAAGCATTCCGAGTGTCATGATTAAGTTTCCCAACCAGGCAGTCAAAAATCCGCGTGTTTTTTCCAGCACTAATAAGCGAGCTTTAATTCCAGCGAGACTGAATGACATTATTGGCAGCATTTTCGAACTTGCCCCATGGATATGAATAATTTCAGCAAAAGGAAAATACATGATCCGCCATCCGGCACCCTTTACACGAAAGCACCACTCCTCTTCTTCGCCGTAGAAAAAAAATGCATCATCCAGACAACCGACTGCATCGATTACGCTTCGTCGTGTCAATAAAAAACAGCCTGCCACTACATCGACCTGCCTTTCAGAAGTAAACACTCTACCCCAGTATCGCGATGGTAAATTAAACGTCGGGAATCCAAGTTTGCGCACCAATCGGATCCAGGTAGTTAAACCGAGGCAGTGATGATAAACTAAATCTCTTAGACGCTCAAAACGAAAACAAGTGGATTGAAAGGTACCGTCAGGATTGAGCACTTTGCAGCCTAACGCTCCTACTTTGTCATGTAACTTCATGTAATCCACACATTTATCGAGTGCTCCGTTTAGAACTTGAGTATCGCTATTCAGCAGCAGTATTAATTCTCCGGAGCAAATCTGTAAACCCTGATTGTTTGCCGCCGCAAAACCCATGTTGAACTTGTTTTGGAGTAGTTTGACCTTGGGAAAGTTATGCCTGACCATCTTGATTGAGCCATCAGTGCTTGCATTATCGACAACAATGACTTCAAAATCATCATGGCTTGTGGATTGGTAAATCGATTCTATGCACTGGCGTAGGAGTTCCTCTGTGTTCCAGTTAACTATGAGTATTGATAGTCTCACTTTGATATTGCTCATTATACAGACACTTTACTTTCTTGCACCTTTTTCGCCGGGATCCACACCATGCCGCGTCCAGAGCCGGCCCGCATCAGACCGCGACCGATCAATCGAAAATGAGCCTTTTCAAATACGCGCCTGGAGGCAAGGTTAAATGTGGCACAGGTCGCATACATGGTATGTATTCCCTCCGCATCTAGAGTCTTGGCTATGTGGTCAAAGAGCAATGGCAAAAGATTGATCCCACGATAAGCCGGTAAGGTTTCCGCTTGCCAATAAAGCACTCCCTTCTCGCCAATTGGAAAGAAGAAGTCGGCACTATGAGATGACGTTCTAGTCCACATGAATATTGCCAACTGGTCTCCTATTGTTCCAAGCCAAAGGCGCCATCCTCGATTGATGACATTTTCAAATCCCTCATCCTGTCTCTCATCCGCCATTAGCAAGGACTTCTTGAGGTCACTGGGAATTTCCTCCCAGATTGTGAAGTCCTGAAAGACAACCTCCTTCCCCCTGTATCCAGTAAAGCGCACACCGTCCCGACAATCTCTGCTGTATCCAAGAACGCTTATAATAGGACCTGAACTTATCAGTAGCGATAACACTTCTTTAATTAGTGGACCAATCCCTTGTTTCCTAGACCTCTTGAGTAATTGAATCCTAAAACGCCCAGATAGTTTCATAAGTCCTCCGTCCTCCATATGGTAAATGTGAATTCGGTGGTTCTCAGTTTCGGTGCCGCTATCCTCTAATGGATGCCTTCCGATTTATCAAGGCCGGGCACCTGCGGGATGACGACTCTCCAAGGCTTAGCACATCTCCAATCTTAATGCGGTTACTGCCTGTCCGATAAAAGCCATGTGGGGCTCTCCGAGGCCCTGGTTCACGGGTAGGCATAAGAGATGATCTTTTAAGTAACGAGCCTCCGCAAATGCCTCCCACGAACACTTACGATGGTAGCCCTTCCACCATGAATAGGCTCCTATTCCGAGTCTTGCAAGAGCCCTTGCCCAAGCTGAACTGTCCTTCACAATGATTGGGAATACCGGAGGGCATACACCCTCCTGTAAATTGGCAAACAGTGGTACAAAGTCAGGAAACTGTTTCACTACTTTCTCAAGTTGTAGGTAGTTTTCCCGACGTTGTCGTGCAACTCGATTTGGATCGATTGCCTCCAACAATCCAAGTGAGAGGCGCGGAATTCCGATGTTTCTAAAACTCTCGTCAAAGTAGTAATCGGTAGGCATGTCCGGCAATTCCTCGAATCCCTGCTCATTCACTTGTCGATTCGAAATATGCATCTTAACTCTGCGGAGAAATGAATAAAGGCCGACCCTTTCCAACTGCCTCTGCAAGTCCTTTCGAATTAAGCTTTGAATCCGCTTGATCATTTCAATTCGTGCTCCCTCGCTGAGAACAGGGATTTTTAGAGTAGAGTCTTGTCGCAATGTCAACAGACCGGCGGCTGGCAAGGGAAGAAACTTGCCAAGGCTGAAGATGGCTGCGTCACCCTGTAACCCAAGTGGCCCATCCGGTCCCGAAGAAAATAGCGCCAATGCACAATCCTCTACAATACGAAGATTTTCTTTGCTGCACCACCGTATCAGTTCTCTCAGGTCCTGCGACCAGCCAAAATAGTGGGTAACATAGACTACTTTGGTATGGGGCGTCCTTCGCCGCATGATATCCATAACATCGATTTGAGCTCTTTCATCCACTCGATAGAACACAATCTTGCACCCGTAAAGAAGGAAGGGGTCAATCTCTGTGCCGCAATTATATGCTGGCATCAGAATTTCGTCTCCGGACTTGAGCTGCCATATCTCGCATAGCTGCTGCACTGCAACGCGTCCCAGAAAGGTTGGCAGGACCACTCTCCTTTTCAACTGTTCCCATGCAGGCAGCTCAGTCGGAACATTAGACAACCCTCGTATTACCTTGGTGATCGAAATACCCTCTGAACCGCAATATAGCAACTGTCCTTTACAGATTTTTTTCATACGCCCTTCTCCTTCTCTCACAATTTGTCGCCAAGGACTTGACCATCAACGAAGGAATAGCCATAGACGCTCGCCTGGTTAAGTCGGCCAGCCATCCCCTCAGTCAAAAGAAACTGAAGGAAGAAAAGAAAAATAAAGAAGCTCCTGAGGGAAAGCTGGATAAAAATGGCAACATCCTTAAGAAACCTTTGCAAATTTAACAAGGAGTTGTGCAAAGATCTCAAAACTATCAAAGCAATCAGCTGTAATGGTTTGGTTCATGTAATAATCTGCCTGAACGCTCGAAAAAGATGATGATTCATCTTGAAAACATGTTTGTTTTAATCCAAAGTTTCAGAAGGGGTTTGGGACGTATTCTTAGTCTCGGGACAAGGCGTCGCCTCCAAATTTTCATATAAATGACATTCAGCAACCAAGAAGACCTTTTGAAAATATGATATCTGAAGTTGGATACACCCTTGTTTGAATATACAATAACACTATTCACTGGCTTAAGTTGTCCGCCCATTACTAATTTATATTCGTAGTAGCCTCGCAATGCATCAATCCATTTAACTTTGTCACTGATTGCGTGATTTATTTTTTCTCCGAAGGCGATTCGATGAAAATCAATACGCGGAAACTCGCTAAGTTCTGTGCGCGCACTGAGAAACCAACAATATGTGTTACCGAATTTATATATATATTCATAACCGACGCATTGATCATTCAGCATTATTTTAAGAAGCCGCAATCTATCATGCTTGATTTGTGCTGATGCTATCTCTTTATGCAGTTCACGCGCATGTGGCCAATCAACAAAATGACCGGCTATGCCAAGGCGTTGCCAGTTTGCCTGATGCATATCAATAAAATCATTTAAAAAAGAAATATAGTTTTGCTCATCTGCAGCAATGGATTTTAAAGTTATTCCTTTGTCAAGCAGTTCTTTATAAACCCTTTTTGTTTTAGTTCTTTGACGCGCGCTCAGTGTCTTGAGTTGATCTTCAAAAGAGTTGGCGATTTCGAAATAGGTTTGTACCTCGGTTTCTTTACATTCGACTTTATGTGAGCCATTTAGTGTGTTTCTAATGGTTTCAGATAATCTATCCACTTGTTTGTAGGAACCGGCCAATGCGCCTATGTGCAGCACATCCCATGACCAAAGAGTGCTTATTCTATTGAGGAAGGCAGGAATTACCAGCATCAAATAATTATGATCGATAGGAAGACTAATTGTTATTGGCATGAAATCTGTGCCAACTATTTTAACAAGCCGGATACTTAAAGGGCCAAGCCAGATATTCTCCATGAATACGGGTAGTATTCCAATAATTCTGCCACTCAAACGGAATATAAAAATTTTTAAATGACGCCCCTTGCCATAGTATTTCCACCATAACTTACACCAGTCGTAGGTTAAAAATATTTCGGCGGCCATCTCATCCATGAAGCTGTCCCAATCTTGTTGCATGTTAGATAATGCTTCAAAACTATCATAAGTATGTACATCAATAGTGTCGTCTGTACGGCTATCTTCACATGCGTTTTGAACTTTAAGCTGATGTTCTTGTATGTGTTTCATTTATGCTACCGGAAATTAAGTTATTGTTTTATTGTGCCAATATCTGTTAAACTTTAACCAGAGATTTCGTAATCCTTCTATACCTTCCACGATCAGTCTGCTAGATATACTTTGAGATATTTCAAACTGTCCAATATGACATGCTTCCCTAAGAGAAATCCCGGATTTAAAGTGATAAACACCGGGATTGTCATCAGGATCTATACCGCCAAGGTCGTAATATTTATATCCACTTTCTTTCATCATTTCTATAAGGCGCCATTGCAATAGATAAGCGCCTTTCATTTTCATGCCTTCATTACCAGTTGCACCAAGCAAATATATGCCCGTATTGCCAAGCAATGATCCGATTGTTGCTGTGAGAGCTTTCCCTTCATATTCGCATATAAGAACTATCATCTTCAATTGTTCAGGCAGGTCTTTTTGGATATCCCGAAATTCGTTATAATCTACGCCCGCTATATATTTCTTCCGGTCATGCATTTCTTCTTGAAGGTCTAAAAAAATCTGGTATAGCGCATCACTATTACCTTCTATAATTTTCAGATTATTTTTTTCCGCACGATTTAATTGATTTCTCCATTTTTGGTCAAGGGACTTCCGAATTCCAGGCATTGTTTGTGAAAGATCAAGCATGAGGGTTCTATATGGTTTTATATTTATCTTTTTTTGGAATCCTACTTTATTCAGAATGGGAACAATTGTTTCACCGTATTCTTCAATTACATTAGGATGAATACGTAATAGCAAGCCTTGCTTAACAGCATATTCTTCTTTCAGAGTACTTATTATCTTTTGGAATACATTGATATTTACCTGCTGTCCTTTTCTTCGCCACATCGGGCCCCACGGTAAGTAAGCAATGCCGGCTTTTAACACAGGAATCTTTATAATACGCAACTGAGCCGCCGCAATAATTTCATCTTTCTGCTTAATGACTATGTGACTTAAGTTTTCTTGGCCCCAGCGAACATCGCCATAAGACCATGTTTGGTAAATAGTAGCGTCATCAAATTCGAGTAAAAGTTGTACCCATTCTATTTTACTGATTTGATCGACGGATACTGTGTAATCTGCTGAATCTTTATCCATAGTTTAGCGCTGTGAGAATATATCAAATAATCATTGATGAAGCTTTTTCTTTATTGCAAAAGCCTTGGGTAGCCATCGATACGCGCCCAATAGTTTTAAACGATATTCCATACGCCAGTCGGAAGGATCTACTTTTACTCTACCCCTGAGGAAACAGTCGGAGCCAGAATATATCAATTCAGGTATAATAGAATATGCCTGCCTGTAGCCTGCCTGAATAGCCATATCAATATGCGTCTGATCAAAATCGCCATGAGGAAAACTGACCGTTTCTATCGGCGTTTTCATTATATCTTCGAGCTCTTTTTTAGATTGGATAATTTCTTTTCTTGCTTCGTCTTGGCTTATTTGAAGAAGATTTTGATGGGTTCTGCCATGAGAACCTACTAAAACAAATTTTTTATCCAGACTCTTTAACTGCACCTCTGTCATCACTACATTATTATGGTCTATGTTTCCTTCTTCAAGCCACGGCGGCTGCTGGCCAAGGCAGCCTGACGGTACAAACAGTGCGGCAGGTATATTACGCTCTGCCAGCACAGGTAGTGCGTTATCAAGGACACAGACGTACCCGTCATCAAATGTTACGGCGCTATAATGTCCGCCAGGTTTCAGCATGCCGATTTCATTTATTGCGATGGGTTTTGTCAAGCGCATAAGATCATCCATTTGCCGGGCGAAGGCTTCTTTTTCTTGAGGATACACAGCATGATAATAAAGGATCACACAAGTTGCCTTGGTATTCTTAAATAATGATATAAACCATCCTGAAATGCAGTCAAAAACAAAAACAAGCAGGCTGATGATCAGTTTTATGATGCGTTTAATATGCTGTAGCATTTGTCTGATTTTGCTACGCCGGATTCAACGGCTTCTGATGCCACAAGCCGCGCGTCAGCAGGCGTCGTAATGTTCCGAGATAGGTTTTTATTTTGAGCTTTATTGGATTTTTCAGCCAGATTTTACTCAGGGGAAAACCGATAAATTGCGGAACAGGCATGAGCAATGTCTTCATCGCCAATAATCTTCCGAAAATTGCGGCGCGCCTGCCAGTCATTGGTTGCGCTTTTATGACATCTGCCAGCTTTGACGGTTCTAGTTGCAGATAACCGTTTTCCATCGCCCGATGCAGAATCTCACTGCCCCGTTCGGAGCGCGCCAGCACAAGTGATTGTCCAAAATCATTATTCTGCTTGTCATATAAATGCCAGGCATCACCGCATGATATGTCCGCCAGTTCTCCCAGACCATCAGGGCATAGATTACAGCGGAATGACCGATGATGATCTGTCAGCTTACCCCATGATTCTTCATATGTTAATTTTTTATGTTCAGTACCGTTATTAAATGACACCTGAAAATGACCCGGCCAACCTTTCCCTCTGTAACGTATCTCATTTGTTGCTTTCTTCTCAATATTGAGTTCTTTAAGCAAAGAAAGAGTGCCTGCCGTGCAGGGTGGCCCAGCGCAAAAAAAGGTTAAAACAAGTCCTAAATTAGCGTCCAGTTTGGAACGATATTTTCTCAGCGATGAAACGGCGGCAACATCACATGGCTTGCCGATAAAAACACAAGGTCTTGCGCTGGCCTCAATCAGCGACAGGGCTTCACAGGGAGAGGAAGGGGCGTAACGCGAACCTGCTCGCGCTAATAAATCAGTCCTGCTTTTACTTTGCACTGTCTTATTATACCAGGGTGTGTATTTGTCCATGCCAACATGTAATACAAATTCCATATTTTCTTTTTCCAGACAATACGCGGCCAGGGCGGATACAGCGCCGCCTGAAGAAGCGTTATAACGAATATCCTTGTCGGAAGCGCAACCCTGCCAGATTTCTAATGCGGGTCCGATTAAGGGATGAAATATTACGTGCTCGTTGTGTTGTAAATTTCTTGTTGCGCCAATTGAATAGCCGGGACAGAACTTAAGGCATTCTGAATAATTTACATCTTGTGCTTTTTTGAAAATTGGCCGGATGCCTATGGTTTCAATATTTTCCAACGCTATCGAATCCTTGCCGCAAAAATACTGGCAAGCGCCGCATCCGACGCATAGCCCCCAGCCAACTACGTCTCTTATTGTCTTAATGCTTCTCATAATGGATACAGGTTCAAGGTTCAAACAGAATCTTCCTCCCCCTGCCCCCTCCAAAGGGGGACAAAAGCCGAGGCCGCGACTAATGGCAAAAGGATAAAGGTGCAAGGTGCAAGGGTAAAGGATAGATTGCCACGGAGCGCATGGCGCTCCTCCAATGACAGCCGGAGAACGTCACTGCGTTAATATCTCCCGAAAGATTTTTAGTTGCTGCTTTTGCGCGTTGTCAATCTGCACCTGCAATATTTTTTCTATTCGCGCGCGGTCTTCAAACATCGCTGCAATCATGTCGACGGCTTCTTGTGTTTCCGTTTCTCTGGCGTCAATGACAAAATTGCCCACATCAATGGAGTTGAACACTCCCTTGAATTTTTTACTATAAGCGACGGCCGCAGTGGGTATTTTCTGTGATAAAGCAGCAATGCAGGCATGCATCCTCGATCCAATAAAGAAATCACAACGTCCGATAATGCTTTTGATTGCATGCTGATCATATTCATGTGCAATCATTTGTATCCTGCCTTTATAGGTTGGTGATAAAGATGTAAAAACTTCAGCGCAGGCATCGGTATCACTTTCGACGTGGCCATGAGCGGCAAACGTGTGTGGTATAAGCAGAAGATTGGTGTTGGTTTTATTCAGAATTTCTTCAGACAGTTTATGTACAAACAGCTTATAATCCATCCTGAGATTAAACATGTTGTTGCGTGTATGTCCGCCATTGTATAAAAGACCATTAATATTCAATCCGATAACCGGGTTTGCGCTTCCGTTATTTATAAACGGCGGAATAACTCCATCCTTTGGAGCAACCGAATCAAGAGAAAAGGCGACATCAGGGCAAAATATAATCTTTTTGTTGTGGTTTTTCTTGCCAAGTATGTCTTTGACGAGGTCTATGCTTTCTCTGTCACGCGACAATATAATATGTGCGTGGCTTAAAATATAACGGGCGATTTTGCGAGAAATACTGCTGCTGTATGGTCCGTATGTTTGAGGTAAAAGAACAAGCTTTTTTCCTATGAGCAACGTGATGATACTTGGTATTGATCCTAATAGAAAACCCATCACGCCGTAGATATCGCTAAAACTATCCCCACCTCTAACGTCACCAATAAAATCCGCCCCGGCGATTGCTTTTAATCGCGAATTATACTTTATGATCATGTTTCTAAACGCCTGAACGGGGATTATTTTATATAACAATGCTAAAAGAAATATGACAAGAATATGTTCTCCAACGTCAGCTTTCGGTGAGCGCCTTATATTGGCGACTTTGATACTTATTTTTATGCCGGATAATTCTATTTCCTGCGGCTTTGATGAACGTTCCTCAATGAAAAAGGTAATTGATGCGTCCGGACGGATTGTCAGGATGAGTTTAACAAGTGATGCCGCCAATGCGGATACGCCCATGTTGCCGGTAGTCAAAGAAGCTCCCATGATACATACATTAAACATGACTAAATCTTTATTTCCCTTTGATGCTTTTAATGAACGTTTGTGGTTTGCTTAACCAATTATACGCGCCTTGCAGTTTTGCACGAAAGAATAGGATATCATCAGCCGTGTTTACCGGTAGTCTGGGTTGAAAAAAAGTGTCATCGCCCTTATTTGCGGTGCCAATTTTTGTCGTAACGCCATTTGTATAACCGCATTTTTTAAGCAGCGTTCTCAAAGTAATTCCAAATTCTTTGTCTTCGGGAAAGGCATAGGGATATGAAAACGATTCTACTGCCCTGCCTGTTTCATCTTCGATCTTATTTTTAGATAACTTAATTTCATTTTCAATTTCTTTTGTGCTTAAATTGTTCAATTGCGGGTGCGTGACGGTATGTGAACCAAAGTTGATGCCTTTGCTCTGCAGGTCCTGGACTTCATGCCAAGTCATACATTCTTTGCCTTTAAAAGATAACCTTTCATTATGAATAAATCCGGTTGGTAAAAAAACAGTGGCGCTGAAATTATATTTTTTTAAAATCGGGAAGGCATTTGTAAAAAAATCATAAAAGCCATCATCAAAGGTAATGACAACATATTCAGATGAATCTCTCGAGGCAAAACTTTTTTCTAAATTCTGAAGATTGATGACTGAATAATTGTTTTCATGCAGGTAACGCATGTGCGCGTCAAAAACGGCTGGCGATGTGTTCACATGGTAATAGGGATGCGATTTTTCTTTCTCATCTGAAATACTATGATACATGAGAATGGGTATCCGCTTATCATCGGCTGATGTTTGCTTTTTTATGATATGCCTGAAAAGGTAAAGTGTTAAGAAACGATCCAGACGAAAATTAATCATGACGGTATTTCTTTTAACTCTTTTTGTGTTGACGGATCAGTGAATCAACCAACTCAAAATACTCATTTTTCTTTTTCGACCAGCGATAATCTTCGACAAAGCAAAGCGCGTTATCCCGGAGCATATCCCTCTGTTCCTTGTTCTTCAGCATTGTGAGCATGGATTGTGCTAAATCATTCACATCATCCGGAATGAAGAATTTTACGACTGAATCATTAAAATAATGTTTATCAATTTTTGTTCCGGAGACAATCACAGGTATGCCCAAAGACATGAATTCAAGTGTTTTGGTGCTGAAGGCTTCTCCGCCGAAAGGATCGTTTTTCTTGGGCACAATACCCAGATCGGCATTGGCCATGATTTCGGCTATTTTATTGATGGGCAGCGGTTCTTTGATGAAAACTTTGTTATCCAGATTAAGTTCTGCGATGAGCGCGGCAAGATTATCTCTTTCGGGTCCGCGGCCGTAAATATGAAATTCAGCCTGTGGCGCCTGGTCTTTTATTTTTGCGAAGGCTTTAATGGCGATATCCAAACCCTGATGCCAACCAAATGTTCCAGGGTAAAGCATGATAAATTTTTCATCGTGTCTGGTTCTTGGCCGCTGATAAAAAATGGCTTCATCAGGATAGTTCATAACGGTGGTGCATTTGCTTTCATTTACGGAGCGGGATGTTAGCGTTTTATGCCATAGATGGTTAGAGATAATAACATGGTCAGAGAATTTAATCGAAAGCTGTTCAATTTTAACCAAAGCTTTGAAAAAAAAGCTGTCTTTATTACCGGAAAATTTGCTGGCATAAAACTCCGGTACGATATCGTGAATATCCAGGATGATTGAGCTGCCTTGTAGTTTCGGTATCAGTGCCGCAAAAACTTCAAAATCTGGTACAGAATGCACGTGGACTATATCGTATGGATGTTGCAGATGTTTTTTTGTTATGAATAAAAAGGACTTGATAAGAAATATCGCTAGTTTAGTCAGATATGTTAATTGGTTTTTTTCGTTGATCATCCGTTTTTGTATCCGATAGACGTTTACATTGTTAATCTTTTCATATTGTGGGGTGCCTTCACTCCTTAATGCGATAATATCGACCGTGTCGCCCCGTCCGGTTAGTGCATCGGCGTAACGCATGATTCTGTTGTCTGATTCGTAAAATGAATAAGCGAGCATACAAATATGACGCGGCTCTCTGGCAGCATTTTCCCTCCGTTTGAATCTGTACGAGCAAAAGCTTGCTATATCCCTGGGCAGTGCGTGCCAGTATTGGCCTGCGTATTTTGTTTTAATGTACTGGAGAAATTCTGCGTAATATTTTACTGGATATTTGTCTTCTTTTAATTTGTTGTTCGCGAAATTTATGTAGTCGGGATGTGTGATCAATAAGGCCATGCCGCCCTGTTTGACGATCCAATCAAGCTTTGTTTTCCAAATGTCGATATTTTCATGCTGCATTAAGATAAATAACAAAAAATCCTGGGGAAGGGTATAGGGCAGTTCCACATAACCGCGCTTTCCGTTTTTCCCCTCGACCCAGAAGGGGAAGATGGTTCCTATGCCGTCCGGCTGGGGCTCGAACGGGTCTGTGTCAAAGGTGGAAGCGTCATATTCGATATTCAGATCATGCAGCCAATCCAGGTTATGGTACATGCTGGGGCTGCGGAAACCGGCGGCATTCCATTTTTTCAGCGTCTGATTGATCTGTGCCGCGTGTTCTTCGAATACTTTCCTCGAACGGAAAATATTGCCGTCGTGATGCAGACCATGAATGCCTGCTTCAAAACCACGCGTCCGAAGTTCATTTAGCAGCTCTTCAGGAACTTGATAATCACCGGTGACAAAGCTAAAAGACGACCGGAAACCAAATTCTTCTTCGATTTTCATCAACTCATGACATTTATTTAATCCTTTTTCTGTTTCTACATCGTGTGTCAAAACAAGAGCAAACTTTTTACCATCAGGCCAGTCCTGCCAGCCCTCCGGCGGTGTTGCAGCTGTTTTATCAATGGGCCATATATTTTTATTTAGTAACATTTTTCGATTTATCAACGTTCTACGAAGATAAATCTGTAGCCGACGCGGCATAAAAGCTTTTAAAAAATAGTAATAGTTTTTACTTGAATACATATTTTATTGAGACCTTTAAATAACTGTATAAAACCAGTAATTATGTCATGCTGGCGAAGAGACTGTGTCGCAATTAATTTTACTGTTATTATGTACTTTGCGTGTCCCCTAGGAAATGCTCCCGACTTCGCGCTGGCGGGGAGCAGTTCAAGGAACAAGGTGCAAGGTGCAAGGTGCAAGGTGCAAGATTCAGCTCCGCCCTCTCGATTACATAGAGGTATCCGAGGGTGGCAAATAACTTACAATTTGGAACAAAAATGGACAATTAATCTAAAATTATTAGACTATTGTCTAATAATTTGCAAGTATTATAAGAACAAAGCACTTTTTATCAGCCCATATGGCGATAAAGTATTCTGCCCATCATTTCCAAAACCGGTATGGGTGGTTTTGAAAAAATATTTTTAAACAAAGGATTGATGTCCGAAGGATTGGTGATAAAAACATTTTTCGGTAAGTCATAACATCTTAAGTTAATATTTTAATATAATTGCTGGTTTTATACAGTTTTCAAAGCTCTCATTTGAGCAGCTAAGCCTTCTATCCCCGGCTTATTCGTGCTAAAAGGTGAAAGAAGTTACGCCTTAATTACGTTTGCAAGCGGTTTTCTATAAACGCCTCGGCTATCGATAATCAGTTTAGCGTGCTTGGCGATTAACTCATAATCGACTGAGGAGTGATCGGTGATAATAAGCACCGCGTCTTGGGATGCGATTGTCTCGCTCGTCAGAGGCTGAGAAGCTAGCGCCAGTGGCTCTGGCCAATGCCGGGTGCGCAAGACCGTCGGAACGAATGGGTCGTGGTAGGCGATCTCGGCGCCCAAGTCGATAAGCCGGGGAATAATCTGGTAGGCGGGACTTTCCCTGGTATCGTTGATGTCCTTTTTATAGGCTAGTCCAATGATCAGTAGTTTACTGCCTTTAATCGATTTTCCGCGGTCATTGAGCGCTTGCTGTAGCCGATGCACCATGTACTCCGGCATGCGGCGGTTAACTTCCCCGGCTAACTCTATGAACTTGGTGTCCACCCCGCATTCGCGCGCTTTCCACGAGAGGTAGAAGGGGTCGAGCGGAATACAATGGCCTCCCCATCCCGGGCCAGGATTAAAACGCATAAAACCAAACGGTTTGGTCGAGGCCGCGTCCAAAACATCCCAAATGTCGATGTCCATGCGCTCATAGATAATCTTGAGCTCATTGACCAGAGCGATATTGACCGCGCGAAAGATATTCTCGGTAAGTTTTGCCGCTTCTGCCGTGCGCGCGTTCAAGACCCGTACCGTCTTGTGAATAGCCTGATCGTACATCGCTTGCGCCAGATCGCCGCTGTCTTGGTCGACCCCGCCGACGATTTTGGGGATATTGGTGGTGAAAAACTGGGCGTTCCCGGGATCTTCACGCTCAGGAGAGAAAGCGAGGTAAAAGTCCCGGCCGCATACCAGTCCTGTTTTCTCAAGCATTTTCCTGACGAGTTCCTCGGTCGTGCCCGGGTAGGTGGTAGACTCCAATACTATGAGCTGACCGACGCGTAACCTCGACTGGATCTGTTCGGTAGTGTTGATAATATAAGACATGTCCGGATCGCGTTGCGGTGTAAGCGGGGTTGGAACACAGATAAGCAGGGTATCTGGTTCGCCGAGTCGCGAAAAATCCGCAGTCGCCACTATTTGTTTGGCCTGCACGACCCTCCCTACTCGCACGGGATCCATATGAGAGATGTAACAGTCGCCCCGGTCGAGCGCTTCGATCTTTTTAAGATCAACATCGAAACCGAGCACTCTGAAGCCCTTTTCGGCAAAGGCAAGTGCAAGAGGCAGCCCCACGTATCCAAGCCCTATGATACCGATGACCGCTTGGCCTGCTTGTATTTTGGATAGGAGGATTTGTTTTTGACCGGATTCCGGCATGGCTAGAAACCCTTTCTTTTAATCTCTATGGGTTAAATTCCCCGTCGCTTGCGACGAAGAAGAAATTATAATCCAACAAGATACCCCGCTGCTTGCGGCGGGGAGGTTCATTGAAATTATCATACCATTGTTCAATAATTTGCAAGGTTTAATCACGGGTATTAACCCCAAAGCAAGCTGCGGGGTATTAAANNAACTTACCAATTCCGCTGCGCTACGCTTTCGGAATTGGAGTTTCAACAATAAGACAAAATCTAGTTATCAGCCCATGTGACGGTAAAGTATTCTGCCCAGCATTTCCAAAACCGGTCTGGGTAGTTTTGAAAAAATTTTGTTAAACAAAGGATTGATATTTGAAGAATTCAAGGTAAAAACATTTTTCTGTAAGTCATATCTGTAATAATAAATCTGGTATGGTTTGACTCCCCATCCTGCTTTGAACTGCATTAACCCTTCATTCTCCGGTTCTGTCCGGCCAAAAGAGAGGCTTTGAAATCTTCTCTCACAACTCCATTTGATGGCTTCCCACATTACCAGGTTGTTCGCCCTCAGATGCTGAAAGGCCTTATCGGAAGCGCCGTATTTGTAAATGACTTCCTTTCCAAAATTTAAATAAACATTCGCGACGATCGCGCGACCGCGTAAGGATGCGATGACGACAAACCCCATGTTTCTGGCGATCACTTGATCGTACAGATTCTGAAAAAATTTGTATGGCTGCGGCGGTAGTCCATGTTCCCTCCGTGTCATTGTGTTCAGACGATAAAAATCCTTCATAGATTGTAACGATGTGGAAATCGTCACATTGATATTTTCATTTTGCGCTTTTTTTATGTTTCGTCTGGTGGAATCGCGCAGATTGGAAAATAGCTGCTGCTGTCCGCAACTTAAATCCAGTGTATGTCCAAAAAAAGATTGTGACGGCTTTTCCGCTGATAAATATTTTTCTCCTCCGCGAAATTCCAAGTACTTCCACTTTCGCTTTCTACCTATAACGACCGCCTGATCAAACAGTTTCTGAAACTGTTGCGCATTTTCGGCAATCGGTTCACACATGTCAGTGAAAGGCAGGCAAACGCCTCTTCTGCCAGTGAAGGCGCTATCGACTTCCATCATTGGCAGAAGGCTGATAAAAGTGTTTTCTTCCCTGGCACACAGGTAGAAAGGCTTGTAGTTGTATGACTTGCTCAGAACATCGGCCCAGTTGGAGGTATGAAAAAAGGAATAACCCGGTGTGGAGATAAGCAGGTTATTCCAGTTTTCTTGTTCTAACGGATTGATGAGCGCCGGCTCATGCATAATATTCTTTGATTTGTTCGACAACGTACGAAACCTGTTCGTCTGACAGTTCGGCAAACATCGGCAGAGACAGGTATTGTTCCGCGCATTTTTCGGCAACGGGAAAACTGCCTTTGTCTTTCTTTAGGAAGCTATATGCCTCTTGCAGGTGGATCGGCACAGGATAGTGGATGCCACAGGCGATTCCTTTTTCAGTCAGGTAAGCCATGAGTTTGTCTCTGTCCTTCACGCGAATGGCGTAAATATGATAGATATGCTTGGCATAGGCTGCTTCCTGCGGAACGATAAATTCCTTCACCGCGGAAAGCCCTGCCGCATAGTCTTTGGCGTGCTTCCGGCGGGCATCGTTCCAGCCTTGCAGATATTTTAATTTAACGTTAAGTATGGCACCCTGGATGCCATCGAGTCTGGCGTTCCAGCCGATGATGCCGTGATAATACTTTTTAGCTTGGCCGTGATCACGGAACATTCTCATATTTGCAGCCAGCGCATCGTCATTGGTTACCACTGCTCCGCCTTCGCCGTATGCGCCGAGATTCTTACCGGGATAAAAACTGAAACAGCCGGTATGGCCGATTGCGCCACTTTTCTTTCCTTTATATTCGGAGCCATGCGCCTGGCAGGCGTCTTCAATTACATACAGCCCGTGCTTTTGGGCAATAGCCATAATAGGGTCCATATCCGCAGACTGTCCGAACAGATGAACGGGGATTATGGCTTTGGTCTTTTTAGTTATTGCCGCTTCGAGCAAAGAAGGATTCATATTATTTGTTTTTTCATCGATGTCGACAAAGACAGGGGTTGCGCCGGCAAGCGATATTGCTTCGGCGGTGGCGATAAAAGTATTAGGCACGGTAATAACTTCTGCGTCTCGTCCGACCCCCAGCGCAATCAGGCTCAGCCACAGAGCATCCGTGCCGTTTCCGACGCCCACAGCATGCTTGCAATTACAAAATTTGGCAAATTCCTGTTCGAATTTGGCCACAAAAGGTCCTCCGGCAAAAGCTGTGTTTTCCATAACTTCGTTAATTGCTGTATGAATTTCATCTTTGATACTTTTGTATTGAGTCTTTAAATCCAGAAATGGAACGTTCATATTCACAACTCCTAAAGTCGTTTAAGGTACAAGGCTCAAGGAACAAGGTTCAAGGCTCAAGGTTCAAGGAACAAGGTCTAGGGGATGATTAAGAGCTTTGGGTAAATTTACGTCGCGCCTTAATCAATCCGTTCAGCATTGCCGATATTTCATTTGCTTCTTGCAGCCACTCTTGGCCCTTATCTTTATTAATATATTCTATGTCGATACCTATGTATATCTGCGTTCTTAATTCGCCACACGAGCCTTTGGCATAGGATAAGAAATTAACTGATTCCTTATTTGAAGTTCTTTCAAAGCCTTCGGCTATATTACTGGGTATAGATAATCCAGAACGTGTAATTTGGTCTTTAAATCCATAATCTTTTAAATTATTCAATCCCTTATAAATACTTGAACTGAGCTTCATTGCTCGTTTCCATACGTCGAGGTCTTCAAATCGCATCAGTTCTTTAGCCTTCAGCCTTCAGCCTTTGTCCTTGTTCCTTGAACCTTATACTCTTCTTAGTGTTTTTGCCGGATTGCCGGCTACAATCGTATCGGGCGACACATTTTTTGTGACCACACTGCCGGCGCCGATGATAGCATTCTCGCCGATGACTATATTGGGGAGAATGGTTGAGCCGGAACCTATTGATGCTCCTTTCTTCACAAGAGTTGGCTCCACTTTCCAATCAGCTTCCGTTTGCAATTTCCCGTCCTTTGCAGTGGCCCGCGGAAAAGAATCGTTAATAAAGGCGACATTATGTCCGATGAAAACATTATCTTCAATGGTTACTCCTTCGCAAATGAAGGTGTGGCTTGATATTTTACAGTTTTTGCCTATAAAGGCATTCTTTTGAATCTCAACAAAAGCCCCGATTTTTGTATTATCACCAACACAGCAGCCATAAAGATTGATAAACTTGGAGAGTTTTACATCTTTTCCAAGTTTCACATCATCTGATATGCATACATGATTCATATGTAAACCATAGCGCCTTTATTAGAGAGTGATTTGCTGGCTGCTTCCAGCATTTTAACATTGTTCAAACCGGCAATGCCGTCATTGAGAATGGTTCCGCCATTTTTCACGTAGTCGACAAATTTTTCAGCAATTAATTTGAGCGCTTCGGTTTGATCAATTTTAGGCGCCCACATGTCACCCCAGCGATAGTCAACAAGCAGATTGTATTTTCCTTCCTTAGTGTGTATCTGAACACCTTTGTCGTAGACTTTAATTTTTTCATCCGGTTCAATATCATTCCAGACCAGCATTTTTTTCTCTCCGCCAATCAGCGTGGTTCTGACTTTAACCGGTGAGAGCCAGTTGACGTTAATATGAGCTATGACGTTATTGTCGTAGTAAAAAGTTAGATAGGCGATATCTTCCAGACCGCGGCCAAAATGGCCGACACCTGTTGCCACGACGGACTGCGGTTTTGTATCGATGACGTGATCCATAATGGAGATATCATGGGGTGCAAGATCCCAGACAACGTTTACATCATGCTGAAATAAGCCCAGATTGACTCTGGCGGAGTCGAAATAATAGATTCTGCCGAGTACGTCATCATCAATCAACTGGCGAATTTTACGCACTGATCCCGTGTAAAGAAAAGTGTGATCCACCATCAGTTTCAAATTCTTCTTTGCGGCTAGTTCTATCAGGTCTTCTGCTTCGGCAACAGTGTAGGTGAAAGGTTTTTCCATAAAAACACTCTTTCCTGCTTCGAGTGCTTTTTTAGCCAATTCATGGTGAGTAAAAACCGGAGTGGCAATCGCAATTGCATCAACTTCGGGGTTTTTGATCAATTCATCGATATTAGAAGTGACATTTATTTGTGGATAAGCTTTTTTGACTTTTTCGAGGGATTGCTGATTCGTATCGCAAACCATGGTTAACTGGGAACCATTAGCGGTATTGAAGTTCCTAACAATATTCGGCCCCCAATACCCATACCCGATCACACCTATACGCAACATAAAAAAGACCTTTCAAATATTTTGTTTCCGAATGCCATGGAAACGAAATTTTACGTGATTTTAAAAATCAATATGCACCACTGCCGCTTATCACTGCTTTGGGAGTCATAAGGAGAATTTTCAGATCCAGCAATAGGCTCCATTCCTGCAAATACTTAAGGTCAAGCCGGACCATTTCATCAAAAGTTGTGCGGCTTCGGCCCATAACCTGCCACATTCCTGTAATTCCTGGTTTAGCTGATAGCAAACGCCTACGGTGCCAAATATGATAGAGGTCACATTCATAAGGAATAGGCGGACGCGGCCCAACCAGAGACATGTCGCCTTTTAATACGTTTATTAATTGAGGAAGTTCATCAAGACTAGTTTTACGTATAAAATGACCAACAGTTGTGATGCGTGAATCATTGGTCAATTTGAAGATACCCGGTTCGATTGCCGCAGTATTTGGCTGATTGATAAACCCTGTAATATATTCTTTGTGTTTGAGTGGGTCATTATTTGTTGTCATTGATCTGAATTTATAGAAAAGAAATGTTTTGCCATTTAAACCAACACGCTCTTGCCGGAAAAAAACAGGACCGTGCGAAGTAGACTTAATGGCTGCCGCAATGATCAAAAAAAGAGGTGAAAAAAGCAAAAGGACAATAGCGCTTCCTGCGCAATCAAAAATAATCTTTTTTATAATGAGAGAAAGTTTCCTGTTTAAACCTTTTTTTGCAAGGTCCGGGTAGAGATTTAAGTTAAAAGGTACACCTGCTGACAATTCCTGATTTGTCTCCGGAAAAACATGATAAGATATATATATATTATTAATCCAGAAGGGATTCAGCTTTTCATGAAAGCGATCATAAATTTTATGAATTACAGAATCAATAAAAGTTTTATCCATCAATGCTATTTCGGTAAACAGCACTCCAATGATTTTATTATAGTGATACCAGCCCCTGATATCGACTTCTCTCAGCAATGGATTTAAGGATGTTTTAACTTCATCAACTATTTTTATATCTTGCGTAGTTTCAATTAGACGTGAAATATCAAGCAGCAAAAGCATAAATGGTTTTTTTGATCGTTCCGTTCGCATACGTTCCAACCGCAACATACGATGGAAATGTGACTGATCAAAAAAAGCGGGGTCATCTTCAATAACAGGATCCATTAATTTCATAAAATTATCAGGATGAGACGACGCGCGCTTACCTATTTTTAATCTTGGCAGATTCATAAAATATATTCCGAATGATAGAAAGAATATTTCTTTCATTGTTGATAATTGAGGAACTTTACTTCAAGCAACTCAATACATCTACGCTATGTAATATATTTTTTTAAACTTAAAATTAATTTGTATAATCATTGCTTATATAATGTCAACTAAATAAAATAAGCTGTTTATAAAGCTGTTTATAAGTTGATATTTATTGTTCTTCACCTTCGACATCTGTAAGAGCTGCAAAGCTTATAAACTTTTCCCAAAGTTTGCGTTGGGGTTCATACCCGTGATCAAAGATCATTTTTTTTTGATGACCATATTTTTTGGGATAATTTCCCCCAAAATCCCGGTTCGGGATGCATTTTGGAATAACGGTAATCGTAGTATTGATGATTAGTACCAAAATATCTTTGGAACAATGCTTTTGTTTTAAATTGCATATTGTTTAATACAACGCCAAGTATCTTATTTTTATTCAACAACCTTACAGCCTGTTGAATGGTTTCCCGGGGTGTGTTACCTGATTTGATAACCAGTATAATCCCGTCGACTATTTCGTTTAAAACGCTGGGCTCGGTTGTAGCTAAAATCGGTGAGGAATCGATTATAATATATCTATCCTCATATCTCGATTTTAAATCCTGAATCAGAGTTTTCATTTTATTAGAACCGACTAGCTCCACCGGATTTTCCTGAATGCTGCCGCCGGAAAGAATGCTCAGTTTGTCGATAGAGGTCTTGATCAAAAGATCCTGCACTTCAGCTTCTCCAATTAGATAGTCGGAAAGTCCCTTTTTTTCCTGCAGACCGAACCAACGAGTGAGGGAAGGATTTCTAAGATCACAATCGACCAAAAGTGCGTGGCTATGCAGTTCAGCAGCGATAATACTGGCTAAATTAACTGCTACGAGACTTTTGCCTTCTCCGGACACCGCACTGGCAACCATAATGATTTTGGGCGTGTTTACCACTCCGGGCTTAATAATAAGAGTCCTCAGCCTTCTGAATTGCTCTGTTACCATGGATGAAGGAGCAAAAAAAGATACTACTTTATCATTCAGAACAAGATCATCCGGAATAGATTTTTGAACTTCATCTTCAGTTCCCACATATTTTTCCCGCTGCACTTTTTGCAGTGCATCAAACATTTTACCCATAGCTTCGCATCCCCAATATATTATTAAATAAGTCCGGTAAAAACAAATACAGTAAGCCACAAAAAACGCAGACTAAAAGAAGCAAAATAATAAAAGCCTGCAGAAATGACTTACTCTTCTGACTCCATGAAGATTTTTCTTTTATTTCAAGATCTCTGATAACACTTTGAATGATATTCTTCCCGATACGGTTTTTATCCCGTGAAAATCCCGTAAGTAATGCGTTGTCGCCTACAATATTTATCAGGCGCGGGATTCCTTTTGAGTAACGGAAAATTTTCTTTATCGCGCTGTTGTCAAATATGGCCAGGTCTCTTGACCCCGCCCGTTTTAATCTGTAAGTGATGTACTCTTTTGATTCTCTCAGTGTCAGAGGGCGCAGATGATAACGGATGGTTATGCGCTGCTTGAGAGGTCGAAACTGAGGCTCTGAAAGAGTTTGGTTTAATTCCGGCTGTCCCAGAAGGATAACATGCAGCAGTTTATATTTAGCTGTTTCCAGATTAGTCAACAGGCGGACCTCCTGTAGTAAATTCGTCTCCAGGCTCTGAGCTTCATCAATAATCAAAAATACCTTTTCATTTTTAGTGAAACATTGAAGCAGATAATTGTGAAGCGCGGTAAGGCTCTGGCCCCGTGATTTGATGCCGTCCGATTCAATGCCCAAATCATTACATATATAGTTAAGAAAATCTGTACTATCCATTATCGGGTTAAAAATATAACAGGTTCGTATACTGCTGCCATCAATATTGCTGAGCAGTTTGCGTACAAGCGTAGTTTTTCCGGTACCGGCTTCACCTGTTATAACGCTGAATCCCTTGCCTTCCTGAATTGCGTATTGAAGGTGGGCCAAGGCCTCCTGATGGACTTCACTCAAATATACGAATGCAGGATCCGGCGCTATTTCAAAGGGTCTCTCTTTAAAACCATAGAATTTCTTGTACATAATTAAGATGCTTTTGCTTCAATTTTAGGTATCGTTGCCAGAACTTTGATTCCGAGTGAAATTTCCACATCAGCTGCATCGTGAAATGATCTATCCATTTGTTCGCGTATAAAGGCCAGAGCCATACCGCCAGCCAGTCCGGCAAACAGGCTGATGAGCAAAATTTTTGGAACATCAGGATAGAAGGGCTCCTCAGGAACTCTTGCCGGGTCAATTACCTTGAACTGCTCTCCTTTTTGTCGTTTTTCAAGATTCTCAGCCTGTTGGGCTCCCTGGCTTTTTTTCAACAAAGTTTCATAAGCTGCTTTGGTGCTCTCATACTCTCTTAGCAGGGAAGCCATATCCTGTTCGCGTGCGGGAGTTTGTTCAATTCTCCCCATGTATTTATTGATCTGAGCCGAAACAGATGCACTTTCATCATGTAAACGTTTTATTTCTAATGATGTTGCCGTCAATTGATTTTTTAATTCTCTGAAGCGGGGATCTTTTTTTATATCATTATCGTAAGTGTCTTTATTTTTTTCCAGGTCAGCCATTTTTTTCTTCATAGCGATGACATCGGGATGATTATCTGTATATTTTGTCCGCAGATCTTCGAGTTCTCTTTTTAGTTTGTCCTTCTTGGTTTCATAGGTTCCGCCTGTATCGGCTGCCACAGCAGAGCTTGCCTCTTTTTGGGTTAAAGATGGTTTGATCGAGTACTGACTATCTTTTCCACTCCCCGCTGCAACCGGCATACTTACGGGCATTTCCATATCAGACATTTGTTTTTGGATAAAGAGCTTGCGGTCCTGAGCTGATCTGAGGCTTTCACTGATCCGCTGATTTTGATTCTGCATTTGCTCAAAAATCTTTAGGTTGGTATCTCTCTGTTCGGGAAGACCACCCATGAAACGTCTTTTATATTGGGTAACGCTTGCTTCCATCTGATCCAACTTTGCTTTTGCCGCAACCAACTCGTTAGTCAGGAATTCAGTCGTACCCGATGCCTGTTGCTCTCTGATTTTAAGGTTTTCTTCGATAAATAAAGAAGACAACCTATTGGCGACTACCATCGCAGTATTGGGATCATTGCTGATAAAACTGATGGCGAAAGAACCTTTTTCATCTTTCTTGGTCGGCAATTCTACTTTTATATTTTTGCGCATTTGTTCAACTATTTCTTCTTTCGAAAGGTGTTTACGTGCCTTTTCATACAATCTGAATTCGGTGATTATTGTTTCCAGGCGGGTACGGCTCATTACTTCCTGCGCTATCGACTGCAGGCGTTCCTCAACTTTGGAGGTAACTGTAGCATGTACGAGATCTTCAGGAACGCTTTGCGGAGATACCAGCACGAGCGTTGATGCTTTATATTCCCGGGGAGCAATTATTGCATAAATTGATGCTCCGGCCATAACGAGTACAAAGGGAATAATGATGTACCACATTCTGCGTCGCAGGATTTCAAGATATTCATCAAGTGTAAAGTTTTTTTCAGGATTAATCATAAATCTCGCTACTCCTTATAATTTGGCGTGATGCCGGTTCAGCTATTCAGTTTTAATTAGTTCTGTAAAATAAAATATCTATTAAGAGATCAACCCTAATAATGGAGGACTAAGTTGTTGATTCACTTTAATAAGATGCGGTTAATTTCAAGATTCCTTTATTTTCAATGTATTCATCTGCCGGGATGTTTGATTCGTTGGCATTATGTGAAATTTCCAATGATAGAGTAAGCCATTTCAGCGGTTGATATGAAGCTGAGGGGCCAACGCTCCAGATCGTATCAATGCGTTCCGTACCGACGAACTCAACTCTCTCGATGCTGCCCGAACAACCAATGGAAAATCTCTTTTCCAAATTATGTTTTACTGAGCCGGTAGCTCTGTAATATTTCTGGAAACCAAGATTTTGAGAAGTGAAATAATCTTCTGTGTAGCCACCCTGGATACTGAGTACATAAGTTGTCCGGGCATCTGTATTTGCTAAATCCACCTTAAAAGTTAATCCATTGAATTTGGGATCTTGGTTCAAATATTCCATCCAATAATAACCAATCTGGGCAGATGCGGTTAAAGAGGGAGTAAAGACATACGACAGTCCCACTGAGGGTTCGTAAATGTTATAGTCCATTGATGATAGGGCAAAAGATTGGTTTGTATAAGCACCTTCCACAAAAGCAGTAGCTTTCTGATTTAAACGATTCATATAACGGGCAGTTACTTTTTGGCCGTTAAGATCAGGCGATGATTCAAAATCTCCGTTAGTATAAGCGTATTCAAGATGTATTCCGTTTCGCTTATCGAACCAATAGGTTATAAAAGGATTGATATAATTCTCGATACTATTTTCTGAGATCGAAGCGTCTGTTTGATAAATATTGTGCCGGTAATTTACACCTATACTGCTTTCTTGTCCAAACTGATATTCAACAGTTGGGGCAAAAACATTTCGCCAGTACACGGACCTCTGCGTAGACGTTGACAGGACATATTTATTGTCCGCAGCCGGTGTTAAATATTCCTGTTCACGGGGATTGTCTGACCGTAAGTAATATTCTTTAAGATAAAAATTAAGATGCTCAGAAGTCATGTATTTGGCATTCAAACTTCCGTTGCCGCTGATGTAATTTAAATTGGGATTTTTATCATAAAAAACAAGACCGGCAGATACATCCAAATCAATGCCTGATTTGGCATCCATATTGGAAAATTTGATGCCGGGCAGGATCGTTGTGATGAAATCATTTATTTTGTTATGAGATGTCAGATTAATATTGTCGTCATATTCGCCACTTACGCTGATATAGGGATGAATTTGGTTGAGAATATCGGCTGCGTAAACATACGGAGCTGTCAGAATGCATAAAAACATAATGAAAACTAACATTGTACGGTGAAGAGTCATAATATAAAGCCTTTCATGAATGCCGATGGTAAGTAATTCACAACCGGGGTGCTAATTTTAAAAAACTTCAAGCTGGAAACCAGGTTAAGGAATAATTACAGTATCTCCGGGCTTGATTACGATATCCGGTATGTCTCCATCAATGATTTTATTATAATTAGCAGTAATCCTTTTTTCTTTGCCGTTTTCCTTAGTTATGATTGAAATTTTTCTTTTGTTTGCCCATTCTGTAAAACCACCGACCATGATGATTAGTTTAACCAGGGTAATTTCACTGCGGATGCGGACAATTCCAGGTTGTTTAACTTCACCGGAAATAAAGACTCTATAACTGTTGGCCTCTTTCACTGTTACCGTTACTGTAGGGTTATCGACGAATCCACTCAGTTTTTTGGTTATTTCATCTTTGAGTTGCAACGGAGTTAGGCCGGAAGCCTGAATATCATCCAGAAGAGGAAGGGATATCTTGCCGTCAATACGCACAGGAACAGTTTTGGTAAGGGATTCTTCCTTCCAGACAAAAATATCGAGTACATCTTCCGGACCGATTATATACTTATCAATTTCGGCAACAACATCGCCTGTAACTTTTTTGTTGTCTTTAGCCTGTTTATTATCAGTTATTTTCTTAGACGTATCCTGTGCCGCACTTTTTTGTATTTTTTCTGCAGGACTTTCAGCTGCAACATTCTGTGCATAGATAAAAAAACAAAATACATAAACTACCGATAAAAAAGCAATCAGGCCTTTCTTCATAATTTGTTACCTCATTTTAAGGAAATTCTATTTATTTTAACGCGATTGGAACAAATTAGCAAATATAAATAAGCATGTCTAGTTTTTTCGTAAAGAAAAACACTATTTATATCTTGAAAAAAAAATAACGAGAGGCTATATAGAAAAATATTATATTTTAACTTATCAGAACCCCCAAAGGAGATAATAGGCATGAATTTAGAAAAAAGAAGGATGTATTTCGCGATTTGCATCTTATCGGTTATCGCTTTCCTCATCTTACTTTCCGGATGCTCTAAAGAGTCAAGGATTGAGCGTCACTGGAAGAAAGGGGAGACATACTTTTCAGAAAATAAGCTTAAAGAAGCTGTTATTGAATATAAAAATATAATCCACTTGGAACCTAAACATTCGAAAGCCTATTACAAACTGGGAATGGCTTATCTGAAAATGGGGATGATTAGGGAAGGATATGCCGCTCTGACCAAGGCAGTAGAAATAAATCCGGATATGGTGGAAGCCCATAATCAGTTAGGCGGATTATACCTTCTGTCCAGAGATACCAAGAAGGCCAGAGAACAGGCCGAATTGATTTTAGTCAAAGACGCAAAAAATTCTTTGGCTCATATGCTTTTGAGCAACATTTATCTTATGGAAAAAAATCTGGATGGGGCGATCAACGAGAGTAAAATGGCGGTGGAAGGAGAAAACAAACTTGAAGCATATATTCATCTGGCTAACCTTTATATAATCAAAAAAGATTTATCCAGCGCTGAAGAAATGCTCAAAGCTGCCGTAAAGGCTGATGAGAAGTCTTTACGGGGACGTTTTGCCCTTGCTGAATTTTATTTACGGTCAGGAAATAAAGAATCGGCTGAACGTGAATATATCGAAGCGACAAAAATTTCCCCTAATGATGCCACAAGTTTTATGCAGCTGGGTAATTTTTATACAGTCGTCAACAAACGAGATGAAGCGGAAAAACAATTTTTGAAAGGAATTGAAATTGCACCCAAAAATGCCAATCTTAAAATTCATCTTGGCAACTTTTATTTGCTCGAAGGGAAAAAAGATAAGGCAGAATCATATTTCAAAAAAGCGGTAGGGCAGGATTCGGAGAATATCAGTGTTATAGCAACGCTGGCCGATTTCTATATAAACGAAAAGAAATATGACGAAGGTTTGAAACAAACGGAAAAAATTCTGAAGATCAATCCCAAAAGCCAGGAAGGCCTGCTGTTGAAGGGAAGAATTTTATTGAGCCGGAAAGAATTTGATCAGGCACTAAATTTGTTTCAGGGGTATGTTAAAGATAATCCGCAATCGGCTATGGCGCATTATTTAACTGCTCTTGCTCACTCAGGTAACCGTAACATTCAGCAGGCGAAAGCTGAATTGGGAGAAGCCATAAAGATTAATCCCAAATGGGCACAGCCAAGACTTCTTATGGCGGACATTAACTTTAGAGAAAGGAATTCTTCCGAAGCCATCAATCAGCTCAATATTATACTAACGGACAATCCATCCAACATCCAGGCACGCCTTCTTCTAGGTGATGCCTATTTATCAAAAAAAGATATACCCGGTGCGGCCAGAGAATATGATGCTGTAATCAAGTATTCGCCGGATAATCCGGCAGGCTATATCCAATCGAGTAAAGTTCTTCTATATCAAAAGAAGGAAAAAGAAGCGCTTGAACGGTTAGAAAGGGCATTGTCTCTGCAGCCGGATAGTGTGGATGCGCTTCAACTGATTGCCTCCGTCTATGTGAGTAAAAAAAATACGGACAAAGCTATTGAAAGAGTGCAGCAACAAATTAAAGTTGTGCCGCAAAATCCTGTTTTCTATAGCATGCTGGGATCACTCTACGAGACAAAAAAAGATTTGACTTCCGCTGAAAGCAATATGAAGAAAGCAATTGAACTCAATCCCAACCTGCCCTCACTGCAAATCTTATTGGGGGGGTTTTATATGAGGCAGCATCTGACTGATAAGGCAAAAAATCAATATCTGGCTGCTGTAGAAAAAGCACCGGATGCAATTACGGCATTAATGGTGCTGGGGATGATTTATGAAAATGAAAAAAATTACAGCAAGGCTCAGGAGTATTATGAAAAAGCTTTAAAGATAAATCCCAATTTTGTTCCGGCAGCCAATAATCTTGCTTTCCTTTATGCAGAACACAAAGGCAATATTGATGTCGCTCTGAATCTGGCGCAAAAAGCCAAAGAACTGATGCCGGAAGAAGCTCATATTTCAGATACGCTGGGATGGATTTATTATAAGAAAAATGTTCCCGGAACTGCCATTACATATCTGAAAGAAGCGGCGGATAAAATTCCCGATAATCCTGTAATCAGATATCATCTGGGCATGGCATACTATAAAAACGGCAACCGTGATCTGGCTAAAAAAGAACTCAATACTGCTCTAAAGATAAATTCAGGTTTCGCCGGTGCAGATGAGGCTAGGGCAGCGCTCAATAATCTCAAATAATGTTATCCGCGAAAGACGAGCTAGTTGTACGTTGGCTTTTTATGCTTATTAATAGCAAAGAATATAGCAAACAGGCGGATGAAGAACATCGGTTTTCTTTACACTTCGCAAGAATTGTAAAAAATAAATAAATACAAACAATTAATAGGTTTATTCAAGGAAAGTGACGGGAAATTTTACAATGTATATCATTTTGAAAAAACCCTTTATTTAAGAGAGCTTATTTAAGTATTTGTCATACTAGATGGTAAATTCATACGAAAATTCGTCGGGATTTTTTACAATAAGTAATACGTCTATCCATGCTGTATATCATAACCTGTTGTTATTATATGTATAATTATGTATGGCATGACAATTGCTTAGTTTATAAATTAAATTCGTGGATAAAAAATGGAGGATAGTGAGGATAAAATGAAAAAGTCGTTTTTGATTATTTTTTTGGTTTTAGCAGTATTCGCATTGGAAACGTCCATTGCTATTGCTGGCCCTATAACTGTTAACATAGATGGTGCAAATTACACTTCGGCTGACCCAACACGGGCGTATGATTTTATCCAGCCCTCAAATAATTCATGGGACGGTGGCCAAAACAAAATCAACATTGTAGATTATATACTGAATGGGCGTCTTAACGCTGGTAACCACACCTACACACTATTAAACGGCAATACGTCAAATCCTGTCGAAACCTGGTTCGCCAACGGAGCGGTAAGTGTCATTATTGACGAAATCGCTGGCTATGCAGGCAGTAATACTTTCGGCTATTATACCAAAAGCGCGCAGAATACCCCAGTAACGACTCAGCTTTTCATGGGTACCGATGATAAAAATACACCAGCAACATCTTTCACTCTTAGCCCAGCGCAAAATTTTGGTTTTTACCTCGGTGTGTTTGGAGATACATATTATACAGAAAATTCGCTTAACCCCAGCAATGAAATCCATGCAGCGATCTTTCAAGTCGATAATTCCAACACTTATATCCTTGGCTTCGAAGATCTGCGCCTTACTAATACCGATGCGGACTATCAGGACATGATTGTGTCGGTTACCATCAATTCCGTTCCCGAACCGGCCTCCATGTTGTTGCTCGGTCTTGGTCTTTTGGGAGTTGCAGGAATCAGGAGAAAGATAAAATAATAAAATCTCCCCTTTAGGGAATGAATTAAGGCAGGGCCAATTCGGCTCTGCCTTTTTTGTTGATTATCAATCGTAACCTTTAATCAAAAGAGATGGGTCTATCCGTGAAGAACGGTTAAAGATGTCATATTAACTTTGGTCATTTAGTAAGAAAATTTAAAAGGGATATAACCTCCAGCTAAATAATAACCCAGTTTAAGCAATTCGACAGTGAAGTCGCGAACTCCAGGTTCCTGAACCCACCAGTTGTTGAGCTGGTAGTTGGTAAAAGAAGCAAAAGGGAAGATTTTTATTTGCAGGGGTATGCCTACATGTTGATACGCCAGATAACTCCGCCGGGTATGGAAACCCGGTGATAAGAGTATGGCACTCTTTGTATTATCCTTTGATAGAGCCTTCAATACCACTTCCGCCTCTTTTAAAGTTACTGGATGTCGTATGGGTACTACAATAACTTTAAATTCCGTTTCCTTCAGATCGAGATTTTTGAGTTTTTGCAAGACGATATCCGGATAGTTCCCATTGATACCATACGGCCTATGAGCTGGGGCAATATTCTGCAAGACGATAACTATGCGCTTGACTTTACCTGATGATAATAAATCGATCCCGCTCGTTATCACACCAGTTGAAATAAATTCAGCGCCTTCTAGAATGGCGACGTCCGCTTTATAATCGCCAGCGGGCGCCATAAAGTTGCCTGCCTTTAACAGGATTGTCTCTCGAAATATGTAAACAAAAATTATTATTATAAATACGGAAAGGCAAATGCCACCCCAAATCCATTTTGACTTCCTGTTTTTCATATCATGTTTCACTCATTAGTGGTTGTTCAGAGTTATCTATATTAATAAGCTATCAAAATCTATTAAAAAAAGTAATAAGGTATGGTGTAGACTTATATTTGCTATCGGAATTCTTTACAATTCAACGTATTAGTTGTATAAGGAAAGCAATTCATTCCTATTATTGTAGTTTTTGGATAAAAAAAGACAGTGGTTGAGAGGCTTAACATCAATCACTGATCGGAAATGATTGGTCAGGTACAGTTTATGCTTATCTAGATTTGAATTAGATATTGATTGAATATAAAAAAGGTATCCTCATGAAAAAAGATAGCCTTATATGTTTTCGTGCCAGTAAGGATTTGCATGAATCTTTGGCTCGAGTTGCAAAAGAAGACCGGCGGTCTTTATCGTCAACGATTGAAATGGCTCTGAGCAATTACCTTAAAGAGAGGAGAGCATTTCCTGGTATTGAAAAAGAAAAACGTCAATATCCGAGAAAGACTCTTTCTGTTTCGACTGTGATTAATCAACCGGAGCCTGGACATATGGGAATAGGAGCCATCACAGATATTTCTCTTGGCGGTGTAAAAGTTTTAATTCCCAAAGATTTTAAGCAACAGATCCTGATTGATTCGCAGAATTCAAGATTTGAGATTATTTTCAATTTGCCTACTGAGAATAAACCCATAAGGTTGTCCTGTGAGTCGAACAGAGTGATTGATGCCGAAGACAGCATTAATGTTGGAGCCTTCTTTGTTGATGCTGATTTTAAGAACTATAAAGCACTTCAAACCTACCTGATGTAAAACCTTGTCTTGTCTTTTTCTATCATTAATATTTATAATATAATTAAGATGTTAGTCTATCTATTCGTATTTGAGTACCTAATTATATTTAAATGTGTCGGATTTATTTACAAAAGTGAAATTTATTGTAATACATTGTAAAATCACAGTTTTCTGCCTAAATATACCTAGATATACCTCAATAAACAATTAAACGTGTCGGAATAATTTACAGATTTTATTTTTTGATAGCAATTAGGGGACTCTTAATCACTTTTGATGGTTAGTATTGATATACTACTATATAGCAAAAAAGAAACCTTTAAGATCATCCCGTTCAATTCCTGCGAAAGCAGAAAACCAGTATTATTAAATTGTTAGTGATTCCAACCTTCGCGGCAATGCCGGTAGAGATAAATAGTCAAATGTTTCCGATCAAATAAATGTTTCATAACTTCCAGTCAGGCATGCTCCTTGCAAAACATTTATACAAATAGTTGATTAAAAATGAAGAGGAGATATAGTCCATGAAAACTTTAAAATTGATTTTGATAGTAACCGTTTTCCTGCTTGTCTGCATATCGAATGTATATGCAAACCCTTTTGGTACTGATATAACTATTAATGACGGTAGAAATGGATCTGGTGGCTCTGGCTGGTATACTGCGAGTGGCAATACGGACGATCAGGAGGTTGAGCCTAACATGGTGACCGGTCAGTCTTGGGATCTAGAAGGGTTTGTATTAAACGGGACCAAGTTGACGGCCGTAGCAGGATTCAATCTCAAGAACGGCTATACATATTCTGGCACGACATATCATTCTGGTGACATTTTTATTGATATTGTTGGAAACACCACAGGCGTATCGTACAATGGGCATACGTATGAATATGTTTTGGATATTAACTATGCGACTTCCCAATACAGTGTTTATTCACTGACTACTAGTAATGGTTTTGTGGCAGACGCTGGTTTACTTGCACCTAATGGTAATGGATTGTCGGCACCATATCGAATAAGCAGCGGTGGAACTTTAGTCTTGGCCAATCAAAGTATCACTTTTTACGGCTATCCCACTGCTCTTACTGATGCAGGTTCTGGTTATTTAGGTGGTAACCATTATGCGATGGCTGTTGATCTCGGCTTTCTCCCAGGGGGAACAGAATTTGTCTCACACTTAACCATTGAATGCGGCAACGATAATCTCATGGGCCATGCCACGACGGTCCCCGAACCCACCACAATGCTGCTTCTTGGTTTCGGCCTCATCGGTTTGGCGGGCATCAGGAGAAAGTTTAAAGGTTAAGATTGATCGCTAATCTTCAAAAACAAAAGGCAGGGCCGAGTGGCTCTGCCTTTTTTATTATTCTTGAAGTTCGAAAAATAACGATACCCAGAGAGAGATTTGAACAGAGACAGTTCAGAACATCATCCGACTGCTAACGTGATGAGGTCATTACCGCAGGTTTTAAGTTCCATTGCTTCCTTCTCCTCTTCAGTGAGCAAGGTAACCATTCGATATTTATCATCATTATCGTCCATACTAAACCTCAAATTGATAATGTCAATTTGAGGGTATAAATATAGGTAAAGAGTTGCTATTTAGTGCCCATTACGAGCAGACGATTCATGAAGACATTTTTCTTGCATAAAAGCAGATAATCAAATACATGAACTCACAAATAGCTTAATTTAACTAGTTTTGTTTGTAATTACACAGAATAATCCGCGTTGACATTTTATGCGTAATGAATATATAAAATTCTAGGGCGAGAGTGGCGGAATTGGCAGACGCACTGGACTTAGGATCCAGCCCGCCTATTGCGGATAGGGGTTCAAGTCCCCTCTCTCGCACCAATCTTCAACAGAAATTTGTAAATATTACAATAAAGAAGGAGATATTATAGTGAGTCAAGTTGTAATGAAAATGGAAGAATTGAGTCCTGTAAAGAAAAAATTATCATTGGAGATACCCTGGAGCGAAGTTAAAAACGAACTGGATGCTGTATATCGCGAGGTAGGGAAAAAGGCCAAGCTTAAAGGTTTCCGCCCGGGGAAAATCCCCCGCAACGTGTTAGAAACTTATTATAAAGAACAAGCAGAAGGAGAAACGGCAACTAATATTGTTAATAAATATTATTGGCAGACTTTGGAAGATAAAGGAATAGTTGCCGTCTCGCGGCCGGAAATAAATCAGGAAGGATTAAAGGAAAA
>PLMV01000173.1 GCA_003141615.1 Syntrophaceae bacterium
GCTAAAGAAAGAATCAATAAGGTTACCGACGTATTACAGGAAGGCGATGAAGTCATGGTGAAAGTTATGGAAATGGACAAGTCCGGCAAGATCAGGCTCAGCCGGAAGGAAGCTCTGGACGCGGAAGTCAAATAAATTGATTTCGACTCGCAGTAATTATTCAAAAAATAGCCGTCCTGTATCCATAACTTAAATGGATACAGGACGGCTCTCACCATCTTGCCGCCTCGTTATCCTCTGAATGCGACTTGGTATATAAATATTTGCAATTGAGGGAAAAATGAAAAAAATAAAAGTTTGTATCCAAAGACTGACGGGCAATGAAGATATTCCGTTGCCTCAATACATGACTAATCAGTCTGCCGGAATGGATATATTTGCGGCTGTGGCTGAAGAAGAGATTATTTCGCCCGGCCAGCGGAAAAAAGTCCCGACGGGAATCGCGGTGGCTTTACCCGAAGGTTACGAAGCGCAGATAAGGCCGCGCAGCGGACTGGCCTTAAATAAAGGAATAACGCTGCTCAATTCGCCGGGCACAATTGATGCTGATTATCGAGGAGAAATTGCGTTGATTATCATTAATCACGGAGAAGAACCTTTTATTGTTAAAAGAGGTATGCGTTTAGCGCAAATGGTCGTGCAAAAATTTTTTCAAGTGGAGTGGGTGGAGACTTCAGCTTTGAACGACACATCAAGAGGTAGCGGAGGATTCGGCCATACTTAAAGTTTATGGCCTGTTACCCCAAAATCCTTTTCGCTGCCTGCAAGCGTTTTGGATAAATCTAAGGCTTGCTTCAGGCGATTACAAAACTCGCCTGCGGCTCAAACAGTTGTAATGAGACCCAAGCTTCAGAAACAAAGTGCACTGAAGCTTGCAGGTCGAATTATCCCGCAAGCGAAGCGATGCGGGATAAGGGAAACATTATTTTAAAGCGAAGCACATAACCTGACCACCTAAAGGTGACACGAGGTCACAAGCAATGGCCGCTCAAATGGATAGCTTTGGGGCAACAGGCATTTAGATTTGGCTTTACGCGTGAAACCCTTCTTAACTTTTGCAATTGGCATTAAACAATGGTATGAAAGAAACAAATTTATTCCATACCCAAAATTAAAATATGAAAAAATTAAAAGTTAAAAAATCATTTAAGGAAATTAACGAAAAGATAAAAGATGGGCGAGCTGTAGTTGTCACAGCCGAAGAGATGATTGATGTTGTGGAAAGGCATGGCGCAGTTGAAGCCGCCCGTAAAATTGATGTTGTTACTACCGGAACTTTCGGTCCGATGTGCTCTTCGGGAGCTTTTCTTAATTTCGGTCATACTTCTCCTCGGATTCGAGCATCCAAAGTCTGGTTAAATGATGTGTCAGCTTATGGCGGGATTGCTGCCGTGGATTGTTATATCGGCGCGACAGAGGTGGTGGAAAACGATCCACTCAACAGTGTTTATCCCGGCGAATTTAATTACGGCGGCGGTCATGTAATCGAAGATTTTGTAGCTGGAAATGTTGTTAAGTTGCGCGCCGAAGGTTATGGAACGGATTGCTATCCCGCACGGAAGTACGAAAGAAACATTACGATAAATGATTTACAAAATGCTATTTTGTTTAATCCGCGTAATGCTTATCAAAATTATAATTGCGCTGTTAATTTATCCGACAGAACAATTTATACGTACATGGGGATGCTCCGTCCGCAAATGGCCAATGCAGCCTATGCAACATCAGGGCAGTTGAGTCCTTTGTTTAATGATCCTTATTACCGGACAATAGGTGTTGGCACGCGGATATTTTTAGGCGGAGCGCAGGGATTTGTTGCCTGGCCGGGCACACAGCATAACCCTGATGTGCCCCGTGGAGCAAACGGTGTTCCTAGGCAAGGAGCCGGTACAATTGCCGTTGTGGGCAATTTAAAAGAAATGGTTCCGGAATGGCTGACTGGAGCGAGTATTTTAGGTTATGGAGTTTCATTGTTCGTGGGGATAGGTATTCCTATTCCCATTTTGGATGAAGAAATGGCGCTTTTTACGTCAGTGAAAGACGACGATATTTATACCCANNATTTATGATTACAGCATGGATTACCCTAAGGGAGTAGCAAAACCTTTGGCGGAAGTCAGTTATAAAGATTTGCGCAGCGGAACGATCAGCATCGGCGAAAAAAAAATTATCACTGCGCCTCTATCCAGTTATTACAAAGCCAGACAAATTGCCAATATCCTAAAGGAATGGATTGAAAGCGGCAAATTCATGCTGGGCGAACCACAACAGATTTTACCTTCCGTGCAAATCTAATTATTATAAGTTATTCATTAAATCCTTTTAATCTTTTAGCAATTGTCAAGTTTGATCTATTACCATATTGCCCAATGTCACTGTTTATTTGCCCTTCGAATCCAGCCTTTAATAATTATTTTAAAATTAACAAACATTAAACAATATTAATAAACATTAAACAATATTACTTGACATTTCTATAAAATTATTGTTTTTTAATAATCAAATGAGGTATCGCTTTAATTTATGGTAGATAATATAAAGAAAAATCAAGTAAAAAAATTTAGAGAAACAATTCCTTTAAGTGTATCTGAGTTGGCGAGGAAAGCGGAATTGGCCCCGCAAACAATCGCCAAAATGGAGAAGGGCTTGTCTACAAGAAAGAATTCGGAATTGAAAGTAGCCAAGGCATTACAGAGACCGTATGAGGAAGTATTTCCTTGAAAAGGCAACAGGTACATTATAGATTTCCCCGCTTTGGACTGGGGAGGATTGATTCTAAATGAAGATAGGCAGATATCTGGTTGTCTTTTTACTGTTAATGGCGCTTTTGATAACGTTTGGCAATAGGGGTTTTGTTGATAATTATTTAATGAGCAAACGGCTTACTCAGTTAAAGTCGCAGACCAATGAGATAACAATAGAGAACAACGAATTAAAAAAGAGAATACTTTTATTACGCAACGACGTTAATTATATAGAAGCGATAGCCCGCAATGAATTAGGTATGGTTAAAAAAGGAGATATTGTTTATCGGTGGGCAAAATGACGTGGGAAGTATGTTTTGTTTAGTTAAAAACGATATGATGGTGCTTTAATGCTAGACTTAAAAGAAATTTTTTCGGGTCAAAAGAAACTTGTTGGTTTAGATATCGGTTCAAGTTCTTTAAAATTGGCCGAAATCATCAGTAGCTCTCGTGGTCATTTTCTTAACCGTTTCTTGCAGATTCCCTTACCCAAAGGCATAATTATAGACGGCGTTTTAGCTGATTCCAATGCGTTATCTTTGAAAATCAAAGAACTCTTTCAGCATTCTGGTTGCAGGCGCAAAGGAATAGTCGCTTCCCTTGCGGGAAATTCAGTCATTATAAAAAAAGTAACATTGGATCAAATAAATGAAACAGAATTACGCGATTTGATCCATGATGAAGCGGGTAAATATTTGCCCTTTGATAATATGGACGATGTTAATTATGATTTTCAGATTTTGGGTGACAATAGCTATAATCCCAATCAAATGGATATTATTATTGTGGCGGCTAAGAAAGATATGGTCAATAGTTATCTTGAGGCGATCACAGCAGCTGGCCTGAATGTTATGATTATGGATGTAGCTCCTTTTGTTTTGGAATCTGCGTATGAAGCTAATTATGAATTTGATCATGATGAAATTGTTGTAATTATCAATATTGGAGCGAGCACTACAGGTATCAATGTTATTAAAGGCGGCATGTCAATTTTTACGAGAGATTTTGCTTTAGCGGGTAACTCTATTACTGAAAGTTTGCAAGAAAAATATGGGGTAACTTTTGAGGAAGCAGAAAAAATCAAAATTGAAGGCCTTCCCGATGGTAGTGATGGAGACAACTTGGATTTAAATAACAGCATTCTGGATTTTGCCCAACCGATTTGCTTAGAAATTGAAAGATCCATTGATTATTTCCGTTCAACTTTTGGCGGCGAATATATTAAGCACGTATTGCTCGCCGGTGGATCGGCTAAAATTTACAACTTAACCAAAAGTTTATCAGAGAAGCTAAATGTGAAAACTGAATTAATCAACCCGTTTTTAAAAATTGGCTATAACAAAAGAAAGATCGATGCAAAGAAGTTAGAAATCATTAAGCCGATTGCTGCAACCGCTATAGGTTTAGGCTTAAGGAAAATGGGCGACAAATGATTAAAATTAATCTTTTACCCTATCGCGAAAAGAAGAAAAAGGAAAATCTTGTCCAACAAATATGGATTTTTGCAGGTTCATTCATTGTGTTTATTCTTTTGCTTGTTTGGCTGCAAGTTTGGATAGATTCTTCAATTAGTGATTTAAAAAGTCAGATAAAAGAGTCGGAAGATTCGCTGGTTGAGTTAGATAAAAAAATAGGTAATTTGGATCAATTTAAAAATGAAAAAAAAGAGTTGGAACAAAAACTAGGGGTAATTGCAACCTTGGAAGAAAACCGTTTGGCGCCGGTAAAGACTTTAGACAACCTGGCCCTGCTTGTTCCCTCAAAAGATATTTGGCTCATTAAGATAACCCAAAAAGGTAACAGCATTAACATTGAAGGGATTGGCCGGGACAATGTAGTCGCAGCCGAGTTTATGAAAGATATTGAAAAATTTGATCCGATAAAATCAGTGGACCTGGTATCTTCGAAAAAAACGGAAATTTCCGGCATTACTTTACAACAGTTTGTTTTTTCCTGTATTTTGAAAAAAGGATTCTAAATATATGCCCATCACATTGAACGATATAAAAAAGATGTCCATGAAGTCTAAGGTGCTGGTCGTTATTTTGGTTATTTTCCTTATTGTTTATTTGTATTGGTTTTATTTTTTATCTTCAGCAATAGAAGA
>PLMV01000098.1 GCA_003141615.1 Syntrophaceae bacterium
GTAAGTGAGTATTTAGGATTTTTCACTGTCATACTTGCTTTCAACCCGTAATCACGGGAATTACTCCACAGCAAGCTGTGGAGCATTCCCTCCGGTTAGCGGGATATACCGCGGTGCTTTGCACATGGGATAATTCAACTAACAAATATTACTGCACTGTGTTTGTAATATTTGAGTTTCATTAATTCCACTAACGCTTCAAATCCCGCGTCGCTACGCTCCTGGGATAATTCGGCCAACAAGTTTCAGCGCACTCTGTTTCTGAAACTTGGGCCTCATTATTTTCAGCGAGTCTCATTAAATTGGAGGTTCACGATAAACACTATTCACGCCCGACGACAAACATCGGTGCCACACCTCACATTTTGTGGCCAAGATTTCCTTGACATACAAGACCGGATTTCCTATAGTTTACCCATGCAGAAGCAATATCTTATTAAAAAATGCCACGCGCCAGATATGCGTCCGGCAATTTTTTTCGCCGTCCTGTTCGTCTTTGCAACCTCTTCCTGCACCTCTTTGCCTAAACCCACAGAGAGCATTGGTAAAAGCAGCGCGTATCTGGATTGGGGCAAGAACCAACCCAATGCTCAGGACAGGGCACGCCATACGATCACAGGCAAACGTCCCTTCGAGTGGTGGTACTTTGACGGACATTTAGATACCGGAGAGACCTTTGTGGGGGCATTCCTTCACCCGAGCTTTACGAACGGAAAACCCGGGGTCACATTTTCGCTCTACAGCCCGGACTGGAAGAAAAGGTCCATTCTAAAATCACTTCAAACCGAAGAGATGCAATCCTCAACAGAGGATGTGGATGTTACCTGTCCCTTGGGTTTTGTCCGAAGAATGGACGATAATAATTACCATGTGCAGTGGAACATGGAAGGCATCGTGGCAGATTTAAAATTTACCATGATAGCACCGGGATGGATGCCCGCCGGTACAGACGGAGTCAACGAAGACTCCCTTGATTTTTTCTGGAGCGTGCATCAGGCACGTAACCGCATAGAGGGCACCATAACCCAGGACGGGCAAACCCGGCAGGTAAAAGGAGTGGGATACGCCGACCACAACTGGGGCAGGAAACCACTCAACGAGATAACGCGGCACTGGGTGTGGGGAAGGATCTTCGCGGACGAGTATACCATCATCTACGCAGACGTTGACTATATCGATCCTTCCATAAAGTCGCGGCCGCTTTATATCGCAAGAGGAGATACAATAATAGTGGGTGCAGGCAGTCCTACGATCCGCCAGTGGGATTTCGTCACTCACCCTGTATTGAAGCGCCATTATCCGAGACAGATCAGTATTGATTTTGCCGAGGGAGAGGTGGAGGCTCACCTGCACATCCAGTTCAATTCCTTGGTAGAAGATGTTGACCTTCTCACGACAGCGGAATTGAACCCCTTTTCCCAGTGGATCGCTCGCACGTTTATCGCAAGGCCTACCTATTTCCGGGTCATTGCAAGATATAATGGTAACATCATCGAGCATGGCAAAGTTACCCCTTTAGAAGGTGAATGCCTTTATGAGATCATGGGCTTCGAGTAGAGGACAATTGCGAACGTGCCTGCTCTTTCTGCGAGGGGATTTCTAATAATTACCTGTTGAATAATAGGGCTGATGCGGTATATTATAAAGAGGGAAGAGGGGGACACCGTTAAGATTCTAAGTTGGCAGTAGGGTGGCGCACCGATAACGAGAGAAAATGATTGTAAGCTATTGGGATAATAACTTAGAAATTTAAGGGCGTCCCCAATATCCCGGTCCAGGCCACCGCCGAAAATCCACGCCCCGCCAATCAGGGAATACGCCGCTGATCCGTTACCGTAACTCTCTTTCCATCCGTAATCCTCAATTCTGACAACTACCCACTTCTGAACAGTAGTAGGAGGTGTTAGAAGCAAATATTTTCTTAAAAATACTGATGTGCATAGTTCTTCCTTGTAAGAAACAAACCAACAACCTCCATAAAAATGCTAGACTTCAATCCGTAATAAATGAGATGGTAAATTTTCCTCTTTTAATAAAAATGAATAGTGCTATGCTGATATTCAACTCATCAGGGCAAGGAAATTCGGTGGCATACATATAAAAATTTCACGCTGTGGTCTCTGCCACAGCCTTCCATTTAGGAAGGTTTGGAAACCTTAGGTTTCCAAGATTATAAAAAACTATTCCTTATTTCGCCCTGCGGTCTCTGCCGCAGGGTAATAAACTAAAAAATATTTAAGCAACAATGTGAGAGTATGTCCATGATTGATTATATAGAAAAAGCGTTAGAAGACGATTATAAACACTTTATTCAATATTTAATTAAGATAGTTGGAAATGAGATAGATAAAAAAAAGATTCCGTTGAGAGAAGCTGCAGAATTAATTATTTCAGAAGCTTTCTATCAGATTAGAGGAGAAAAAGAGTCCTTAGATATATTAATGTTAAGAGCTAACCAAATCCTTGAATCTCCCTGTAAAGACGATATAGAATTGGAGACTCATACGCTTGATGAGGTTGTTGAGGAAATTCGCCGTAAAGAAATATACATGTCAGAAAAAACCAGAACGTTACCAAGACAGAACAGGATTTGATATGACAATGATAAAGCAAGAATGATTAAAACAGATACCCGTAATTATCAAATGTCACAATTCCTGTTTTTGTTTTAAAGATTATTTTTGTTTTTCGCGCAACATGAAAATTATTGTTTGATGACAGTAAACATAAGGGGACTACGTGGTAAATTAAGAGTTAAGATTGTAAGAGGAAGGCCAGTGTCTAGCACGATTGGCAATCAAGAAGGCCAAAGATGATGACCGTTTGTTTGAGGATGACGACATGATGGAAGAGGCATTCAACAAATCTCCATAACTTCGTCAGAAGTACGCAAACCAAGTGCGGCGGTGGCTGTCCTGGATAAGTAGGTGATTTTAAAATGAGCAATGACGCAGAAATTAGGCTATACATAATGTTGGCCAAGGCAGGTGATGCTGCTGCCCAAAACCGGCTGGGTTTGATATCCCAGAATGGTGAAGGCGTTCCGCAGGACTATGCTGAGGCCATCAAATGGTATCTCAAGGCGGCTGAACAAGGTTATGCTGCTGCCCAGAATAATCTGGGTTTGATGTACCAGAATGGTAAAGGAGTTCCGCAAGACGATGCTGAGGCCATCAAATGGTATCTCAAGGCGGCTGAACAGGGTAGTGCTGCTGCCCAGAATAATCTAGGGTGGATGTACCAGAATGGTAAAGGAGTTCCACAAGACGATACTGAGGCCATCAAATGGTATCTCAAGGCGGCTGAACAGGGTTATGCTGCTGCCCAGAATAATCTAGGGTGGATGTACCAAAATGGTAAAGGAGTTCCACAAGACGATACTGAGGCCATCAAATGGTATCTCAAGGCGGCTGAACAGGGTTATGCTGCTGCCCAGAATAATATGGGTTTGATTTACCAGAATGGTAAAGGAGTTAAGCAAGACAATGCTGAGGCCATCAAATGGTATCTCAAGGCGGCTGAACAGGGTAGTGCTGCTGCCCAGAATAATCTAGGGTGGATATACCAGAGTGGTAAAGGTGTCCCGCAAGACGATGCTGTGGCCATCAAATGGTATCTCAAGGCGGCTGAACAGCGTAGTGCTATTGCCCAGTATAATCTAGGTTTGATGTATAGTAGAGGACTGCAAGACTATGCCGAGGCTGCAAGATGGTTTTTAAAATCTGCTGAACAAGGAATTGCAGATGCACAGTTCAATTTTGGTTTGATATTAGAAGAAGGTAGAGGCGTTAAACAGGATTCTGATTCGGCTGTGATGTGGTATAGTGAGGCGGCTGAGCAAGGACACGCGGAGGCCCAGTTGAGACTGGATAAGATGAAAGATAAATAACTATAGTAGGTAAACTCAACAAACACTTCATCCTGAAAAGTTGTTTTTCTTATTTTCCCAATTCATGCAACCTTTCAATTCGTAAGTGCGCCACG
>PLMV01000071.1 GCA_003141615.1 Syntrophaceae bacterium
GAAATGGAAAAAAAGATTGACGGGCTTTTAATGGAACCGTCAAGAAGTTTCCGGGTCGGGGATATCATCGGTACCGGCAATGAAATGCGGGAAATTTTTAAAACTATCGGCACTGTTTCCCAGAGCCGCACCACCGTGCTGATTCAAGGAGAGAGCGGCACAGGCAAAGAATTGATTGCCAAAGTCATTCATCACAACACATCGCCCGACGAACCCTTTATCGCGGTCAACTGTTCGGCCATTGTCGAAACCCTGCTGGAATCGGAATTATTCGGTCATGAAAAGGGATCCTTCACCGGCGCTATCGCCCGAAAACTGGGCAAGTTTGAACTGGCGCGTTTCGGCACAGTCTTTCTGGATGAAATCAGCGAAATGTCCGTCAACCTGCAGGCGAAACTTTTGCGAGTTTTGCAGGAAATGGAATTCGACAGAGTGGGGGGAAAAGATAAGGTCAAGGTTAACGCCCGGATTATGGCTGCGACAAACAAAGATTTAAAGACTTTGGTTAATGAAGGAAAATTTCGCGATGATTTGTATTATCGTCTGAATATCGTAGCCATTAACTTGCCGCCGCTGCGCGCGCGCATTCAGGATATTCCATCGTTGATCGACTACCTGCTGGCAAAAATTAATTTGGATCTGCACAAAAAGGTCATCGGCGTTTCCGACGAAATGATGGAAATATTCATGAATTATAATTGGCCGGGCAATATCCGGGAACTGGAAAATCTGCTCGTGCGCGCCTGCGTTGTGGCCAAAGGTCAGGTTTTGGGAGTTAGTGATTTTCCGGAACTGGGGAAAGATGATTCGTCTAAATTGCCCAGCGATCCATCTGCGGATTTATTTAAATCGCCGGAGCCGGGCAAATTTCTGACCCTTGATGAAATTGAAGAACGCTACATCAGAAAAGTCATAAAAGAGACGGATAAAAATAAAGGGGAAATTTGCGAGATACTGGGAATTTCCCGGCCCACCTTCGAACGCAAGCTGGAGAAGTATGGCATAACCTTTGAGCGGGAATAAGGGGGCTTTTGAAAAACGCTCCCAGCATACGCTGGGCTGCGCATCTGCGGAGTGAATCCGGCGCATGCCGGATGTGCTTCCTCATTCCTCAAGGCTCGCGCGCCTTGCATCTAAGCATTTTTGAACAGCCCCCAAAAGTTGTCATTCCCGCCTCCGATCGGGAATCCAGTAATAGTAATAGTAACAGTAATAGCACAAATACCATTAAAGGATTGAAAACTGATATTTCAAGACCCGAATCCATTTTTTCGATAAACAGGAGACGATAATGAAGAAAATTCTTATGGTAATAATAGCGATGCTTTTCTGTTTTATAGCCTGCGCGGGATTTGCAACAATGGATAAGGAAAAGAAAGATGTTATAAGAGAAATAAGTTTTTCGCCTGACGGCAAAAAACTTATCTTTGACCGCAGCAATATTGGCAGAGCATCCATGATTCATGTGTATGACCTGATGACCGGTGAGCTTAGCGCCTATCAATCACCAGAAGGAGAAAAGTGGATACATGCCCGATATTCTTTCGATGGGAAAAGTATTGTTTTCATAGCAATGCCACTAATTGGACAGAAGGAGGATCCGGCTAATTGGCAGATAGCCGTCATGGATCCCGATGGAAAGAATGTAAGGAAGATTACCAATACAACCGGATTGAAGATTTTTCCCTCGTTTTCCCACACCGGCAGAAAGATTATTTTTGCCCGGGCCGATGTAATCAGAAAAAAAGGAAGTCGCACACCGGCTGCTGATTATGACGTCTATGAGGTTGACGTAAAAACTGGCCGCGAAACCCGCTTGACTCATTTCAGATTTTTCCAGATGTCAAGACCATTCTATTTCCCGGATGACAAAACGTTTGTTTTTTGGGGTGAATTCCCCCGTGCGTATCCCGCAATTCCTGATAGCGACGGAAATAGTGCCATTATGGATAAGGTACGTAAAGAGCTTGAAGCCAAGTACCAAAGGAACTCAATCTATGTCATGCAGGCAAACGAAAAAGAGCTTAAACCATATCTGGTCATGCCGGACTACCAGAAAAAGTTCAAAATGTATGTTGCCGGTTCTGAAACTTCCAGATTGCCATCATTGAGCGCCGACGGTTCAGTCCTTGTTTTTGTGTCACTTGGTTATAAGCCGGACGGTTCGGCCGATTGGGAACAATTGTACCAGTATTCAGCAGATGGCAATCATCGGCGCATCACACATCTCCCTGCAACATCACTATGGAATCAAGCTGTTTCTCCCAACGGGGAGCTACTGGCGGTTGTATATGGTGAACAGACAATCAATAATATTGTGCTTTATCAGGTGAAGGACGGAACAAGCAAAGAAATAACTTTGCCCGATCAGCCCTCGCGCATTATCAATGGGAACCAATGATGAAGGCATAATTAAGGATTATTTTATACATGAAAATTACCAGTGCGGAATTTATAAAAAGCGCGGTCTGGCCGCCTCAGTATCCACCGGCGACACTGCCGGAAATTGTTTCCAAAGCTTGCTTTAGGGTTCATGCCCGTGATTTTCCGGAGTAATAATTTTGCCAGATGTGTCTAGTAAAAATACTAGACTTGTCTTGTAAATTGTGTATAATGCATTCATGGCTAAACTGTATGAACGATCATTTGTGGCGCAACTGGAGCAACGACTTTCTGCCGGTCAGCCGCTTATTCAGGTGCTGGTCGGTCCGCGTCAGGTTGGAAAAACAACCGGGGTAAAGCAACTTCTAGCCCGATATCCTTACGCCACTCATTATGCCAATGCCGATGATATTTTGACCACAGATCGCACCTGGCTTCTGGAGTAGTGGCAAAAAGCCTTACTCTCAGGCAAGAAGACGCTTCTGGTAATCGACGAGATTCAAAAGGTTCCAAACTGGTCGGAAACGGTTAAATCCTTATGGGATAAAGCACCCAAAACGTTGCGGGTGATCATTTTAGGCTCAAGTTCGTTGCAGCTGCAGAAAGGCCTTACAGAAAGTCTTGCCGGACGTTTCGAGTTAATACGCACCCATCAATGGACGTATGATGAGTTGAAACGCGCTTTTAAATATGATCTTGACCGCTATCTGACGTATGGCGGCTATCCTGGCGCTGTTGACTATGAGAAAGATTTTGATCGGTGGTATGCCTATCTGAAAGACTCTATTATTGAGGCGGTTGTCGGCAAGGATATTCTGCTCAACCGCAAGGTGGGCAATCCCGCCCTGTTTCGTCAGGCATTTGAGATTTTGTGCCGCTACCCGGCGCAGGAGATAAGTTATACCAAATTGTTGGGGCAGCTTCAGGACAAAGGAAATACCGATCTGGTCAAATATTATATCGAGCTTTATTCCGGTGCATTCCTCATTCATCCGCTGGAAAAATATTCGGCAAAAAATTATTTATCCCGCGGCTCAAGTCCCAAGATGCTTGTTTCCTGTCCTGCTTTATACACGATGCATGAAGGGCCTCAATTTCTTGCCGATTCTGAAAAACGGGGACGAATTTTTGAGGCTGCTGTGGGTGCCCAGCTTTTGCAATTGCCGGGTGATCTGTATTATTGGCGTGAGAAGCAAAAAGAAGTCGATTTTGTTCATAAGTATCAGGGACTGCTTTATGCTGTTGAGGTAAAATCCGGCCGCCGTAAATTATCCCAGGGGTTAAATACCTTTCTGGAGAAGTTTCCTAAAGCGCATCCCGTAATTATCTCACCCGAAAATTTCGCTGAGTTTTCAGAAAATCCCCGGAAATTTTTAGACATCATCGCAATTAAATAGTTGCAACTAATATTTGCTGTTATGATGACGCTAAAGCGCTTTGCATCATTCCGAGGAATCAAATGATTATGGAAGAAAGAAAAGGCAAATGAAAATAATTAGTGCGGAATTTATAAAAAGCGCGGTTTGGCCGCCTCAATATCCACCGGCGACACTGCCGGAGATAGCTTTTGTCGGGCGTTCCAATGTCGGCAAATCGTCTTTGATCAACACACTTGTCGGGCGCAAGAAATTAGCCAAGACGAGCAATACTCCGGGGCGGACGCAGTTGATCAATTTTTTTACGATTAACGAAAAAATATCTTTTGTTGATCTTCCCGGCTATGGCTTTGCCAAAGTTGCTCAGTCCGTAAAAAAAGACTGGGGCGATATGATTGAAGCCTATCTGCGGGAGAGACTGAGCCTTGCTCTGGTAGTTCTAATTCTGGATATCCGGCGCGACCCCAGCGAAGATGATTTGTCTTTGCGTGACTGGTTGGAACATTACCGCATACCTTATCTATATGTTTTAACCAAGACCGATAAATTATCCAACAATCAAGCTATTGCCCGTCAGCGCGCGATTGAGCGCACTCTGCGTGTGTCGGCTGGAAAAAAGCCCATCCTTTTTTCAGCAATAACGCAAAAGGGCAAAAACGATATCTGGCAATTCATGGAAGATCATTTAAGTTCACTTCCCCAAACAGGTTCAAATTCTTAAAAAACAATGATTAAAAAAGTATGGATAAACAATTTCTTTATTCATGAAGTATCTCCATGATGAAGACGGATAAGGAGTGGATTTCAGGAAAACTCGCTGTTCAACCGCCTGCGGCGGCCGAACAGCGACTAGAACAGACTGGCCTGCGGCCAGCAGTTCAGCCGCGGCTCCGATAGGCTGAGATTGTAATTTCCTCCCTCAGTGGCTTCTCTAAAGAATGCTTGATAATGCTATGATGTCCATGATAGCATTCAAACCATTCTCAAAATCGGGCTGAAACAATGAAAATCAATCATGAACTAATACGGCGGCTTTTAAAATCGGATTTACAAAGCCGCCTTGCTTTTGGATTTCTGATTGCTGCCTGCCTGACAGGTATATTTGCCACCATCGTCAGCATATGGACAATCAACAAACATACCATTGCTGAAGTAGAAAACAGAGTGAACCAGGATATCAATACGGTCAAACTGATCTATAATAACAAGATAGATAAAATTATGTATCTGGTTCGGTCTACCGCCGAAGGTTCTGATCTGCGCGAACTTATCATCAGGAATGATATAACCCGCATGGCATATCTTAACAGATTAATTCGAAAAGAAACAGGAACTCATCAGCGGAATGACTATATTTTCCTGGACATGCTGACGGTTGTGAATAGAGAAGGAAGGGTCTTATATCGGGCGGCGAACCCGTTAATCTCCGGGGACAACCTGTTGGATGACCCCGTTGTCAGGAACTGCATAAGGGCAAAAACACCGCTATCTTCGACTGAACTCATGCCGATTAAAAACATTTTAAGGGAAAATCCTGCACTTTCAGATAGGTCGCAAACGGATATTATAAAAACACTGCATTCTGCCGATGTCCGGGAAGATAAACTTGCGGATGGCATGGTCATGAAGGTTGCTTATCCGATAATGGATAAAAATACAAACGTGTTAATGGGTGTTCTGATTGCAGGAGTTCTTATCAATAATGACAACGAAATAGTGGATAAGATCAAAGAGACTGTATATCATGAAGAAAAATACAAAGGCCAGGAAATAGGAGTGGCCACGATCTTTCAGGGAGGCGTACGCATATCCACAAACGTCATGACGAAAGATAACAAAAGGGCCGTCGGAACGATTCTTTCCAAAGAAGTTTATGATCGGGTCAGCAAAGAAGGGAAAGACTGGGTAGGCAGGGCTTTTGTTGTGAAAGACTGGTATATTACCACTTATACGCCTATTTATAACATGGATAGAAAACCCATCGGCGATCTCGGCACGGGGGTTCTGGAAGCCAAATACCGCGAC
>PLMV01000037.1:0-13975 GCA_003141615.1 Syntrophaceae bacterium
TCGCTTGCCGAAGCCAGATCAAGCTTGATCCGATGTTATACAACTTTGCAGCTCCTGAAATATGCCCAGGGGAAATTAGCCGCGGACATAATGCCTATTATGAAAGAATTTTCAGCAGAGGAAGAAAATTATATAGGTAAGTTCAAAGATTTGACGGATAAATTTGACGCGGCGTTAGATGACGATTTTAACACCGCACAAGCTTTGGGTCATGTCTTTGATATGGTAAGGCTCACCAATAATTTTATTGCTGACGAAAAGAATATGCCGGCTTCTAATAAAGCTGAAATTTTGGCGGCGGCAAAGAAAATATTTGATCATTTCGGTACGGTTTTAGGAATTTTTCAGAATGATGCTGATCAATTCTTTCTGTCTGATAAGGAAACCGAGTTACGTAAAAGAGGCTTAAATGTTGAGGACATTGAAAGCTTGATTAAGAAAAGGCAAGCTGCCCGGGAGACTAAAGATTGGGCCAGAGCAGATGCTATTAGAAAAGAGCTTGCCGGGCTTCATATTGTCCTTAAAGACTCCGCTAACAACACCACATGGATAATTGAATAATCTGCTTTAACTGTGCATCGTCCATATCTGAAAAAGCTTTTAATATTTTATAATAATCTCCGAAAAGGATTGAAATATCAAAGAAAAGGGTATAAATATATTAAGATATATTAAATATATTTCCAACGTTGAGAGGAATATTATGAAAAAACTATCAAAAAAAATCTCTTTGCTAGTCATTATTTGCCTGGGAGCATTTGTCCTTCTCGGACTTTATAACGATAGCAAGGTTTCCGCATTGGATAAAGTGGATAAAAATGTCTATAAAGATATTAAACTATTCAACGAAGTTTACGACATGATAAAGAAAAACTATGTTGATGAAATTAATTCAACAACGTTAATTCAAGGCGCGATCAACGGTATGGTCAAGTCTCTTGATCCCCACAGTTCCTTTATGACTCCGGATTTATATAAAGAACTGGAGGTGGAAACACAGGGGCATTTCGGCGGTATTGGTATTGAAATCACCTTATTAAAGGATATTTTAACAGTAGTTTCCCCGATTGAAGATACNNTAACCGTTATGGAAGCCGTGAAGAAACTACGCGGTCCCAAGGATACGAAGGTTACAATTACGATCATGCGGGAAAATATGCCCACGCCAAAAGATATTACGTTGACGCGTGCCATTATTCAAGTAAAGAGTGTCAAGGTTAAAAATATTGAAGATCATATTGGATACATTCGGATAGCTTCTTTCCAGGAGAAGACTGCTGATGATTTACGCAAAGCGCTAAAGGAAGTTAGCGAAAAGCTTAATCCGATGAATGGGCTGGTTCTGGATTTGAGAAATGATCCGGGTGGACTGTTAACTCAGGCAATTGAAGTCTCTGATGAATTCCTTAAATCAGGAATTATTGTTTCCACTCGCGGACGCACAAAAAGCATGGAGACAAAAGCAATGGCTAAAAACGACAATACTGAAATAACTTGTCCGATAGTTGTTTTGGTCAACGAAGGTACGGCCAGCGCCGCGGAGATAGTTGCCGGAGCGTTGCAGGACAATGGTCGCGCTTTGATTGTTGGAGCGCAAACTTTTGGTAAAGCATCCGTGCAGACCGTTATTCCGCTGGAAGATGGTTCCGCGCTTAAGCTGACGACCGCGCGTTATTACACGCCGAAAGGACGATCCATTCAGGCGGAAGGCATCAAGCCGGACATTGTTGTTAAGTATATAAAGCCGGCGGACGAAGCGGAAAATGCTGCCTGGTGGGAAGACCGAATTAGAGAAAAAGATCTCAAAGGGCATATAAAACCGGCGAAAGAAGACGGCACCAAGATTGATGAACCCCAGAATAAAGATGCAAAGGATTCTTCTGATTTAGCCCATGATAATCAGCTCAAGACGGCAGTTGATATCTTAAAAAGCTGGGATATCATGAAAAAGAATCTAAACAACTAATTTGTTCACATAAAGTGCAAAAATATAGTTATTTATGAGATTATTTAAACGTCTCTTTACATCATTGGTGATATTTTTAATCGTTGTATCAATTGCCGGCATTATTTATGTGCTGCAATTTCAAGAAGAGCCAGCGGTAATTAAAGAGCCAAAAAAAGAAACAAAACAAAAAGAACCGCGGAAAGCAGTTACACCTAAAAAGGAAAAAGCAAAACCCTTGTCCCTTAAGCCCGAACCGTCAAGGCAGGTAGCAATTATTATTGATGATATTGGTAATGACCTGAAACCGGTGAAAGAATTACTTAAAATTAATGCCGATTTAACATTTGCTATTTTGCCTTTATGCACTCATACCCGCGAGGCGGCAGAAATGTTTCATCAGGCTCATCGGGAAACGCTCTTACATTTGCCCATGGAGCCTGTTTCTTATCCGCGCGAAAAGCCGGGTAACGGAGCTCTTTTCACGGATATGAATGACGAAGAACTGGTATTTCAATTAGAAAAAGATATTGCGGATGTGCCTTACATCACCGGGGTGAATAATCATATGGGTTCAAAATTCATGATGGATGAAAAAAAACTTACTTTAGTTTTTAATAAGTTAAAGAAAAATAAATTGTTTTTCGTAGATTCGCGCACTTCAGCTGATTCTAAAGCTTTTGTCACTGCTGAAAAAGTCGGCTTACCGGTAGCTGCGCGTAAAATATTTCTTGATAACAGTCGTGACTACAATGAGATCTATAATAATTTGATTAATATCGCCAAAAAAGATGGTGATGTTTCGCCCATGATCCTTATCGGTCATCCTTATCCGGAAACTATTCGGGCAATCATCAATGCAATGAAAGTTTTACGGGAAAAAAGAGTATCGATTGTTCCGGTATCGCAGATAATTAATAAAGTAAAAGCCTCTAATTAGGGGTTCATAATTTTATTTGATAATAGTAAACGAAGTAGATGATTAAATATGCAAAAAAAACTAACCTATCCAGTATTCATATTGATTTTAGTTTTTATAAATTTATACGGCTGCAGTCATTTACCGGCGGTTCAGATTCCCTCTGGATCGTCAAAAACATCAGCAGATGCGACTTATCATTATTCCCTGGGTGTTCTTTTACAATTGGACGGCAAAATTGAGGAAGCAACGAACGAGCTGAAACAAGCAGTTGCCGCCGATCCCGGCTCTTCTTATCTTATGACAGAGCTTGTCTCTCTTTACACAGAACAGGGCGATCTCAACAGCGCCATTTCCCTGGGCGAAGAAATGCTTTCTAAAAATCCTGATAATATCGAACTCCATCTAATTATGGGCGGTTTATACCTTAATATTCACGAAAACAAAAAAGCCATCACAGAACACAAAAAGGTAATCGAACTGGATCCTAAAAACCTTATGGCCCATCTTTATTTGGCGATAATTTATGCTGAAGAAAAAAGATTTGATAAATCTGAAGAAACTTTTAAGAAAATGTTGAAAATTGATCCCGACAACATTATGGGCATCTACTACTATGGTAAAGTCCTGGTGCAAATGACTCGGTTTGAAGAGGCAGAGAAGATGTACAAAAGAGCGATATCTTTAAACCCGTATTTTGAAATGGCTTTATTTGATTTGACTGCGCTCTACGAAAAGCAGGAAAAGCCGGACAAGTCCATTGAAGTTTATCGCAATTACCTCGAGATCAATCCCGCGCGGGTAAATTTGCGAGTTAAAATAGGAGAGCTTTTAATTAAAGAAAAAAAATATGAAGATGCGGAAAAAGAATTCCAGGAAGTATTGAAAGTTGATCCTGATAACCGTGATGTGAGAATTACGCTGGGTATTTTATATTATGATATGCGCCGGTTTGATTTAGCTGTGTCTGAATTTTCTACAGTTCTGAAGAAAAATATTACGGACGATAAGGTTCGTTATTTACTGGCTACCACTTATGAGGAAAAAGGCGAAAACAAATTGGCTATGGAAGAATTTAAAAACATTTCTATTTCATCCGAATTATATGCCAACTCTCAAATTCGCGCCGGAATAATCCTGAAAAAAGAAGGTAAAATTTCTGAGGCCATTAATTTAATAAAGGAAGTTATTAAAAAAAAGAATGATCAGGTTCCGTTGTACCTTTTTTTATCTTCACTTTATGAAGACGCTAAAGATAGCGTTGCGGCTGAAAACATTCTGGGTGAGGGAGTCAAAATTGCTCCCAAGGAAATAGATTTACATTATGCTCTGGGTGTTATTTATGAAAAAACAAACCGCCTTTCCGAAAGCGTTAAGGAAATGGAAATGGTTTTAGCAATTGATCCGGACAACGCCGAGGCGCTTAATTTTATAGGTTACAGTTATGCGGATCGCGGCATGAATCTCGAGGAAGCGGAAAAAATGATTGTCAAGGCTCTGAAAATTAAACCCGACAATGGTTATTTGATAGACAGCCTTGGTTGGGTTCATTTCAAAAAAAATCAATTAAGCAGTGCCGTGAAATATTTAAAGCAAGCGCTGGAACTTTTGCCTGACGATGTTAATATTATTGAGCATATGGGAGATGTTTACGTAAAGCTGAACAAAACTAAAGAAGCTCAGGAAATGTATAACCGTGCGCTTAAGATTGATCCTAAAAATAGTCCGATACAAAAGAAACTTGAAGATTTGACTAGGCAAAAATAACAGCAAAATGATGAGATTTTATTAAAAAGATTTCTTCTATGCACAATCACGGGTATGAACCTCAAAGCAAGCTTTGGGAACGTTTCGCAGCAAGCTGTTGGGTCTTATACCCCGCTATACGGGATAATTCGGCTAATAAACTTCAATTCGCTTCGCTATTGAAGATTAAGTCTCATTACCCTCCGCTTTGCGGGATTGTTCAACTTTCCAATTCCGCTGCGCTTCGCTTTCGGAATTGGAGTTTCACGAATAAAGTTTCCCTCTTCTTTCCTTGCAGAATATTCTTGTTATTGCTGGCGGTGCTTGCCAGTGGTTGCCTTCAGCAAATAGTTATTTATCCTGATTCTCCAGCCGAAAAAATTATGGCGGCAATCTCCAGCGCTGTTGCCGAAGATGATATTTTAAGCGCTACAGCGCAGATAGATTTAGTCACAATTCATGGTTATCATCCCGCAAGAGCAGCCTTGATTATAAAAAAGCCGTCTTATTTACGGTTGGAACTGCTTCCGGTAATCGGGACGCCCGATTTTTTTCTCGTCGCTTCTCCTGAAAAAATGAGCATTTTTATCCCTTCAAAGGGAAAATTTTACTATGGATTGCCGACACAAGCCAATCTGGCAAAATTTTTACCATGGCAATTTAATATTGAAGATATAGTAATGATTTTTGCCGGAACTTATCCTTCCTTAAAAGAAAAAGTCATTTCTTATCAAAGCTATCACGAAAAAAATTTTCTGCGCATAGAAATGACAGCGCAATCAGGATGCTCGCAAATTATCTGGGTGGGGGAAAATAATCGTTTGCTGAAACTCGTTCGCAATGATGAACAGGGCAAAGAAATATATAATGTTAAATATGACCGCTATGACACCAAGAGCTCTATTGCCGGGGAAATTATCATCACCATGGCCGATGGAATAACTTCACTATCAATAAAATATTCGGACCTCAAAATCGAAAAGGCAACAGATCTATCAATATTTGATTTGCCGATTCCGGCCAATGTAAAAACGATTACACTGGACTGATAAATAAATTGAAGTTTTTCCTGCGAGAAATTATTTGATCTCTTGCAGGCTGGAGCGAGCGATGCGCGCCTGGCTGGTATTCGGATAATTTTTGATTACCTGTTGTAAAAGCAATTTAGCGCTGGTTTTGTCTCCCAACTTTAGGAAGGAAATGCCTTGTTTTAGTAAGGCATAAGGAACTTTATTGCCGTTCGGGTAATTCTTAGTTACTTTTTCATATTCCAAAATCGCCGTTTCATATTTTTGTTCAAAAAAATAACATTCACCAACCCAGAACTGGGCATTATCGGAATATTCGCTGTTGGGATAGGCGGCTAAAAAATTTTGAAACTCGGTTCTGGCTTTATCGTAATTGCCTTCTTTAAAAATCTGATAAGCGGCTGAATAGGCTTTTTCCTTGTCTTGCTTTTTTGCCGGATCTTTGGCTGCAGAAACGCCGGTTGATTTACTGTTCTTGTCGGAAGCATCGCTGGAAGTATTTTTATTGCCTATTTCCAGGAAGTTTTCAATAAAATTGATTCTTAAGAGAATGTTATCAAAGCGTTGATCGTCTTTTTTTGAATCCTTTTTAAGTGTTTCCACTTGACCGCGCAGTTGTTGAAGATTTTCCCGCAAATCGGTAATATCTGCTGCTACGTTGGCTTGCCCGCTGCGCATAGACTCCAAAGCTGCGGAATTCTTTTTTAAGGTGGCCAACTCGGCATCTACTATGGCCAATTTTGCATCCATTTTTTCTTCCATTTTCTGGTTTAATTCCGAACGAAGGGCCCTCAAATCCTGCATAGAAGCGCAGCCCGCAACGGAAAATGCCGCGACAGCTAAAAGAAGATAGATATAATTTCTCAATTTTTTCACCTCAATAAATATAAAAATTTCACGNNCTCTGCCGCAGGGTAATAAACTATTATTACCGGGCAATTAAAAAATGGGCGCGTCTATTTTTGGCCCAGGCTTCTTCGGTGTTGCCCGGATCCAAGGGACGTTCTTCGCCATAACTAATTGTTCTTATAAGTGATTCTTTAATGCCCAAATTGACGATATATTTCTTGGTTTCCTGGGCGCGTCTTTGACCCAGAGCCATGTTGTATTCAGCAGTTCCTCTTTCATCGCAATGTCCTTCAATAACGATTGTGGCTGCCTTGTTTTTCAACAAGAAATCGGCATTGACCTTAAGAATTTCACGAGCATCAGGGCGGATAGTGGAGCTGTCAAAATCAAAATTGATATCACGAACAGAAGCTTCTGGTGTTGCTGTCGTTTCCACACTGGCTGATTGTCCCCTGGTGGTGTCGTTTTGGTTAGTAGAATCATTTGGGTTAATGGTGTTGCTTAGTTTAGAAGCGTCGGTCGTTTGTGCCGCTTTTTGCGCAGGTGCAACTACCTGTTCCTGCGCAGCGTTGTTTGTGACTACTGATTTTTTTTCGGCGCAGCCGGTAAAAATTGTCAGACCAAATATAAGTACAACAAAAATTCCTATACAGGTTAGGTTCTTTTTCATTATTATTGTTCCTCTCTTTCCATGCGAAAATAAGGTTGTCATAAACAAAAAACTTAAAAACAAGGGGGCATCTTGTCGTCAATAAAATTATAACAGAAATCGGGGCAATTTTTAAGACAAAATCATCTTATATCCTCCTTACTTTTCCACGTTTCTGGCGAATTCATGGCTTATCTTTAGTTTCTTTATATATACGGCAAAGGATAAAAAATAACAACCCCTAAATATTGGAGATGGTGAAATTATTTAAATCGGGGTGACCACGCCGGCATTACCGATTTATTGCTGTTTTCATTGAGGACTCTTGGATTTAAGCCGTTAGAATTCATAATGCAAATTTTGCTTTTTGAGTTTTTTTGGGAGACATAAACAATTTGTCTGCCGGATGGTGACCAGGACGGTGATTCATTATTAGCGGCGTCAAAAGTTAATTGTAAAGGGTTATTGCCTTCTTCATCAACGGAAATAATTTGATACTTATCGTTGATTAATCCTTCATATGCAATACGGCCACCGCGCGGCGACCAAGAAGGAGAAGTATTATATTTTCCTTCATAAGTTATCCTTTTCACATTATTTCCATCGGCATCCATTATGTAAATTTGCGGCGAGCCGGAGCGATTGGAAACAAAAGCTATCTTTTTTCCATCGGGCGACCAGGCAGGAGAAACATCAATGAAATAGTTGTTGGTCAGGCGTTTCAGCTTCAAGGTGTCAATTTCAAGGACATATAGTTCTTCGTTGCCTTCCTTGCTTAAAGTTAATAATAATTTTTTTCCATCCGGCGAAAAAGATCCGCACAAATTAAGCCCTTCAAAAGAAGCCACTTTTTTTTCCGTACCATTTTTAAAATTCCGAATATAAACCTCGGGCCGGCCATCTTTAAAAGATGTAAAGGCAAGAAATGTTCCATCGGGCGACCAGCGCGGCGCAATTATAATGGATTGGTGATTTGTGATTCTTTTTAACTCAGAACCATCGTAGTTGATAGCGTAAAGATCAGATTTGGAGCCTTTCTTGGACACAAACGCGATTTTAGTGCCAAAGTCGCCTTCATCGTTGGTGAGTATAAGCAGGATATCAGAAGCTATAGCTCTGGAAATCGTTTTTAGTTTGTTGATTTCAGAAATGTATCTTTTGTTGAAAAGAAGTTCTCCGCGGGTAACATCAAAGAGGCGGCTCTCCACAATTATTTCTTTGTTGTTTTGGGTTATGTTGCCCTGAAGCAAATAGTCGGCGCCGATCATTGCCCAATCGGAAAAACGAATGTTTTCTCTTGTCGCTGTATTACCAGGAGGGTTGTTTTCTAAAAAGCTTTTTTTGTTTAAAATATTGAATATTCCGGTCAGGGAAAGATCTTTCTTGACATCATCGGAAACTGTCATGCCGAAATTCGCCGCTTTGGTTGCGCTTGTTATTTGATTGTGAAAGTCGCAAATGGCAATAGGAATTTGCTGGAAAGTTGGTGAATCTATGTCCACATAAATCTTTGCGGTGACGCTATTGCTGAAAACCGGTAATGTACAGAAAAACAATATACACGCTGAGATTAAATATATTTTTTTCATTAGAGATAGCTTTACCTTTCTTTTCACTATTAAGCCGATTTCATCAAATTATCGCTGTTGCCTCTTCCTTGCCGTCTCGATATCCTTTTGCCTGCAATCCGGTATCAGCGTAATTCTTCAGAATGAAAACGGATGCCGATTTCAATTCTTTTGTCCATAATCCAGTACGGTAAGGGTGGAAAGGGACTGGATTTCTTAACCGCCCGCAAAGCGGAATCGTCAAAATAGCGGTTGCCGGAACGTTTTTCGAAACCCATGTATTCCGGTGTGCCGCTGCGCGAAATTTTGACATCGATAATCGTTTCGATATTTTCTTTGGGCAGCAATGCCTGCGGCATCGTCCAGTTTTTTTTAACTCTTGACCAAACAACTCCGATATATTCCTCCGTTTGCGCGTTGACTTCCGATTCCGACATTGTTGCCGGTCTGGTGGCAGATGCGACCACAGCGGTGTTCTGTTTATCCCGCTGGGTTTGCCTGATGGCGCTGACAGCTTTTTCAATATTCAATTTTTTCATTTCCTGATTTTTTACCGGAGTGGAAGCGATGCTGGTAATCTTCCGTTTTATGATTATTGAGTTTATTGCTTCGTTTGATTGCAGGATATCTTTCAGCCCGGAGGAATCATGGGTCGGCAGGACAACTTCGGACCCCACAAGCTGGACGGAATATGCCGTCCCGAAAGTTAAATGCCGCGAAGTTGTAGGGATCGAAATAAGAATGATGGTAATAACAATCAGATGGATTGCCAGAGAGAGGAAAATCATATTGTGGAAGTTGCCGTTATTACCGCGGTAGCCGTTGTTAAACGTCCGGGGTGTCATTTTAGTTCCTCGGGCGGTTCCGTAATCATTCCGAGTTTATCGACGCCGGCCTTGCGCACTTCCGACATGACTTCGACAACAAATCCGTAGGGGACGTTTTTATCGGCGCGAAGAAAAACTTCACGGTCGATCCTGTTGGAAAATATTGCTTCCAGTTTGGGATTTAATTCTCCCAGCGGTAACTTGGTTTTGTTTAAGAATATTTCCTTGGTTTCGCTGATCGTCAGGACAAGTTTTTCTTCGGTGACGTCTACGCTTTTTGATTTTACCCTCGGCAGATTTACGTCAATGCCCATGGAAAGCATGGGCGCTGTAACCATGAAGATAATGAGCAGCACCAGCATAACGTCGACTAAAGGTGTGACGTTAATTTCGGCCATAGGTTTATCAGCATTGTTTCTTCTGCGTAAGCCGCGCATAGTCGTTAAATTCCCCAGCTTTTATTTACGGACAAGATACCGTTCGACAATATTTAAAAATTCAGCGGCAAAGTTGTCCATTTCCTGAACCATGTTTTTGGACTGATTTAAAAAGTAATTATAGAAAATAACCGCAGGTATTGCCGCGGCAAGTCCGGCGGCGGTAGCAATAAGAGCTTCCGAAATACCGGGAGCAACGACAGCAAGGGTTGCCGAACCGCGGGCGCCGATTCCCTTAAAAGTATCCATTATGCCCCATACCGTGCCGAATAAGCCGATGAAAGGACTGGCCGAACCTGTTGTGGCTAAAAAACCTAAAGCGCTTTCGAGTTTGGTCATCTCCGTATTGCAGGCTTTGTTCATGGAACGTTCCAGATTGTCCAGGGAAGAAAGACTGATTTCGTCGCTTCCTTGAGCCGAATCGTTCAATGGTTTATTTATTTTTGTCAGTTCCGCATAGCCGACGCGAAAAACTTCCGCGGTAGTGGAAAAAGAATATTTTTTTGCCGCAGGCAGGACGTCGGAGAGCTTGGTGCTGCGCGAATAATCGGCATTGAATACTTCATTTTCTTTTTTAATTTTTCGATAATACCGGTATTTCAAGAAAATGATTGCCCATGAAACCACGGAAAAAATAAAGAGCAGCAGCAAAACAAATTTGACCATGAGCCCGGCATCGAGGATCATGTTTAAAAGACTGCCGTTAAAATTACCGCTTAAGTCTAAAGAGCCAATGTCTTTCACTTTTTGATCTCCAAGATGGATTTAAAATTTGTAGCGTAAATTAAAGGAAAAAGGCGGTATTGTCAATACATCTTTTTAGTTGTTGATATTGACAAGTATTGGCGTATAGTATAGTCAACGAACACTCGATAATTCTATTAGTATCTTTCACGTACATTAAAAAGTCGTACTATTATTTTTAATTCATTCTAGAAGGGGGGCAAGAAGTATGAACAGAAGAAAAATATCCACTCAGGTTTTTTTATGTTTTCTTATGCTGATGTTTCTGATGGTAATTGGTTGCAGTGGTGGCGGCGATGATGCGGCGCCGGCACCCACGGCAAAAACGATTTCCGGAGTTGCGGCAGCGGGAGCGCCAATAATTGGGACAGTCACAATTAAAGACAGTGGTTCTCCTGCCATAGAGAGAGTCACTACAATCGCCGCAGATGGATCGTATTCCATTGATGTGTCCGGCATGACTGCGCCATTCGCGCTTCGCGCGGACGGCTATGTAGGAGGCAGAGACTATCATCTTTACTCCGCCGCGGTTTCCGCAGATATCAACGGCACTATTAATATCACACCTTTTACAGATTTAATCATTGCCAACATGGCCCAGCAGATAGCGGAAGAATATTATACTAGCGGCGCTTTTTCTTCCATGACAGCAGGGGAACTGGCGGCAGCGGAAGCGGCCTTAAAGGCTAAGTTGCAGCCCATTCTCACGGCTCTGGGCGTTGCGGATTCTATTGACCTCTTACGCACATCTTTTAACACCGATCACACCGGTCTAGATGCTGTTATTGACGTGGTTAAAGTGACGGTCGATCCTGCGACAGTTAAAGCAACCCTGACCAATGTTGTGAATAATGAAAGTATTACTGTGAATATTTCTGCGGGCGGCACATCCTCGGATACGCTTTCCGGTGATGGAGTGACCCCTGCAGTTGTAACCGATCTTCAGGCGATAACCAGTATGTGGACTACATTTACATCTCTTTTTGCCACAAGTCTGCCCAGTGCGTCAAATGCTACATTGCTGTCGTTATTCGCAGACGAGGCAACATTCCTTAATGATGGTCAAGATCGGGCATCCTTTCTTACCGATATAACAACGAATAGTTCAATGATCGGCATAAGTTTTACCAATATCACTTTGCTCTCTATGGATGAGGCTGCCGGCAAAGCCACGGTTGTACTAACTACGATGCAAAATGGTCAAACCGATGAAGGTCCTGGCATTTGCAATATGATTAAACAAAACGGTACATGGCGCTGGGCGGGGGATGGCCGTATTCTCCGTACACATGCAAACGCTCTTGCTGTTTATTCTCATAATTCAAACACTATTTCCAATGGCTTAAGCTTTGGCATTAACTCCAACAATGGAAAAGGTGTCAATGTACAATCAGCCGTTGTTACCGGACCCGGTCTTCCGGCTGGAGGTGTAATTCTCAACAAGCAAGATAAACGTGTTCAATTCGCCCTATTAGGAGGAGAATACGAAAGTTTATATGTTATGACAGATGACTCTACGATTATCACTATTCCAGATACAGCCGAATACACCTTCAATTTCTACAATGGTGGCAATGGTACCGGTACTCTCCTAGCAACATGGACAGAAAAGATTCGCAAAAGACCTTTAATGAACAGCGAGCTTTCCAAAGCTTCTTTCCCGGTAGTTATCTCCCCGACGCTGGCAACGCTCCATGCATTTACCAGCGGTAATTTAACCGTTACCTGGACATTGCCAACGGGACTTTCTTCTCGTGGCATTGAGTTGCAATTATACGATGCCGGTTATACAGAATCTATAAGCGTAGCATCGAATCTCAGTCCCACAGATATTTCTATAACACTGATTGTTAATCCTTTATCGTTCACAGTAGTAAATCATAGTCTATGGCTTAGCGCTGACGATATCTACGGCAGAGAGTTTGCGTGCAGCATGTTGTAAGGGTTTCTGCGGATATCATAATTTCTAATATTTTTGATTCTAATAAAAAGAGGCGGGGCTTTTCCCCGCCTCTTTTTTTTTCGTTATCAAAGATTTTCCGGCGCAAAAGCGACAACATCATCTATTTTATTGGTATCGGCCAGAATCATAACCAGACGGTCGATGCCCAGGGCGATGCCGGCGCTTTGGGGCATTGTTTGCAAGGCTTGCAGAAATTTTTCCGGCATTTCATAGCGCGCCCACTTATTAGCGGCGCGCAGTTTCAGGGCTTCTTCAAAGCGCTGTCTTTGTTCGCTCGCGTCGGTCAATTCAGAAAAACCGTTGGCCAGTTCCAATCCGCCGATGTAGAGTTCGAAGCGTTCCGCAACCGTTGGGTCATTCATTTTTATTCTAGCCAATGCCGCAAGTTTTGCCGGATAGTCATAAATAAAAGTTGGACGGTCAATGCCCAGGCGTGGTTCGACATACTCAACCATGATTTCATCAAACTTATCTTGAACCAGCGCTTCTTCTAAAGTAACCGGTGCGTATTTTAAAAAGGCGTCCGCGACAGTGATCTTTTCCCAAGGCGAAGTTAAATTTGTTTTTTTGTTTTGCCAGACGATGTCTTGATTGTGGTCCATATCTTTCAATGCGGCGATGAGTAAAGCCTCACATTGATCCATGAGCTGATGATAATCAAACCCGGAGGCATACCATTCCAGCATGGTAAATTCCGGCAGATGTTTAGCGCCTCTTTCGGCGGCGCGAAAGCATTTGCTGATTTGAAAAATTCGTTGATAGCCCGCAGCCAGCAACCGTTTCATGCAAAGTTCCGGCGATGTTTGTAAAAACCAATTGTCCGAGGGGATGGCTTCAATGTGCTCTTCCGGCGCGGGTGACGGAATTCTCAGAGGAGTTTCTACTTCCATAAATCCATGATGGATAAAAAAGAGACGAATGCTTTGAATTAGTTTGGCGCGCGCCTGCAGGGCTTGCGACTTGCGCGCCAGATTAAAGTTGTCATCGAAATGGATTTCACTCAAAGTTATCCTTTAACGCGGGTTAGATATTCCCCCGTTCTTGTATCAATCCTGATTTTTTCACCTTCGGTAACAAAGGTCGGTACCAGAATGATATAGCCTGTTTGTACCTTGACCGGTTTTGTGGAGCCGGCAGCGGTATCGCCCTTGGCCCATGGTTCAGCTTCGGTCACGATCAGCTCAACAAAATTAGGCAGGCTTATGCCGATTGGCCTGTCTTCAAAAAGCAGAATTTCTACTTCAATATTGTCAATTAAGAAGTTTTTAGCTTCATCGACCTGATTTTCCGTAAGATAAAC
>PLMV01000037.1:13980-44219 GCA_003141615.1 Syntrophaceae bacterium
ATCATGTTTTTGAGCTTGGTGCGGTACAGAGCCTGTCCCTTTCCCGGCTTGACGAAATTAAATTCAGTTATAATGTACGGTTCGTTATCGATTTTTACCCGTAACCCTTTTCTTAAATCACTTGCGGTGTACATAAAAAGTTTTTCTCCTCATCCTTTAATCATTAGGATTTTATATATTATTTAAGTTCTTCCTAATCTATTTATTTAAACTTGTCAAAAAAATGTTGATGCTTTTGTAAATCACTTTTTATTGCCCTGGACATTACGTTTAAAGGAATCTTTCCCGAACTTCCGGGTACGTCCAAAACATATTGCGGCAGGCAAAGCCCGGAACATTGACGCCATATTTTTTCCATCAGGGCAATGCCTGCTTGCGGATCGGTACGAAAGTGCGCGCATCCTTTAGCCGGATCGCAGTGAAAAAGATAATACGGACGGACAGATATCTTTTGCAGGCCGTAAAGCAAATTACTCATTACATTCGGGGAATTATTAATGCCTTTTAATAAAACCGATTGGTTGGAAACGGGGATTCCCGACTCCTGCAGCATATTACAGGCGCGCGTGGATTCCGGCGTTATTTCGTTGGGATGATTAAACTGAGTATTGAACCATAACGGCCGGTAGCGTTTGAGTATCCGGCAAAGTTCTTTGGTAATACGCATGGGCATAACAACAGGGACGCGGCTGCCGATGCGTAAAACTTCGATGTGCGGGATGGCTTGCAGCGAGGCCAGCAGCATCTCTAAAGTCTGGTCATCAAGGATGAGCGGATCACCGCCGGAGATAATCACTTCCCTGATTTGCGGCGATTCAGAAATGTAGAGAATCATTTTCTGCAGGCGTGTTTTTAAACTCAGATGCGTTGGCTGTGACCAGAAACGCTTGCGATTGCAGTGCCGGCAATAAGTAGCGCAAATTTCAGTAACGATGGCCAGACAGCGATCGGGATAGCGGTGGATCAGCTTGGGCACCGGCATGTGGGAATCTTCTTCCAGAGGGTCTTCCGGTGAGCCGTTAGAATAAGAAATTTCCCGCGGGTCTGGAATGCACTGAGTGCGGATCGGGTCATTTGGATTATCATTTTGAATGAGCGATAAATAATAAGGATTTATCGCCAGAGGATAAAAAGATGTTACTGCTGTTAATTTCTCCTTCTGCACGGCCGGTTTTCCGAGAAAATATTCTAAAGGGGCTATTTGGGTAATGCGGTTTTTAAATTGCCAGCGCCAGTCCTGCCAATCTTTTATCGAAGCGTTTTTAAAACGGGAAAGAAATTTTTTTTTATTCATAATGAGCCTTGATTTTCCGAAACACAGTGCACGGAAAATAGTAGAGCGAATTATCCCGCAAAGCGAAGGGTAATGAAACCCAAGCTTCAGAAGCGAAGCGCATACCCTAAAGGGCATCTACGACTGAAGTTTCTCGTCGAATTAATGAAACTCAGATATTGCAAGCAACGCGTAGCGATATCTGTTAGTTGAATTATCCCTTAAGGGATATCCCCGAAGCGTAGCGTAGCGGGATTTGATGCCTGACAGCTTGCTGCGGGATCATAACCGTGTTTCGCCAACGAAATTTAAGATGTGTCTCCTACCACAAATTTCCCTGCTTGCAAAGGGAATCAATTATCTTTAAAAACTTTAAATTTTACGGGGAATAAGCTATGATATATAATGTAAGAAAAAAAGGAACTCCGGAGAGCTAATTTGACGAATTTGCAGCAGCGCAAAGAAAGAGTGGCAATGCTATCAATTGCATCCAATTCTTCCCTGGTTGTATTTAAAGTCATTGTCGGCGTTGTGATTGGTTCTGTTTCGATAATTTCCGAAGCGATTCATTCGGGCATGGATTTGCTGGCGTCAATCATTGCCATGTTTTCCGTAAAAACATCTTCCGTTCCCGCTGATGATCTTCATCCCTTTGGCCACGGGAAAATAGAAAATATATCCGGTTTTGTGGAAGCTGTACTTATTTTTGTTGCGGCGTTTTGGATCATATTTGAAGCGCTGAAGAAATTAAGCTCCTCACAAGTCATGGAATATGCCGGCTGGGGGGTTGTGGTCATGCTCTTTTCTTCTGTTGTTAATTATATTGTTTCACGAAAGCTTTTTCAGGTAGGTAAAGAAGCGGATTCAATTGCTTTGCAAGCTGACGCCTGTCATTTACGCACGGATGTTTATACCTCGGCAGGCGTTATGGCCGGCCTGGGCATAATTTGGACTGGGCACAAACTTTTTCCCGCATCCGACATTAATTGGATTGATCCTGTTGCCGCCCTGTTTGTCGCTGTTCTTATTTTGCGTGCAGCTTATAATCTAATAGCCCAGTCTATCCTCGATTTAATAGATGTTAAACTGCCGCCTGAAGAAGAGGATTGTATCCGCAATATAATCAGTCATCAGCCGGCGATTAATGGTTTTCATCAATTGCGGACGCGCAAAGCCGGCAATGTTCGCTTTGTGGAATTTCATATCAAAGTTGATCCGCAAATGTCAGTGCTTGATTCGCATAACATTACCAAAGGATTAGAACAAAATATTGGACAAAAATTTCCCGAATCCGCCATCACCATTCACATTGAGCCTTGTGACGGTGAATGTGAAGATATATGCGCGGCTGGCTGTTTATTGCCCGAAGAAAAAAAGCCCAGAGTTTTAAAAAACTCCCTTTAGCTTTGCGGTGGCGGGCGGGTAGTCTCCGGCCATTGGTGCAAAAAATAAGGGACCATGTTAAAAAAATGATGACTATGAAGCTCATGAAAAAAATCGCGGCGCTTATTTTTTCTTTGGTGTTAATCATCATTTTCGCTGGAAATTCAGCTGTCGCCGGAAACAAAGACAGGGAATTAGTAATTCTTTTTACCCATGATTTACACTCTTACTTTCTGCCTCACCGTATTTTAACTGAAGAAGGCAATCAGATGCAACAGGGAGGATATGCCAAGCTCGCTTATCTAATTAAAGAACAGCGGCTGCTGCATCAAAATAAGACTTTGCTTGTTGATGCCGGAGATTTTTCCATGGGCACGCTTTTCCACACTTCTTTTCTGCAAGAGGCCTCCGAACTCAGACTTATGGGGAAAATGGGTTACGATGTTGTAACATTTGGAAATCATGATTTCGATTTCCATCCTGATGGTTTGGCCAGAATGCTTCAGATAACCCGGTCTAAAAGCAAACACCTGCCAGCGCTTACGGCATCCAATATTGTTTTCAGTAAGAACGATCCGGGGGACGCGGAACTCAAGCAGGCGTTCCAAAGTTATCCGGTAAAAGAATACATGATTATCAAGAAAAACGGCATCCGTATCGGTCTATTCGGTATCATAGGTAAAGATGCCGGTCACGATGCGCCATTTGCTAAACCCCTGACTTTTGCCGATCCGGTTCGGACAAGTAAACGCATCGTTGATATTTTGAAAAACAAGGAAAAGGTGGATATTGTCATTTGCCTTTCGCACTCCGGAACATCACCGGTTAAAGAGTATTCGGAAGACGAAAAATTGGCCAAGGCAGTGCCGCAGATCGACGTGATTATCAGCGGTCATACCCATAGAATTTTAACCCAGCCGATTATAACCGGTAAAACCATTATCGTTTCCAGCGGCCGCTATGGTGAAAATCTGGGCGTTTTGAAAATTTTGTATAGCAAAGGAAAAGATATCCGTCTTGCCGCATACGATTTGCAAAATGTTACCGCCGGTATTCCGGATAATATAACTATCGCGAAAGATATTGCCGGTTACAAAAACATTGTTAACCGGAATTTTCTTTCTGCCTATCGGCTGACTTTTGATCAGGTGATTGCTGAAAGTGATTTTAATATGGAGTCACTGGCTTCTGCTTATGCCCATCCCCGGGAGATGGGATTGGGAAACATGATTACCGACGCTTACCGCTATGCCGTACAAAAGGCGGAGGGGAAAAATTATGAATATGTTCATTTTGTGCTGGAACCGCTGGGGCTGATTAGAGACTCTTTCCGGAAGGGGAAAATTACCGTCGCGGACGCTTTTCAGGTGCTATCTACGGGTACCGGTGCGGACGGCGTCGCCGGTTATCCGCTGTTGGCTTTTTATATCAACGGCAAGGAGCTGAAAGATATTCTGGAGGTAGAGACATCCGTGGCGCCGCTGAAAAAAGTAGACGCTCATTTGCAGGTTTCGGGGGTTAAATTTAAATTCAATCCACAGCGAATTTTATTCGACCGGGTAACGCAAGTTTTCGTGCAGGATGAAGAAGGTGATTATGAACCTCTTGATTCTCAAAAGCTGTATCGTGTCTGCTCCAATTTATATACGGCGGGAATGATCAATTATGTCTCCGAGGTTTCCCATGGACTTATCAGTATAAAGCCAAAAGATAAAAACGGCCGCGCTTTGCCGGACGTAAAACAGGCGATTATTTACACGGATAAAAATTCGCCCAAGGCAGCTGAATTGAAAGAGTGGATAGCGCTTGTCCAATACATGCGTTCTTTTAAGGATACAAATAAAAACGGCATTCCCGATATACCGGAAAAATATCATAAACCGGAAGGCCGTATTCAGGCGGAGCCGTCAATGAATCCGGTAAAACTGATTGCCGGCGGCAACGCCATTACCTATGGAGCATTGTTTATCGGAATAATTTTGCTGTGCGCATGGTTATTCTTAATGTGGCAGGTTATTAGAAAAATCAGATCATCAAGCAGGATTAAATAAGAGTTCATACCGTTTCGCTTGGAAGTTACCACTTTGCAAGCGGCGGCTTCCAAGCGAAATGATATCAGGCATCAGGCCGTGTGCTTTTTCACCCATGTGATATACCGGTCCATCCAGTTCTGCATGAATTGTTTGCTGTCCGCGCCGATGTTGCCGGCCCCGTCAAACAACCCGTCCTTTAACTGGATGAATGCTTCGGGTTGGCAAAGCGTTGGTACGTTCAGAGCTGCGAGGATGTTGCGCAAATGCTGTTGCGCCATGGCCGTGCCGGTGGCACCGGTCGAGACACCCAAAATACCAGCTGGTTTGCCCGTCCAGGCGCTTTGGCCATGAGGACGCGAAGCGTGGTCGATGGCGTTCTTGAGCACTCCGGGTATCGAACGGTTGTATTCGGGCGTAACGAACAAAATTCCCTGAGCGCTCTTGATTTCGTTCTTCAGCCGTTTGACGAACTCGGCCTGATTAGCGTCGTCGTCCTGATTATATAGCGGCAGATCACTGATTTGCACCTGCTGGAAAGAGAACTCCGGCGGCGCTAACTTTACAATGGCATTAGCCAACTTGCGATTGAATGAATCCTTGCGAAGACTTCCGACGACAACGGCGATTTGGTATTTACTCATAATGAACTCCCCTTCCGGTTGTTTTCTATTCGTGAAACTCCAATTCTGAAAGCGAAGCGCAGCAGAATTGGACAGTTGAACAATCCCGCGTAGCGGAGGGTATGAATCTGCAGATGTCCATGAAGTTCATACCCGTGGTTTTTTCTTGATAAACGTACCTTCGTCAAGCTCTTTGAAAGCAAGTTCAAGCTCTTGTTGTGTATTCATAACGATCGGGCCGCCCCAGGCAATCGGTTCTTTGAGCTGTTTGCCGGTAACAAATATGTAATGGATATTTTCAATCGCCTTTATGGCAATGCTGCCGGCATCCGTGAACAGAATCAACTGTGCTTGCTCCAGTTTCGTGTCATCAAACTCGCCTGTTCCGGAGATCAAGTAACAAAAGCTGGTGTATCCTTTTTTAGCCGCATGGGATAGGGCCATGCCCTTCTTTAACCGGACATCCAGGTACTCAACATCTACTATCAGCTCCTGCACGGGCCCGTTTACATTTTTGTAAGTGCCGGCTATGACCAGCACTTCTCCGCCCGGTATCTTGACTACCGGCAATTCATTATCGAGTATACCCCTGTAGCGCGGCTCCATCATCTTATTTTTCGCCGGCAGATTTACCCACAACTGTAGCCCGTGCATCATTCCTTGGGAAGGTTGCGGCATCTCCTGGTGAATTACACCGCCGCCCGCGGTCATCCATTGAATATCCCCCGGCCCGATCGTGCCTGAGTTACCGATATTGTCGCCATGCTCAACCGTTCCACCGAGCATATAGGTCACTGTTTCAATCCCGCGATGAGGATGCCAGGGAAAGCCTTTTATATAATCGTCGGGATTGTCTGAACCGAAATGATCGAGGAGCAGGAACGGATCGGTAAGTTTTGTGTGGTCATGCGCGAAAATACGCTTCAACTTAACTCCGGCGCCATCGTATGTTGAATGTCCCTGTAGAATTAATTTCTTCATATGATTCTCCTCTAATCTGGATTCGATGCCCTTAACCTATCCGGACAGCGAGCATCGAGATTGAGCCGCCATCGATCCCTTGTACCGGAAAGCTGACCTTCTCTTTTTTCCGGCGAAGACCAAGCACATATAGCAACGGCAGATAATGCTCCGGTGTCGGAGCGGACATGATCGCGTCACGGCCGAAGCTCTGGTAATTGACCAGCGGCGCATCGTCGCCTCTGATCAACGACTCTCGCACATGTTCCTCAAATCGCACAGCCCAATCAAAAGGAAGAACATCACCTTCACCCCATGAGTAGGTCGACAAATTATGAACGATATTGCCACTGCCGATGATTAAAACCCCTTCTTCCCGAAGTGACGCAAGTTTTTCCCCCAATTCATAATGGAACGAAGGCTGCTGCATTTGGTTGATGCTGAGCTGGACTATGGGAATATCCGCTTTCGGAAAGACGTATTTCAGCACAGACCATGTTCCATGATCAAGCCCCCAACGTTCATCAAGGGTTATCGAAACAGGAGCAAGCAGATCTTTAACACGTAGCGCCAGTTCAAGACTGCCGGGCGCCGGATATTCAATCTGATAAAGCTCTCTGGGGAAGCCGCCAAAATCGTGGATTGTGCGCGGGTTAAGGTTTGAGGTTGCCGCGCAGTAGGGTACGTACCAGTGAGCAGACACGGAGAGCACGGCCTTGGGGCGGGGAATTGATTTGCCAATGGATGCCCAGCCTTCGGTGTAGCTATTCTTCGACAACGCGTTCATTGGATTGCCGTGTCCGAAGAAAATTGTTGGCATAAGACTGATCAATTTAATGCCTCCTTTTTACTTGCCCAATCGAAGCGAGGGAGGAATGATTTCAGAGTGTTGCGGCTTGGTCATAGCACCCTGTTGCAGAGTGATCATTTACTTATAGTCATCGAAAAACTTCTCATCAACATCGTAAGTCCGCTTGGGTATAAGCCCCAATTCAAGACGTTCAAACATGTCAACGAGAATGTCTCCATCCACAAGTTCTATTGGCGGGACGCCGTCACGCCTTGCTTCCTTTTTGGCTTCAAGCGTGAACGAGCCTGTAGTGATAATAATGCCTTTATCGGCACGACCCATCATCGCTCCTCGAAAATCACGTACTTGGGAAGGAGTGACCGTCCCTTGATATCGCTTGCACTGGAAAAGCACGTTAAAACTTACAAATGGATTAATCTGCAAGGTCCCGGCACCATCAATGCCCCCGTCCCCAGTCTTACCGGTAACAGTCACGTGCTGAAATCCAGACTCGCGAAGGAGTCTCTGACTAAGGCGTTCAAATCCCTCTGGTGACAATGACTTGACCAAATCAAGTAGTCTAGTTCTATGATCCTGTATCTCAATATTGTTGGGTAACGGTTCTTCCATCGAAGGGATCTCTTGTCCCTTAATTTTTTTTGCCTCAGAAAGTCTCCTTTGGACGTTCTTGAATACCTCCATCGCATCGAAAGTCTTGAGGTTAACTGACTTGCCCTTATCTGTAAGACTCCAGACACCTCTCTTTGATGAATCCAAGTAACCTTCCCACGCCAGATATTGGCGTGCCCAATGAACTTGGTTTTTTACACGTGATTGGCCATTCTTATTGACCGCTTCCTGCTCTGCTTCCGAAACCTTTGATATCTCAAGAGATCGGTCAACAATTTCCGAGGAAGTTCCGGTGCCCCCAGATTCAATCATTACCTCAAGAATTGGCCGGCAGAACCGAATGAATTTAGGGCCTGTAGCATTTTTCATATTATCCTCTCTTCACCAAACGCTAGGCATCAGTGGCGCAGCGATATGTGCCGCGTCCGCTGGTGCGAATTGTCAGGTACATTGTTTTTTTGCAGAGCCGCGTTTTTTGTGTTCACTTAAGGGCTGGCTACAAAAGCGGATAGTCTCTCCTGTTTCTATGTCAGTGACTTTTTCATAGTACCAAGCGGGATTATGATCACGATCAATCCACCATTCCTTTTGAACCCATTTCCCAGATCCTTTATTCAATTGTTCTCCCGTAATTTCATCTAATCGAATCTTTTGCTTTCCGGCTAATGATGACTCTACATGTTTGAACCGCTTTAAAAGGTGATCTTCGAGTTGGAAAGTGTCCTGACAAAATAGTTCCATGTGACGGCCTAAGGAACCACACTTCGAACATGGTTTTCGGAGATCTTCTGGAATTCCGGAAGCTTCATTGATTTCCTCACTGCAATTCACACATTTGACCATGTGGCACCTAGCAAGTTCTTTATAGTTTCTGAATAACCACACATTCAGTGGACTTTTTCTGGATCAAAACAATAACAATGTATCTGCTGCTTTTTAGAACTATGTTTCCCCAAGTATAAATATAAACTAAATTAGTGTTTTTAATGTATAATCTTTTGACATTTATTTTACAATATTTTTTCTTTTTTGCATCAGACTTTATAACAATGCTTTCGCGAGTATCAACGAGAAAATCAATTTGATGTATTTGATTGGTTATTTGTAAATTAAAAAATCTTCGATGGTCAAATGGATATCTTTGATGATTTGTCTCAATAAAATAGGTGAAATGTCACGGCCTTGATGAACAGGAACTGTAGTAAATCTTCCATCTGAATGACGAAACTGTTTATGAGAACCTTTTTGACGAACTTCTTGAAATCCTAATTTTTCAAGGATTGTTATAACTTCTTTTGGCTTAAGTATGGGGATATTTCCCATATCAATTTACCATAACTGTTTGCGTGCCAACAAATTCTGCTTCCATTTCAGGTTCTCCATCCTCCAACAACATTTCCAAAACTTCTTGAAGATTTTTTTGTAATTCATCCAAAGTTTTAGCTTGAGAATGTGCTCCGGGAAAACCGGGGACAAAGCCAACATACAAACCAGTATCGGAACATTTTTCAATTACTGCTGTATATAGTTTCATAATTCACCCTCTTTTAGTATTTTTTTAATATATAATCTCTTGGCCTTTATTTTACAACATTTTTAATCTCTATGGGTTAAATTCCCCGTCGCTTGCGATGAAGAAATAATTATAATACAAAAAGATACCCCGCTGCTTGCGGCGGGGTTGTTCATTATTTTCGTGTAAGATTTTATCACAATTTATGTTATAGAAATAACAGCTCATGATTAGTGGAGCCCTTTTCGACAGGAGCCGGAGGCTCCCACAACAAAGCGACCTCCCGCGGGTTCCACCGCATTCCACCCCCAGCTGAAGCCGCGGGATTAAGGTGAACTATGAAAAAGACAGCAAAAAATGATTTTATACCGGCGAAGCAGCATGCGGTTTTAACAACCGGCGAAGTTGTAAAAATGCTTCGCGAATTAAAAGGTTGGACTCAGGAAGACCTGGCAAAAAGTTGCGGGATAAACGCAACAAACATCAGTTTGCTGGAAAACAATCGACTGAACATCGGCAAAAAAAGGGCACTGCAACTGGCCGTTGCCTTCGGCGTCCATCCTGCTATCATTATGTTTCCGGAATACGAATCTGAAGCAATAGGAAAAGCAGCATGAGCATTAATCATTTTGATATACGGCACAAATAAAAAAATCAGGTTGTTAATTCCCTATAGAATTTAAAAAGGTGTAGATCTTTTCTGAAGTTCCTTTTACAATTTTAATCAGATCTTTCTTCCATTTTTCAGGCATGCTCAAATATATCTCCCGCATCTTATTTCTTTGACTTTCTTGATCTAAAAGATATTCGCCAAGTTGCCGGGCGGTCTCAATATCCTTCTCCCGTTTAAATGGTTTCTTGCGCCTGTCGCTTACTATGAACTTGTGCAAAACATAGACAGTTGGTTCCGGTACATTGATCGATACACCTTTGTAAGAAGTTTTCATTGTGTGACTCTGGATAAGATCCAGATACCTCAACCCCTGGGCATTTATGTGGAGCTTATCAATTCTGTAAGGCTTGCCTTTCCCTCTGCCCATTTCAGGTGTTAGAAATTCAACTTCAAGATCCGGATGGACATACTTCTCATAACCGTCAAGCAGCGACACTTTCCTGTCAAACCCTAATTCTTCCAAAATCAAGGAGACATCAACATCTTTATGTATGCGCGGAGGGTTGGGAACCAATAGATCCAGATCGGCTGTTCGCTGCATGGAAATCTCCACCGGATTGCCAAAGTATTCCTTATAGACGAGAGGACACCAGCCTCCTATTAGAATAATGTCCAAGAGAACCTCTTCCTTATCGAGCCTTATCAATATGGTTAAAAATAAATCATTTTCTTTTTCCACGGAGAGACCTTTTTATTTCTTTGAGATTTTCCTTCACCTGACGCAGCTTTGCCTGATATTCTTTTCTTTGTCGCATACGTTCATTGAGAGCATCACGCACTTCCGGGACATCTTTTCCAACATAGTCAAAAATTACCTTTTTATCTTCACGACGTGCAAGATAGATATAACGCTTTCCGCCCCTTTCCTTCACCGATATAGATCCGCGAGGAGCTTTTGAGATCTTTTCTTTATAGAAAAAAGAAAGTTCTTCCAGCCTTTTGAGTTCTTCTTCTAATATGCCTTTTATGATGCTCATATCGGATATTTGCCTAACAATTTTGGTTGATTATAAATATTGTTAGGCAATAAGTCAACAAAAATATTGCCTAACAATTTATTGTTATCCGTGAAATTGTTAGGCAATTGAAACACGGATTATTTGTCGAGAGAGTGTAGCAACCTTGATCTTCGGCATGCATTTCTCGATCTCTCAAGAAAATATATGCGATTGAACAAGGAGATCGTCATAAACATAAACACTTATGGCATTTAAAATATATTTCAAGAAAAGTTTTAAAATATTTTTAAATATGTTAGTACATTTATCACACTGAACGAATAATCTGATATTTTTTCTAAGGAGACTTTATGTCTGACAAAAGCGAGTTGGAGAAAAAGTGCATTGATACTATCCGTTTTCTGGCTGCCGATGCCATTGAAAAAGCAAAATCCGGACATCCCGGCATGCCTTTGGGCGCCGCCGCCGCCGCTTTTACTCTGTGGACGAAACACCTGAAACACAATCCCAAAAATCCGCAATGGCCGGATCGCGACCGCTTTGTTCTTTCTTCCGGTCATGCCTCAATGCTTTTATATTCTTTGCTACATCTTACCGGTTACGACCTGACGCTCGACGATATTAAAAATTTTCGTCAGTTGGGTAGCCGCACGCCGGGCCATCCTGAATACAAGCACACTCCCGGCGTGGAAGTCACCACCGGCCCCCTGGGTCAGGGATTGGCTAACGCTGTGGGCATGGCCATTGCCGAAGCACATCTGGCGGCGCGCTTCAACAGCGATGGCGCGAAATTAGTTGATCATTTCACTTACGTAATGACGGGCGATGGCGACATGATGGAAGGTGTTGCTAGCGAGGCCTGCTCTTTGGCCGGTCATTTACGACTGGGGAAGTTAATCGTTCTTTATGATGATAACAAGGTTACGCTTGCTGGTTCCGCGGCGCTTTCCTGCACGGAAAATATTGAGCTTCGTTTTAAGTCCTACGGCTGGCAGGTGCAAACAGTTAAAGACGGTAATGATGTTGCCGCCATCGACCGGGCGATTAAAAAAGCAAAAAAAGATGCCGACAGACCATCGTTAATTTGCGTGCAATCGATAATCGGTTATGGCGCGCCCTGCAAGCAGGGAAGCTGCGATGCGCACGGCGCGCCTCTGGGAGCTGATGAACTCAAGGGCGCCAAAGCCGCTCTGGACTGGCCTGCGGAACCTTCATTTTTTGTGCCGGACGAGGCGCGGAAACTTTTCCGCAAAGCGCTCACCCACGGCAAAAAATCAGAAAATAAATGGCAGGAAGATTTGACTTCCTTTAAGCAGACACAACCGGCAATAGCTGCGGAATTTCTGCGCACTCTGGATGGCGAACTGCCATCGGATTGGGAAACAGCTCTGACCGAATTTCCCGCAGGCTCCAAAGATATCGCCACGCGTAAAGCATCGGAGACGATAATGCAGGCAATCGCCGCTAAAGTTCAGGAATTTGCCGGTGGTTCGGCCGACCTGAATCCTTCCACATTTACCTGGCTAAAAGGCCTTGGCGATTTTCAAAGCCCTGCTACCTCCTCTGCTGGATTACAAGGTTTGGTTGGCGGCCCGTGGAGCTTTGCCGGCCGCAACATTCATTTCGGCGTGCGCGAACACGCGATGGGCGCGATTGCCGTAGGCATGGCGCTGCATGGCGGCATCATTCCTTATACAGCCACATTCCTGCCCTTTGCCGATTACATGCGCCCGCCCATGCGACTGGCCGCGCTGATGGGTGTGCGCGCGATCTTTGTTTTCACGCACGACAGCATCGGCGTGGGAGAAGACGGCCCCACGCATCAACCGATTGAACAGATCATGAATCTGCGTCAGGTGCCCAACATGACCGTGATCCGTCCTGCCGACGCCAATGAAACATTGGAAGCCTGGCGTATAGCTGTTTCTAATACCAGCGGCCCCACGACACTTGTGTTCAGCCGCCAGAATCTGCCGGTGCTGGATAGAAGCGTATGCAGTGCAGCATCCAGCGCGAGACGCGGCGGTTATATCTTGTGGGAGTCAGCGCCAAACCCTGAATTGCTTTTGATCGCCACAGGATCGGAAGTTTCCTTAACGCTAACGGCTGGCCGCAAGCTCGCGGAAAATGGCACGAAGGTAAGAATTGTCTCGCTTCCCAGTTGGGAAATATTCGATTGCCAACCGCAGGAATATCGTGACAGCGTTTTGCCTCCCCGGATCACTGCCCGCGTCTCCATTGAAGCGGGAATCCGGCTTGGCTGGGAACATTACGTGGGGCTCACAGGAAAAATCATCGGCATGGATAGTTTTGGCGCCAGCGCCCCGGGACCGGTTCTCTATGAAAAATTCGGGTTCACCGTCGACAAGATTATCGCGGCGGCGGAAGAATTACTCCAGCGCGCCTAGCGGGGGAAAATAAATGGATGATGCTAATATTTCCTTTTTTCTGGGAGAATATCAAAACTCAATTATAAGCGCGTTGGATACCATGCGCCGGGACCATATTATTGCCCGCATCTGGGCAAAAGATTATACCGTCTGGAAACCCGTGCCGGTTGAGATTACCAACCGGCTGGGCTGGCTTGATGCTCCCGCGGAGACATTAGAAAAGATAGATTATATCCGCGCCACTCTTGAACCATTGATCAAGGGCAACATTAACGATGTTGTTTTACTGGGAATGGGTGGATCGAGCCTGGCCGCGGAAGTATTCAACAAAATATTCGGCAGTGAGGCGGGCTATCCTCAATTGCATATCATGGATACCACCGACCCGGTTTTAATTTCCCAACTTACTCAAAGCCTGGATTTGGAAAAAACTCTTTTTCTTGTTTCCTCGAAATCGGGAACAACGCTGGAGATCACTTCCCTCTTTCATTATTTCTATAACTTGACTCTGGAAAAAATGGGCAGTTACGCCAGCCGTCACTTTATCTTTATTACCGACAAAGGCAGTTCTCTGGAGGAATTGAGCAATAAGCTTTTTTTACAGCATGTATTTTTAAGCGATTCAAATATCGGAGGACGCTATTCGGCTCTTTCCATGCCGGGCATAGTTCCCGCGGCGATTATCGGCGTTGATGTGGAAAAACTCCTGCTAAATGCAATAGCCGCGGCGAAAAGAGAAAAGGAGGGAAACTTTTCCGGCGAGTTTGCCGCCACGGGAGCGGTTTTAGGCGCCACTCTGGGTACCTTGGCGCAAAAAGGCCGAAATAAAATTACTTTTATCATGTCGCCGCAGTGGGCTCCTCTGGGCAACTGGCTGGAACAGCTTATAGCGGAGAGCACCGGAAAAGAAGGAAAAGGAATCCTGCCTGTTTTAGATGAACCATTGGCAGACCCGCGTGTTTACGGACAGGATCGCGTATTTGTCTTTTTTCAAAATGAGGCAGACGATAATTCGCCAAAGATTGCTGGCCTTGCCGCAGCCGGACATCCGGTAATTTCTATTAAGCCCAATGATCCTTATGATTTGGGCGGTCAAATGTTTCTTTGGGAAATGGCCACAGCCGTGGCCGGGCACATTTTGGGCATTAACCCTTTTGATCAGCCGGACGTCGAAGCAACAAAAGCACACACCCGCCGGACGATTGCGCTTTTCCGCGAAAAGAAAGAGATGCTTTCAGAGTTGCCTTCATCGACAACTCAGGAATGCGTCATTTATGGTGGACCACCGGCTGCTGCGTTTGCCGGAGCGTTGAAAATTTTTCTTTCTGAAACCGCGAAAGATGATTATGTTTGTTTGCAGGTTTATTTAAGCCCAACGCCGGAAGTAGATGAAGCGCTGCAGAAGCTGCGCGAGACGATTTTTGCCAAATATAGACTTGCTGTAACAATTGGTTACGGGCCAAGGTATTTGCATTCCACCGGACAATTACACAAAGGCGATTCCGGAAATGGTTTATTCATTCAGTTGACCGCTGATGATTTGTTGGACATAGGGATACCCGATCGCATCGGCGTTGCGGATTCAACTCTCACCTTCGGCGCGCTGAAAGCCGCCCAGGCTCAAGGCGATTGGCAGGCGCTAAAAGACGCGGGACGAAGAGTAATCCGCTTTCACTGGAAGGCAAACCCCGTCGCCGGTTTAAAAAAGCTCACCGAACTTCTTTAGTTTCTTGTTCTACTTAAAATATCGATGCTTAATTTGGGAGTATAATATTCGTGGTTGACATACAAGACCACCCATCGTATTATCTTAACTGTGTGGCGGAGAGGTTCGGGGAACATTTGGAATGAAGGCGAATAAAGGTGGAAGGAAATGATTCAGGATCGTCTTGACAAAATTGAAGAGAGGCTGAAGCAGAGCAAAACGGTCAAAGAGAGTGACAAGGCCGAGCTATTGACCCTCCTGACAACCCTGAGGAAGGAAATTGCCGGCCTTTCCCAGACTCACCATGAGCAGGCGGAAAGCATCGCAGGATTTGCCGAATTATCAGCCAATGAAGCTACACGCAGCGAAAAGAGTCCGGATCTCGTTAATTTGTCGATTAAAGGTCTGACCTCATCGGTTCAGGGCTTCGAAGTATCTCATCCAGGTCTAGTGGAGATTATCAATAACTTCTGCACAATGCTCGCTAAGCTGGGAATATAGAACCCTTGCTCCGGTCACCTATCCAGCGGATTTGTTCATCCGTTCCTGAAATTGATTATCGCTCTTATCAAAAACTCCTTGTCTTTTGCATAACCTCTTGAGATAATAATTCTCGAAACCTATTCAGGGTTTGGATCACTCGGAAATTAAGGGTGAAAAACGGACATTCTGGAATAAAAAAAGGAGGAATGGATCGTAATGGCCGAAAAAAGGAAAGCGAAACGACCGAAGAAAAACGTAAAAAAGAGGACGGAACAAAAAAAAGAGGACGAACTAAGGAAGGCGGAACGACTGAACGAAGAGCACAAGATCACAATAACTATCGTCTCCGAAGACGAAAATCTTCCTAAAGAAAAAATCCGTTATAAATTCAGCAAGGATATTTCTGAGTCCGGCATTAAAATTCAGGGCAATATTCCTTTGCCCGTCGATACCCTCCTCAAGATAGATTTAACATTAGAGAGTCTGCGCCAAAAGATAACCGCCCTCGGAAAAGTAAAATGGATCGAATTCAACATTGAGGATGGGTCTTTTGAGGCGGGAGTGGAATTCGTCGATACATCCAGCGAAGCGATCCAGAAAATTGAGGATTACATTTTACGGAAACAGAAGTATACAAGTCTTAATCCGCTCGGTGTGCCGTTTTGGATTTTTGCGAAATTTAACAGCGCTAAATTGAAGTAGACAAAAGGCATTTTTTTCACATTAATTGATGATATGCTCTTGATAATTCATTTCAGCTCGCTGTAATCTTAAAAGATATGAAGGGAGATGTATGATAAAAAAAACCGAAGAATCCTTTGGTGGAAGAATCCGAAGACTGAGAGAGGCAAAAGGTCTCAGTTTGGATGTTCTTTCGCACGATACTGGTTATACGGTTGACTTCCTGAAAGAGATTGAGGAAGGAAAAACAGCCCCGCCTGTTGCGGTAGTTCTCCAGTTGGGCCGCGTCCTCAAGGTCGACATGGATCAATTACAGGAAGATCGTAATAAAGAAGCATCCAAGCGAAGGACAAAGAGCCACAAGAAGAGAGTTGCATCGTATGCGTATGCGCCTCTTACCACGCCCGGAGAGGAAAAACACTTAAGGGCTTATCGTGTAACCATTGATCCGGANNGGTCTCACGATTCAGGTGGGTCAGAACACTTCAACCTTGAAGAAAGGGGAATGCATCAGCTTTGATTCCTCCCTTTCCCATAAGCTCAGCAATCCAACCCGGGAAAAGGCAGAGCTACTGGTTGTCATATATGTGCCGTAAGGAGGGAACATGTCTTTTCAACTGACTGCAGAACAGAAAATGGTCAGACTCATGGCCAAAGATTTTGCCAGGAAGGAATTAGAGCCTGAGGCTGCCAAAAGGGACAAGGAAGAGATATTCCCCATGGACGTGGTCAAGAAGATGGGTGAACTCGGCCTGCTGGGAATGATGGTGCCTGCTGAGTATGGTGGAGTTGGTGCCGGTGCGGTAAGCTATTGCCTGGCGCTCCAGGAAATAGCTTACTCGTGTGCGTCAACTGCAGTGACAATGTCCGTGGCCAATCTCTCTACCGAGCCGTTACTCAAATTCGGTGATGAAAAACAGAAGGCTAAATACCTTTTTAAGCTTGCCCAGGGAGAGCTGCTTGGATGTTTTGCTCTCACTGAACCCGGCGCCGGATCAGATCCCGGGAGCCTCTCTATAAAGGCAGAGGATAAAGGAGACTATTATCTGATCAACGGGATAAAGACTTTCATTACCCACGGACAGTATGCTGATGTAGTGAATCTCATTACCAGGACCGGCCCGGAAAAAGGCAGCAAAGGTCTCTCGGCTTTTATTGTTGAGAAGGGCACACCCGGATTTTCCATAGGCACGCGGGAAGATAAGATGGGGTTGAGGGCTTCCAATACAGTAGAGCTTCTCTTCGAGGACTGCAAGGTTCCGAAGGAAAACCTTCTTGGAAAGGAAGGTATAGGATTCAAGATAGCTATGACAGCCCTGGATAGCGGCCGCATCGGTATAGCATCGCAGGCTTTAGGCATCACCCGCGCCTGTCTGGATGAAAGCATCAGATATGCCAAGGAACGAAAACAATTCGGCAAGGCCATCAGCTCGTTTGAGGCCATCCAGTGGATGATTGCTGACATGGGGACAGGGATTGAGGCGGCGAGCTTACTTACCTTGTCCGCTGCATGGAGAAAAGACCAGGGCATGCCTTTCACAAAAGAGGCCTCCATGGCCAAGCTTTTTGCTTCGGAATTGGCGAACAAGAGTGCCTATCTCGCGTTGCAGATCCATGGCGGGTATGGCTATCTCAAGGACTTCAAGGTAGAGAGGCTCTATCGTGATGCCCGAGCCACTTCCATATATGAAGGCACATCTGAGATACAGAGGCTTGTTATTGCGAGGGAGCTTCTGAAAGATCAGAATTATGGATAATATGAAAATGTATAGTCGTACAGTTTAAAAGGTACTTAAAAATTATCAGAAGGAGATAAAAATGGATTTTGAATTGTCAAACGAAATGAAAATGCTCGCCGACATGGCATACAAGTTTGCTGTCAAGGAAGTAGAGCCTGTGGCACAGAAGGCAGACGAGGAAGAAAAGTATACCCCTGAGATTCGCAAGAAGGCTGGCGCTAATGGTTTAATCGGCTGTTGGATACCTGAGGAATATGGAGGAAGCGGCGGCGGTTTTCTCGGTAACACCATCATAACAGAACAGATTGCCCGGGTATGTATGGGCATAGGTCTGAACATCACTGCCGCCACATTCGGATGTGAAAATCTGTACTATTATGGAACACAAGAGCAGAAAGAAAAATACTTTCCTTCGATCTGTGCGGGGGAAACGGTATGTGCCGGAGCCTACACGGAGCCGAACGCAGGCACGGATGTGGCAGGTTACAAGACAAGGGCTGTTCAGGATGGTGATGACTATTTAATCACCGGCAATAAAATGTTCATCACGAACGGCACCGTGTGTGACTGGATGGTGGTACAGGCCATTACCGATCCTGACCAGAAAGTTCACAAAAGCTTCAGCCAATTTATCGTACCTGCCGATGCACCGGGGATCACGAAAACCAAGATCAGAGGTAAGCTGGGTATCAGAGCCAGCGACACGGCAGAAATAGCACTGGATGGAGTGAGGGTTCCAAAGGGAAACCTTATCGGCAAGAGAGGGGCTGGATTCCACCAGCTCATGCACTTTTTTGACACCACACGGGTGATGGTGGCGGGCCAGGGATTGGGACTCTCCCAGGCATGTCTGGACGAGTCAGTCAAATACTGTAAGGAAAGAACTGCTTTCGGGAAGCCGCTGGGCTCATTCCAGATTACATCGCAAAAGCTTGCCGAGATGTGGATCAAGATAGAGGCCCTGCGAAATATTACATACAAGGCTGCATGGTTGCTTGATTCCGGTAAGCCTGATTATCACCTCTCCGCAATGGCAAAATACCTTGCCGGGCAAACAGCGGTATTCTGTGCCAATCTTGCAGTGGAGCTTCACGGCGGATACGGATACATTGAAGAATACAAGGTGCAGAAATTTTATCGNNCTCGGGAAAGTCCTTTTGTCGCGGTAGTGATATAACGCATACACTAATGATCCATAATGATTTTTGTTACTGGTGCAACCGGACACCTCGGGAATGCTCTTGTGCGTAAATTATTGAACCAGGGCGAGAAAGTCCGCGCCCTGATTTGGAGAGGAGAAGACACCCCGTCCATCCGGGACTTGGACATTGAGCGCGTCGAAGGCGATGTGCTCGACCCCGCCTCGCTACAACCTGCGCTGGACGGTGTGGATACCATCTACCACCTGGCGGGAATCATTTCTATCATGCCGGAAAAAACCCGTTCGTGTGGAAGGAACGCGCAACATCCTTCTTTTTCCGAGGAGCCGACAAGCGATCAAATTTTTTGATGAAAAACAATTTGAGGTGTATCGCGTACTCGGCTTACAGATAGCTTGGGACATGATGAGAGAGGATAAAGTCATTAACGACGAAATCGTACAGGGTATCATGCCAACGGCATAAGAAGTACAATGGGAGCTTTTTGCCGCCAGTTTTAATGAGACTCGCAGAAAACGAACGAAGTGAAGTTTGNNCGAAGCGAAGTGGGATTAATGACACCATATTCAGAAACAAAGTTCATAACCTAATAACCTGAATAACCTAAAGGTCACTCGGGGTCACGTGAGGTCACAAGCTGAAGCTTGCATGTCGAATTAATGACATTCGCTGAAAATGAGCGCAGTGAAGTTTGAAGCGTAAGTGGAATTAATGACATTCGCTGAAAATGAGTAAAACGAAATAATGAGACTAAAATTTCAGGAATGTAGTGAACTGAAATTTACAAGTCGAATTATCCCCTAAGCTAGGCGACGCGGGATTTGAAGCGCAAATGGAATTAATGAAACTCAAATATTACAAACGCAGTGCGGTAATATTTGTTAGTTGAATTCATCCCACAGCTTGCTTTGGGGTAAAATATTTGTGGTTGACATACAGGACCGACAATTTTATAGTTCACTCGTGAATAAGAAACATCTTACCAAATAAATCATGCTTCAAGAAAGGAATTCTATGCGGAAACTTATCATTTGTATTTTTGTTTTACTATTGGCTGTTCCGGCATGTGCCGTCGTGCCGCAAACTGAGGACCAGAAGACTCTTTACGCGCTGGGTGCTGACTTGGCAAATAGGCTGTCCGTTTTTAACCTGTCCGCTGAAGAGTATGAATTTGTCAAGCAGGGCATGACCGATTTCGCCGCCGGTAATAAGCTTACGGCAGAGCCGGAAGCCTACAAGCAGAACATCAGTCAATTGCTTCAAACAAGGATGCAGGCCGCCGCGCAAAAGCAAAAAGAATTGGCCAAACCCTATTTAGAGAATGCCGCCAAGGAAAAAGACGCGCAGAAGATGGCTTCGGGTCTTATTTACCGGCAAATCAAAGCCGGAACCGGCGCTCAACCCAAAGCGTCGGACATTGTCAAGGTTAACTACACCGGGACTTTGATTGACGGCAAGGAATTTGACAGCTCCGTCAAGCGCGGTGAGCCTGCGGAATTTCCGCTGGGACAGGTTATTCCCTGCTGGACGGAAGGCGTCGGGAAGATGAAAGTCGGCGGCAAGGCCAAACTGGTGTGTCCTTCGGATATCGCTTACGGCGACCAGGGCAGACCGCCGATTATTCCCGGTGGTGCGACACTGGTTTTTGAAGTGGAGTTACTGGACGTGAAGCATCCTTCTGCAGCAGCACCCGCGCCCAAGAAACCAACGGCGCCCAAGGCAAAATCAAAAAAATAGTTTAAGCAGATACTATTTTTTTATCATGTGTACGGAAGGGGCGGGCTGTAAACCCGCCCCTTTGCATAAATCCCATCTTCGAAAATAAAAGGGACCGGTGTACCAGCTCACTAATTCGATAACTTTTTGAAGCTTAGCAAGGTGACAATTTTTTATGTCAATTATTGAAATCAAAACCCTGACCAAAACTTTCGACAAGATTCAAGCTGTGCGCGGCATCGATTTGAATATCGAGAAAGGTGAGATATTCGGGCTGCTGGGTCCTAACGGAGCAGGAAAGACTACAACCATTGGGATGCTCTGTACTATTGTCCGGCCGACTTCAGGCAGTGCCACATTGGCGGGTTTTGATGTCGTAAAAAATCCAGCCGAAGTCCGGCGCCGGGTGGGTATCGTTTTTCAAGATCCAACTTTGGATACGGTTCTTACCGGCCACGAAAACCTTGAACTTCATGCCCGCCTCTATGGTGTGCCTGCCAAACAGCGGGAAAAAAGAATAACGGAAATGCTGGAGCTTGTTGATCTTCAAGGGCGCAGTAAAGATATAACCCGTACTTATTCGGGCGGAATGCGCCGCAGGCTGGAGCTAGCGCGCGGCCTTTTGCATAAACCGGCGGTGCTCTTTCTGGATGAGCCTACGCTTGGCCTTGACCCACAGACACGCGCCCGCACCTGGGATTACATCAAAAAAATGGCGCAAAAAGAGCAAACCACGGTTGTCCTGACCACCCATTATATGGAAGAAGCGCAGCTCGTGTGCGACCGCGTGGGTATTATCGACCACGGGCAGATCATGGCGCTGGATGCTCCGGATAATCTCAAGGAATCCATGGGCGGTGATCTGGTTGTTATTCTGGCAAAGGAGCCACCCCTGCAAAAGATACGAGCCCTGCCTTATGTAAAAGACGTGAAAATAAATGATGGCGCTGTGGAGATAACCATGAAGGATGCCCATCTCCACCTGCCGGAACTGCTTTACATCATTCCCCATGTTGAATGCGTGGAAACAAGAGTGCCGACACTCAATGATGTCTTTATCAAACTGACCGGTCACGATATCCGGGAAGATTCACCGGAAGACTCCGGCAGTTGGGTTGACTCCGTGGCGCGTTACCGCCAGAGGGGAAAATAAACCGATGAGCGATAATCGTCTGCAAAAAGAATTGATGGGAATTTACGCCTTATGGTGGCGCGAGTTTAAAGTATTCCAGCGGGAAAAAAGCAGAATTGTCTCCAGCGTTGTTCAGCCGCTGATGTGGCTATTCCTTTTCGGCAGCGGTGTGGGAGCCAGCGTCAATATCAGCGATATCAATTATCGGGATTACATTTACCCGGGCATTCTGACCATGTCGGTGCTTTTCGGATCGGTATTTTTTGGACTTTATATTGTCTGGGACCGGAAGCTGGACGTGCTTAAGGCTGTTCTGGTAGCGCCGGTATCGCGCATCAGTATTTTTATGGGTAAAGTGCTGGGCGGCTGCACGGATGTTACTTTGCAGATTCTTATCCTTTTTATTTTCTCGTTTTTATTTCCTTCAGTCAATCCCTGGGGAATCCCGCTGGCATTATTATTTTTGCTGATAACATCAATCGCGCTTGTTTCTCTGGGGTTGGCTATCGGTTCATTGCTGGAGAGCCTGGAAGGCTTTCAGGTTGTTTCGGCATTTGTTGTCTTTCCGCTTTTCTTCCTCTCCGGCGCTCTTTTCCCGGTGGATAATAAGCTGCCTCTATGGCTGCGGAGCATGGTCAAGCTCAACCCGTTGACCTACGCAGTGGACGGTGTCCGCGGCGCTCTGCTCAATGTGAATACTTTTCCTTTTTATATCGACTTCGGCGTCATCACTTTCTTTGCTGTAATTATGTTTCTGTTGGGAAGCGTTTTGTTCAGCAGGATGAAGTGATATGCTAAAATACTGATTCCAGCGATTGGATGATCTTGAAAAATTTTAACATTGTTTTTTATTGAAACATTCCCATCGTCCATAAAAAATCAACCTCGACAAAATGCAGGACTTCACTCCATAACAAACAAAATTCACGCCTGATGACATACATCGACATTACCCCCGTTTTTTGTGATTTTTATTATATTGACATGCCAATATTTTGATCTTATAATTCCCAATAACAAAAGAATTTTATTATTAAATCGTCGTTTAAGGGCAGAGGAAATGTAAATGAAATCTATCCGGACAGCACATCCATACCGCCCGGCAGATATCACGGTATGAACCCAAAAGCAAGCGTTGGAAACATTTCGCAGCAAGCTGCGGGGTACAGTCCCACTTAGCTTCGCACGTGGGATAATTCAACTTGCAGATATTACTGCACTACGCTTGTAATATCTGAGTTTCATTAGAATTGGAGTTTCACAAATAAAAAGCAGGAGGAATCAATATGGCAGATCTACACGCATACTTGAGCCCGTCATGGCGCGATGAAGCGCTTAAACGGCTCCAGGCAGAACTCCCACCGGAGAAAATGAATAATGTTACCACATCTATGTCCAATATTTATAAAAATTGTCCTGATGGGGTGGAACACTTTCTTTTTGTCGAATGCAAAGAAGGAAAAGTAACCCGTGTGGAAACGGGGACTGGCGAGCCTCCACAGGCGGAATTTAGAATCATCGGCAATTATGAAACTTTCGCCAGAATTTCCCGCGCGGAACTTGGCGCACAAAAGGCTCTCATGACCGGAAGACTTAAACTCAAAGGTAATCTGGCCAAAGCGCTCAAACTCGCAGCCGTGTCAGACCGTCTTAATAAGGTTCTGTCTCAGATACCAACTCAGTATTAACTAAAGGGAGATAAATTATGCCCAGAATATTAGACCCCCAAGACAAGTATTATATAGACAATCCGGGACGGGTTAAGGCTATACAGACAGAGATGCATAAGCGTGGCATTGACGTGTATCTCGGTTCGCGCATACGGACAATGAGTTTTGTGATGGATACATTCTGTCCGTGGAGAAGTTATCTTATCATTCCGCCGGAAGGACAGCCCACCTATTTTACGTTTGTTGTCGATGCCATGCGTGTGGGCGATGAGACATGGCTTGACAGCGACCATGTTCGAGCCTACGGCCCCATGGGTGGTATGGATCAGGTTTCCGCAATAACTGATTATATAAAAGACGAACTCGACATTAAAAAAGGACGCATCGGCTATGAGGATGGTATTTCTACCTACACAGCCGAAGGGAATCTTACCCATTGGGAATACACGCATTTTAAAGATGCACTTCCCGGTTTTGAATGGGTAAACTCGCACGACATTATTGATGCTCTTTCTCTCATCAAAGACAAAGGCACCATTGAACGTTTCCGTACCGCGTCGATTATTGTCGACGAAGGTCACAAGGCGGCGCGGGCGGCGCTGGAAAAAGGCGGATACAAAGGAATGACTGAAACCGTGATTGCCGGTATCGCCGCGCTGGCGATGCGCAAAGCGGGCAGCGTTTCTGAGTGGAATTTTGCCGGGCTCAATGAAATTTCCAGCGGATACCGCACAGGGCTTGGCGCATGTACGCCTCCTACAACCAAAGAGATAAAAGCGGGTGAACCGCTTATGCTTGATTTTCACGCGATGTTTAAACTTGCCCTGGGCGACCACTCGCACAATTATCTGATCGGGCCGGCAACAAAACGTCAGCGCTGGCATGCGGATAATTTTGTCGCGATTATTCAGACAGTAATTGATAATTATCGTGCCGGTACAACTCCCGGAACGCTTGCCGCACTGATGATGAACTTCGCGGAATCGCGCGGATGCGGTGATTTTATCCAGCCCGCCTGTGAACACGGGATCGGTCTTTTCGGCGACGAGTGGCGTATAGGCGCAATCGTTAATCCTGACCTTCCGTACTGGACTGATCAGGATCACGTATATCAGGAAAATGAAATGGTCGTCTGCGCTATGCAGTATGCCGCGCCGGAAGAGAATATCGGCTTCCGCTATGAAAATGATATTGTAATCGTAAAAGGCGGTTGCGAGGTTTTGTCGAAATATCCTCTCGGTATTGAAGAAATTTTATAAAACTTCCATACCACAGCAAGGTATATGTGAAATAAAAGGGACGGGTACATTTAATTTCAAATTGTAAAAGGAGAAGAAAAGAAATAACCTATCATGTAGGGGCTAACCTGTTTTAAAGGATATTGATACATGAAAAGTTTAATCCGCATTTACATCATGATAGTGATGTTGTTTCTATGGAGCAGTGGCGCCCTTGCTCAGGACACCCTTCAGTTTGCAAACCTGGGTGATTATCCTCTGGAAAATGGCCAGGTAATTCGGAACTGTCGTATAGCTTATCGCACCTTTGGCGTTTTGAATTCCGACAAATCCAACGCAGTGCTGTTTTCCACCTGGCTTGCCGGGACAACCCGGGATTTGATTGATTTAGGATTCATCGGGCCGGGGAAAATGGCTGACAGTTCAAAATACTTTATTGTAGCCGTCGATGCGTTCGGCAACGGCGTATCCTCTTCACCTTCTAACAGCAAGCATCAGCCTGATCAGGCCTTTCCGCGGTTTTCCATTAAAGACATAGTGAATGCGCAGCATCTCCTTCTCAACCGATATTTGCATCTGTCCCGTCTTTATGGAGTAATCGGTATTTCCATGGGAGGAATGATGGCTTATCAGTGGATGGTTTCCTATCCCGACTTCCTGAATAAAGCAGTTGCTATTGTTGGATCGCCGAGACTAACTTCGTATGATCTGCTTCTGTGGCAGGCGGAACTAAGTGCCATCGATGCCAACAGGGGAAAACAAAAGGGGGAAAAGGTTGCCATGAAAACAGTGGCAGCCATCCATAATCTACATTTAAGAACACCTCGTTACATTACGTCTCATACGACGCCTGAATCTTTTTCGCAATTTCTTGCCGAAGAAGAAAAAGGCTTCATGAAACGCAACGCATTCGATTGGGCATGGCAGTTGAAAGCCATCATGGATCATGATATCTACAGCTCCTTCGGAGAAATGATAGATCCTGCCGCAAAAACCATACGGGCAAAAGCCCTTATAATTTGGGCGCAGCAGGATCTTGCGGTCAATTCCGAACCGGCCCAAGCGCTCGCCAAGTACCTGCATGCCGATACCTTTGAGCTGCCCGGCGATTGCGGTCATTTGTCCTTTCTGTGTGAGAGTGATGTACTGCGCGACAAGGTCAATCATTTCATGGAATGATTGACAGATCATTTCAATTGGATAAATATAGGAGCGTTTTCCGGTTTTATTAAAAAATAAATAGGGAGCGGGTACATTTAATTTATTGTCAACCTCGACAAAAATGCAGGACTTCGATTCATAAAGAATAGTATCATTGCAGAAGCAATATTTTATCAATAAAATTCCATGTCTTTTGCATAACCTGTTGAGATAATAACTCCTGGAAACTTTCAGGGTTTGAATTGCCCGGAAGTGAAGGGTATAAAACGAGGAGTGGATTGTTATGGACGAAAGAAGAAAAAAGCCGCGACTGGAGGAGGAGAATGAGATCACCATAACTATCGTCTCCGGAGGAGGAAATTCTCCTAAAGAAAAAATCATCTATAATCACAGCAAGGATATTTCTGTTTCCGGTGCTGGAATTCATGCCCATATTTTTTTGCCCGTCAATACCCTCCTCATGATAGAAATGACATTAAAGACTCTGCGCCAAATTATAACCGTCATCGGAAAAGTAAAATGGATAAAAGTCGTCTTTGAGGATGAGTCTTATGAGGCAGGTGTGGAATTCTTCAATACACCCAACGACGCGATCAAAAAACTGTCGGAGTACATCTCGTGGAAACAAAAGTGTAAAAGTCTAAATAAAGGGAGCAGGTGCATTTAATCCCGCGCAGCGGAGGGTGTTATACCCGTGATTAAATTCTATTTAGCGTATAATGCCTCAATCTGATCCTTATATTTTTCAAGAACAACGCGCCTTTTCAGTTTCATGGTCTGCGTCAGCATGCCGTTGTCCAGTGAAAAAGGCTGATCAATAAATATAAATTTCCTGGGGATTTCATAGCTTCCGTAGGTTGATTTTAATGCACTCACTATTTCATTTTCGAGGAATTTCTTTGTCTCCTCCTTTTTCAACAGCTCTGCATGGTCCTTCGGCAATTTATTTTTTTCAGCCCATTTATCCAGGGCCGCAAAGTCCGGAATGATCAGGGCGACATTAAACTCACGACCTTCCCCATAGATCATGGCGTTTTCAATATAATGGTTCAGCTTGATGTCTTCTTCAATGGATACAGGAAATACATATTTACCATTTTCCAGCTTAAACTGTTCTTTGAGCCTTCCGGTAATAAACAGGAAGCCTTCCTCGTCCAGACGTCCCCGGTCTCCTGTCCTGAATCCGCCGTCCGGCGTCATAACGGCCTTTGTGGCTTCAGGTTTGTTATGATACCCTTTCATCACGTTAGGTCCATAAATTATGATCTCCCCATCGTTAGCGTCAGGCCCGACAACCGATTTGTCGATCACGATTTTGCCCAGACCCATGGCGGGACCCACACTGCCGATCTTGTATTTCGTCGGACGGTTCATGGTTGCACCGGGCGATGTTTCGGTTAATCCGTAAGCGTCATAAAGAGGGACACCCATATCCCAGAAAAAATGAGAAATTTCCGGATTCATCATGGCGCTTCCTGTCATGGAGCCCTTTAACCTGCCGCCAAGCTTCTCCCTGATTTTCTTGAAAACTATAGCATCGGCAATTTTAAATTTCAGGTTAGTCTTAAAGCATGATTTACCCTGTGCCGCCAGTTCCCGTTTTTTCTTTCCACTCTCCACTCCCATGATAAATAACGTCTTGGCCAACCCGCCTTCTTCGTTCATCTTCGTCCATAATCCGTCATATACTTTATTAAAGACTCTGGGAACGGCAGTCATGAATGTCGGTTTAACGAGGGTTAAATCAGCGCCGATGGTCGCTGCGCTTTCCGCAAGACCACTGGACCCGCCCAAAAGGCAGTATACAACAAGTTCTCCGAGTCCAAAAACATGAGCCCAGGGCAGGATGGATAATGAACTATCGTTTTCATTCAGTTCAGGGAAGCAAACTGTTACGGCGTGAGCATTGGACGTAATGTTTGCCTGAGAAAGAAGCACCCCCTTCGGATCGCCGGTCGTTCCTGATGTATAAATCAGGATACAGATCGAAGACTGATCCGGATATATGCTTTTAACTTTCTTGGCTGCGCCTTTCTTTTCCAGATCCGCCATCGTATCCGGCCCATCGCCTTCCATCACGATAACTTTTTTTAACGTCGGTATTGAATTAACGACATCTTTTATTTTTTCGTATATTTCTTTCTTGCTGATGAAGAGCACTTTAATTTGAGCGTCATTGATAATATATTTCCAAACCTGCGCCAGCTCGGCTTCGTACATGGGAACAAACCGCGCATCCATGCCGCTAGTGGCAAAAAAGCATATCGCCCATTCTGTGCTGTTGTTGCAGATAATGCCGACTGCATCGTCTTTTTTAATGCCCAGTTGACTCAAACCGCTTCTGACATTATCCACGCGTTTTCCAAAATCAGCAAAAGTGATCCATTCATATTGTTGCAATGACTTATTTTTTGTTCCAAGAAAAGGTCTCTGTGGAAATTTGGCAACTGATTTTTCCAGTATTTCCACAACATTATCCGGCTTTGTTAATTGGTACATCACATCCCTCCGTGAAATAATATATTTTATTGAATCGATAATAACTTCCTTAATCGTCGCGGGAGTATATGAAGAACGATCTGGCAAGTCAAGTATATAATCGCGGATTTTTGTCATTTCGCTAGTTATCAAGAAAGTTTGGATTGTGAAATAACGGACAGGAACATTTAATTTATTGTCAACCTCGACGAGAATGCAGGATTTCAATCCGTAATAAACACTCTTCAGGTCCGACGACAAAACATCGACATCGCCCCAACTTTTTGTCCGCCAGTTTTAATGAGACTAGCTGAAAACGAATGAAGTGAAGTTTGAAGCCTTAGTCGAATTATCCCAGGAGCTAAGCGACGCGGGATCAGGGAGCCAAACTTCAGAAACAAAGTGTACGGAAGCTTGCTGGTCGAATGAATGAAACTCAAATATTATAAACGCAGTGCCGTAATATTTGTAAGTTGAATTCATCCCGCAGCTTGCTTTGGGTTCCTATTCGTGATTGACATACAATTATAAATCACCTATTATTTACAAAATATTTTACCATTTCGCTTTCAAAGGATAACGAGGCGGCAAGGAGAAGGTGCCGGAAGCGTATTGTACATACGCTGAGGAAGCCGACGACGTAGCCAACAAAGTTAGCCAAAGACCGGAAGCGCATCCCGCAGGGGAGCGCATAGCAAATCAAAAATTTACCTTGCCGGTAATTACCGCCTGCAAGGTGGTAACTTACAAGCGAATTGGTATCAGAAGGGATTAAGTTATTCATGAAATATGATAGTGTTGCGGATGTTCAATCAAGACTGATTAAGGCCGGATACATTCCCTCCAGGGAAATTGCTACGGTTGTTTTTCTGGCCGCGGCGACGCAAAAGCCGGTTTTAGTTGAGGGACCGGCGGGTGTCGGCAAGACGGAGTTGGCCAAGGCTATAGCCCGCAGCCTGGATCGAGAACTTATCCGGCTCCAATGTTACGAAGGCCTGGATGAAGCCAAGGCCCTTTATGAATGGGAATATGCCAAACAGCTTCTTTACACTCAGATGGTTAAAGACAGGCTCAATGACATCATTTCTTCCGCCTCAACTCTAATTCAGGCGGTCGATCAGATAGCCGCCCAGGAGGACGCTTTTTTCTCCGACCGTTTTATTCAGCCCCGACCGCTTTTGCAGGCCATCAGCTCGGAGAAACCTGTCGTGCTCCTTATAGATGAAGTAGATAAATCCGATCCGGAATTCGAAGCATTTCTTCTGGAACTTTTAAGTGATTTCCAGGTTACTATTCCCGAACTGGGTACCCGCAAGGCCATTGAAATTCCTTTTGTGCTGCTGACATCCAACAACTATCGCGATATGAGCGATGCGCTTAAACGCCGTTGTATTCATCTCTACATTGATTATCCCTCGCGGGAGACGGAGATTTCCATTGTCCGGCTCAAAATTCCGGGAATCGAGGAAAAGCTCTGTGACGTACTGGTTGACGCAATCCGTAAAATCCGCACGCTGGATTTGAAAAAAAGCCCCAGCATTTCGGAAACACTTGATTGGGCGCAATCGCTTCTTGCATTAAATATCAATGAGCTGACCCCGGAAGTTCTTGCGGAAACACTCAACGTCATTTGTAAATACCAGATCGATATGGAAAAAGTTCGTAAGAATATAGATCGGGTTTTGAAATAACCTTGAGAAAAGCTGTAAAGGAGCTAGGGGGAAATCTGTCATTTCAAGACCACATTTGCTTCATAATCAAGGATCATCATGCGCAAGGTTGAAAATCAGAATAAGGAATACAAACAAGCATGGAATGAAAACTGTTTGAAAACCATTTGCGCCTTTGCGAA
>PLMV01000052.1 GCA_003141615.1 Syntrophaceae bacterium
GGGTAATGTTGCAGTGCTATTACTTCACTTTCGCGCGTAGAGGGGAAATTTTTAACTGGACATGGGAAGATATCAATTTTGAAAAACAATGGTATCGCTTATGGACAAGAAAGAGATTACACAGCGACAAGCAAGTTGACTATTTTCCTTTACCGGAAGATACAGAACTATACAGGGCGTTAAAGTGGCAGTGGGATCATCGCAATGAGAAATCGCCTTATGTATTTACTGATTCCGAAAGCGGAGAGAAATTTACCCATCGAAACAGGTTTATGAAAGGTCTGTGCAAAAGGGCGGGTGTCAAACTATTTGGTTTCAAGGCGTTTAGAAAGTTTGGTCCTTCGGTCTTAAACGATATTCATCGAGTCAGCATTAAGAAGCTTCAGCGATTATTGAGGCATCAATCGCAGACGACAACGGAAATTTATTTAAAGAAAATTGATGATGATCTGGCTGTTGGATTGAGACTTTTAGAAAAAAAGGACACACCTAGGGACACACCAAGGATAGTTGAGAATGCCTGAATTTGTAAGTGATTGATTTATTTGGTAGTCCCACGGGGAGTTGAACCCCGGTTTCCGGCGTGAGAGAGCGTTGGAAACGCCTAATTCCGCCATATTATTGAGTTTTTAAACCAGTCTATACCCCTTAAAACCTATCAAGTCCCGACCAGATTCACGACCAAAAAATATTTCTTTCACCTACAAAGAAATGATTTTAAAAAATCTCGACGTTGTGGATTACTATTTAAAAGGTGCAACGGCGGAGCTAAGCGGGAGTAGCCCGCGAGGGCTACGATCCGCTTCAGCGCCGGGTTATGAGATCATTGCTTCCGTGGCGCTTTATTATCCAACTCACCCTTGCCTTCATGGGCATCTGAAATACTTCAAGACTGCAATCACAGTTTGAACTACCTGGGATGCCGCAAGGATCAACAATGCGAATACCCACCATCGATTAAGAAAAATTCTAGCCCTTTCCCAACGGGTCAGGTCTTTTTTCATTATCAGGTTTTCCTTTTCGTCTTCGATGAGGGTCCTGGCGTCCTGACTCTTTTCGATCGCCTCTGATAATGACAATGGCTTGCTCATCTCGACTTACCTCCATATCTATGCGGCCGATGCTGCCACGATGCCCAAGATCACCAGTGCTTTCATATAGGTCCTCTCACTCATGATGTCATTATTCTGTGCCTCTGGTAAACTCCGAACGTCTGCGAAGAAGTGACTGTTCCCATAGGTCAAGCGCATTAAATATTCCAGTGCATGCATGAACTGAATGATAGTAATAACCAAATACAGCAATTGCTATAGCAATTCTTAGCAGGGAGCATACAGACCAACTGCCATAATTCAAACAATTCAATGCATAGCCCAAAAAAAACATTGCAACTCCGACAAACAGAAGATGCACGATCACGACAATGCCATTGTGGAACGAATGTTCTCGATTCAATAACTCATTCTCGCTGAACTTGGTCATGTCTTCCTTTTCAAATACGCATAACGCAGAAATCAGCCGGAGCGTAGCGATCGGCTGGATTGATATTGTTCTGTGTTTTTTATTTTTTTATACATAATTGTAAATTACTTTAAATAAAAGGAGGTTCTTATATGGCATTCACAAAATACATAACAACACTACAAAGCGATAACGCAAAAGCAACGCTGGGTAAGATTGTTACAATTATTAACGAGAGCAATTTGACCATCATGGATGCGCAAAATATTTTAGATCTGGTTAAAGCATCCGTTTTGACCGGCACTGTTTCCAATATTAAAAATCCAACATTGGACGATGTCGTTGTCATTGGCCCCAATAAACGCGAAACTCCTGGGGCGTTGCTTACTGGTTCTCATCTTCGAGACGTTTAAGGTGCGCCTTGAATGAATCAAAGGTATCCTGCGGCGGATTTTCGGTGCCTTCGTGATCTGTGGCGCCGCCAGGCATTCCGAAGATGGCTTCTGCAATTGTAAGGTTAGAAGCAGCAATGATTAGAGCGTCTTTAGATGCTTTTTTAGACATGAAAAATTACCTCCTGTTGATTTATTTGTTTTCACAGAACGTAGAAATCAGCCGGAGCGTAGCGATCGGCTGGATTGACTTTGTTGGGCCGCCCTTAAAAGGTTTTGCACTCATCGCATTTCGACATTTCAAGGATGTCCTCTTTATTCCCCTGCCTTGGAGTTCACCCATGCATCTAAAAAAGTAGGTGTCCCGATGCCTTCTCTGTGTAAGCCCAGTAATACTGTTTCTAACGTTTCAAGAAGAGTGATACCATTCATCCCGGATTCATCAATAGCGTGGATTATAGTATCGTGTAACTCCAAACGCGCGTTTGAGTCCAGCAGATTGTTATAAACAATTTTCGCTGCAAGTTGACGATTTGAAAAACCCTCTGACGTATCCCATATAACCATGCTTTGCTTCTGAAAAAAACCATCTTTTGCCGTGCTTATAAAACAAGAGAAAGATGGCGTCTCAATGGTTGCGACTTTGCCACCGAACGACTTTTTAGTGTTGGATGTAATCATGAATAAAGTCCTGTTTTGCTATGCCCAACAATTAATATACCAACTTGGTATTTTCCGATTTTCGGGGCAATCTTACTCTTTTTAAATAAGAATGAAAAGAAAAAAAGTGCTTAAAAATCAAACGAAATTAACTTTGGCTACTTGGCATTTGGTCTTTATTACCACGAAATACCAAGTTGGCAATTTATAGGAAATTTGTCCAACTACCTTCAATTTGACCATAGCTCTAAAATATAACCGTCATAATAATCATAAAAACATGGTCAATGATTATCGCTTGAAATTGTGTATTCCAATCGACATTAATGATCTGTGGACTACAGGAAGTTGTCAATACCGGTACTTTTTCAACCATCAGCAAATTCCGTCGGGAACGGGCAAATAATATTTCTTTATTATTATCCCAATTATGGTATAATCTAATTATGGATATGAAACCGTTAGTCTGGATAGGTAGCAGTAGAGATGATCTCAAAAAATTCCCGGAGGAGGTTCAAGATGCTGCTGGTTTTGGTTTGTATAAGGCTCAAATGGGAGGCAAACATCCAGCGGCAAAACCATTAAAAGGTTATCACGGTGCCGGAGTTGTTGAAATTGTAGATAACCATTCCGGAAATACATACAGAACTGTATACACAACTAAGCTGGAAGGTGTAATTTATGTTCTTAACGCTTTCCAGAAAAAGGCAAAGAGTGGTATTGAAACACCAAAACAGGAGATTGATTTGATAAATAATAGACTGAAAACGGCTATAGAGTATCATAAATTACGATTCAAGAAATGAGGTATACTATGAAAGATAAAATAACAATGAGCACTGGAAATGTGTTTGCAGACCTCGGGCTGCCAGACGCAGAAGAACGCCTGGCAAAAGCACAGCTTGCTTTCAAAATAAGTGAAATAATTCAGAAGCGTCATATTAGTCAGATAGAGGCTGCAAGAATCTTAGGAACAGAACAACCAAAAATATCATTTATCATGAATGGCAAGTTGTCAGGTTTTTCTCTCGAACGTCTAATATATTTTCTTAATGTTCTTGGCAGTGATGTGCAGATAGTTGTTAAACCAAAACCGCCACGCCATAAAACTGCTGCGTTGGAAGTTGTTTTTGCCTGAAATAAAATATTTGCACGTGTCTTCATCGGTTCATATAATTATTTTTTTAAAATCCAACTAAAAAATCGGCGGCTATCTCAGCCGTCTTGCAGATAGCGTTTTCCATTTTGGATAAGATCAGATTGATATTTTTCAAATGGAGTGTCGCTGCGCAGAACTTCCATAAAATAAAAATAGACGTTGCGAAGTGAAACGCAATTTGAAATTTATCAAGACCTTTTAGAAAGCTATTAATCATGATCTAATTTTAACTCCTTAAGCATAAAACTATTTTAAAATTTGATGATGATTAATTGTTCAGACAAGCATAAAACCAAAAAATTGGAAGTTTGCCTGTTGAAAATATTTTTTCATGTCGTTGTTTTCGCTAAATTCCCGAACGGGGGATGCAAAATGCATATTCTGAAAATCATTCCTACATGGCACTTCTTCTGAGTTTTCACAAAGGTGATAATTTCATAGATGCAGTAATGAAAAATCTCTTGACAATAGAAAATAATTGAGTATAATTGTCACATAGTCTTATTACAAAATTATAATGGTGATCAACATGGATAAAATAAAGAAAGAAAGTGTTGTGATATCTGTGGCTTTGAAGCAGGACATGGTTAATGATCTTGATAAAATAGCTTCAAAATATAGAGTAACTCCTAACAAATTAATTGTGAATTTTATTATCGCCGGTTTCGATGAAATTAAAGTGTTGGAAAGGATTGGCCTTTTAAAAAAGATATGGTCTTTACAAGGTTTTTTAAAACAATACGGAATAGATGTAACAAAGGATCGAGTAGAGAATGTAGAACACTGGAGGGCAATGAATATTTCAATCAGGATTGATAAAGAACTTAATGAAGAGCTGGATAACTGGGCTAAAGATTATGAAAAAACGAAAAGTAGTCTACTCGAAACTTGCCTGTGGCTGAGTATTGATAATTATAGGGATGATCCGTTAAATATGGGAGTGAGTTTCTTGAAGTTAGTAGATGCAATAAGGGCAAGTATATTGGATGCAAAAAAGCTATTAAAAAAATGGGAAGAACGATCTAAAAGAGCGCGAGAAATAAGTAATGAGATGTTTAATCTGACAATAAAATAGATCATTAACGGAGAAAAAATTTACGTAGGTGAAAATTGAAAATAGAAAAATAGAAAAAGCCCGGACATGTTCCACCATGACCGGGCCAAGAAGCATTCCAGAAATTGCAACCGTGACGGGTAACAACAGCAGAAGGCTTCCCTTTAAGTATAGCAAAATAGGGAATCCTGTCAATGCCCTTTCTGGAATATTCGGAAGGGGCTTTTTTTATGAAAAATAAATTGAGTCAAAATAAAAAACCGCCGCAAAAGCGGAAAGGGCCGTAGCGCCCCAAACCGCTTTTGCTTAGGCGGTTGCGAGCGGCGGCATGTTTGGTGGTTTAAGTTTTCATGTACGTTAAAAATATAGATTGGGAAGGTGTGAAGTTGATTGAAATTGGAGGATTTTTCATATGCTGACGGGTGTATCAAAAGCTTATGCGGATTGGCTGAAACAATATGACGATATGTGGACTTGGTATGCTCATTTTACATTTCGATTAGAGAATACAAAACATGGGTCAATTCATCCAGAGAAGGCTAATAAATTATTTAAGCATTGGTTGAATAAACTGAATAAGGAAATATTCGGGACAAAATATTCAAAACGTCCTGTGGACGGTGTTCTTGTTGCAAGATCAACGGAAATAGGCGGCAAAGGCGGATTGTTGCATTATCATGCTTTGCTTGGCCGGATTCCCGATAAGATTAAAAGAATGGAATGGAAGGAAGTCTGGAATGGTCTTTCAGGGTTCGCACGGATTTACCCTTATGACCGGAGTTTGGGTGGTGCGGCATATCTCAGCAAGTCCGCGTATGCTTGGAAACGTGGAGAGATTGATTTTATTGGGCCGTGGGGCTTCATTAAAACGATAATGACAGAATCATATGAGGTTCTGCCGATATTCGCTTATAGTGATCAGCAGTGCGTTAAATAGCCGGTTACTTTTGGAAGGATGAACGAGGCTCCTTCTTTGACAAAGCGAATATTTGAAGTCAGATGTAGAAAACACCACTACGGCTTGGCTTGAACAGTAGTGGTGTATCTAAAATCTAGTGTTAAGTATTTTATTAAGAGTTAATATTATGGGTGCATTGACCGAGACATTAGGTAAGCGTTTAACCGCTCAAGAGGTTGCGGAATATTTAGGGGTTGACGCTGAAACAGTAAGGCGATATTATCACAGCCTTGGCGGAATAAGGCTGGGTCGCCTTATCTTGTTCTTTGAAAATTTAATGATCGATAAGATCAAGGAGAAGAGCAATGCCATACAAAAGAAAGAAAAGGAACAAGAAGACGGAGTGGATAGCCGATGTGATGCGCAACGGGAAGAGATATTACAAGATATTCGATACCAAGACCGAGGCGCTAGATTGGGAATCCGAAATAAGAAAAGCTCCCGAAAAAGACTTGATGATCCCTTTGGAATCCTTGACGCTGATTGAATGGGCAACAAAATACCTGGAATATTCAAAGGTCAAGTTCACGATAAAAACCTTTGATGAAAAGAAATCTGCTTTTAAAGGATTCTTTAAACAGGTTAATCCATCTATGTCCGTTGAGGATTTAAAGCCAGTTGATGTTCTGAATTATTTGAGGGTGCAAGCAAAAAAGCGTTCAGGATATGCGGCCAACAAAGACAGAAAGAATCTGCTGGCCGCTTGGAACTGGGGCATTAAGTATTTGAATCTACCTTCACCGAATCCGTGTCTGACGGAGCGTTTCCCGGAGGAAAGGCATAACCGTTATGTTCCTCCAGAAAGTGATTTCTGGAAGGTCTATGAAGTCTTGGATGGGCAAGATAAAGTGATGATGCTTGCCTATCTTCATTTGGCTGCCAGACGGTCGGAGCTTTACAAGCTCAAATGGGAAGATGTAGACTTTGCCGGTCAAAGAGTGAGGATTGGAACAAGAAAAAGGCTTGGGGGTAGTCTGGAATATGATTGGTTGCCCATGACCGATGAGCTTTTTAATTCCATGGTGATTCACCGGCAAGCGGCAAAGAATGACTGGGTATTTCCGAATCCTGAAAGAGGTCTGCCTTTCATTGCCCGTCAAAGACACATGAAAAGAGTATGCAATAAAGCTGATGTAAAACCTTTCGGATTGCACGCTATAAGACATTTGACTGCTAGCATATTAGCACAAGAGGATGTTCCGATGGTGACGATTCAAAGGATTCTGAGACACAAGCAATTGACTACAACGGAAAGATATATTCGGGGACTTGAGCCTGTAAGACCGGCACTGGAAATTCTGTCCAACAGAAATTCACGACCACAAGTCCCGACCACGTATCAAAACAAACAGCAACAAAAATTTGAGGTGATGTAAATAAATAAGATCATTGAACATTATCTGGTAGTCCCACGGGGAGTTGAACCCCGGTTTCCGGCGTGAGAGGCCACAATATTCATTTACCTCATTTTACCGCAAGTTACATCTATTGTTTATATCTAAACAATATAAGCATGTTACATTTACCTTGACTTACCTCATCTTTCCTGTATATGTAATAAATGTGTTGGGAATACTGTTGGGAATAGAATTAAGGAAAGAACAATGCCCACAAAAGGACGATATAAAACAAAATATGCCGGTGTATATTATATTGAAGGGCAAGGTGCACAAGGGCCGGAAAAAATTTATTACATTATGTACCGCCGAAACGGGAAACTCATTGAAGAAAAGGCGGGACGTCAGTACCAAGATGACATGACCCCTGCCAGGGCTGCAGGAATCAGAGCAAAGCGTATTGAAGGTGAAGAACTCCCAAACATCGAAAGACGAGAAGCTGAACGGGTAGCAACAGAAGCCGCAAAAGGCCGATGGACCATTGGCCGCCTATGGAAAGAATACAAAGCACAGAAATCTGATTCAAAATCTCTACGCATAGATAAAATCCGGTTTGAGATGTATCTGGAGAATTACTTCGGTTCTAAGGAACCTCAGGAGATAATCCAACTGGATGTTGACCGACTTCGAATTAATTTGCTTAAAAAGTTATCCCCTCAATCTGTCAAGCACATCCTTGCTCTTTTAAGACGTATCGTCAACTTTGGAGTTCAGAAACAGTTATGTCAGAATCTTAGTTTTAAAATTCAGTTGCCAGAAGTACACAACAACAAGACAGAGGACTTGGCACAAGATCAATTACAAAAACTCATAATAGCCATTGACAAAAGCGAAGACTTGGTGGCTGCAAATATGATGCGTATTGCATTGTTCACCGGCATGCGGCGCGGAGAAATGTTTAAATTGGAATGGGATGATATTGATTTCCATAATGGCTTTATCTCTTTACGGGATCCTAAAGGCAAAGAACCTCAAAAGATACCATTGAATGACTCTGCAAGATCAGTTTTTGAAATTATGCCTCGGCATAAATCAGGGTTTGTTTTTACAATGAATAATGGAGAGCAATTCAAAACAGATTTACGGCGCCGCCTGAATCGCATCAGGGATGCTGCTGGTATACCAAAAAATTTTAGGGCACTTCATGGTCTACGTCATGTTTATGCTTCCATGATTGCTTCATCCGGACAGGTTGATATGTACACTCTGCAAAAGCTTTTGACGCATAAATCACCACAGATGACACAGAGATATGCCCATCTTAGAGATGAAACGTTAAAAAGAGCTTCCAATTTTGCAGGAGAACTTATTAAGAACGCAATTAAAAAAGCTGATATACTAAATATTAATAGCAAAAAGTGAATTCTCATTTAATAATTCGTTTAAAGAAAAGTATTTACTACGTATGATAGAAAAAAAAGACAAAGAAATATACATGTTGTGGTGGCAATATCTCGAACGCAGTGAAAAATACAAACAATTCTGTAATTGGTGGAAAAAAGGAGGGAAAAAACAAATTCCTAAATCGTTAAAACAATATCATGAACCCATGTGGCATACATATATGAATTTTGGAGATATTCATGGCAAGACATTTGAAAATTGGTGGCATGATCAGTTGGAAGATCCTTTCCCATGTCCTTATCGACCATCCTATGTAGAAACAAGTAAAAGTATAATAGACTATAGGAACGTTATCGAAAAAGATATTTATAGGATTCAACGCAAATTTAAAAAGGAACAGGGGAGAAATCCAACCATAAAGGAGTTGATACACAATTTAAAACTATATATGGATTCTTGGGATAATGAGCTGCTTTATCTGCTAATAGAATTTCAACATGCAACGAACAAAGAGATTATAAAAGAATTTCATAATATTTTACGAAATAGGAGAAAAGTACCAGCTGTTAAAGAATCCTGGAGGGCTATTAAAGGTATGAAAATGGAGAGTACAAATAAAGAAAAAAGACCTTTAGAAAACGATCCTCAAGAATCAGAAAAATATTTATACCGTGAGCTTCATAGGTATTTGAAAGTCTATGATTATCGTAAAGAAAGATTTAAATTTTCTGAAATAACTGACAAAATACAAAAAGAATTTCCTAAAATTAATCCGTTAGAAGATACTGACGAAAATTATGATCATTATCTTCCTTCAAATCTTGAACGTGAGACAAAAAGGGATTTTGAAAAAGCAAAAAAAATAATTTGTAATGTTGAGCGTGGATATTTTCCGGGAGATTTTCAATAAGCTAAAGTTTTATTTCTTTCTAAAAAATTTACTAGTTCAAAAAATTCAACCTACCTCCAAGCTAATACCGAATGTACCATTTTCTAGATGTTCACTTTTAAAAACCACAGCTATCAACGGTAGCTTCGAGTAGCTTACAAATTAATTTTTTGGGAGTCAGGATAGCTGAACTTCAGCTATGAGCTCGCGACTTAAAGTTGCTTGGATACGGCTGAAAATTTTATTTTGGTAATAGCTGATGCAACGGAACAGCTGCCCGGTTTCAATCCATTTAACAGCATCAGTAGCTGTAACAGGTAGCTCTGAAATCAGCTAGAAAGGTAACCCCAGCAGGATAGCTTCAGCTTAACAATCAGCTACTGTGATTTCGTTTGTTATGGTGCGGATAGCTGTGGAAGCTAAGCTGTATCAAGCTTCTTCAGGATAGGATCATCAGCTAAAAATATATTGGTAGTTTCAGTTAAAAACATCGTTACATATTTTTTATTCCATGTCTCTTTCTTCCCATAGATTTTCGACACTATCAATTATCTGATATCTTACATTTTCTGTATATTCATCTCTTAGTTGTTTTAATTGTTCATCCGATAGAGGGAATCCGTCATCCGCAAGTATTGTTTGAAAGTTACCAGCCAGATCATCGACTAATTCTAAAGCAAAAGCTTTTGCTTCTTCAATCGTTGAAATTATCCTTTCACTGTTACATATTAAATCACGTATAAGGTAGTTGCCATCTTCTAAAAGTGTTATTGACAACTCACACTCTTCCGGTAATGTCTCATCAACGTAAGAAGGCATATCATCAATACAAATTTCTCCGCTTTTTTCAGATAGCTCTTTTACGTTTTTTGTCTTTGGATTAACAGCATATCTCATCCAGTATGTTTGAAAAGCACGCATGGGTTGTCCCTTTCCGTAGGTATCACCCAAGATAGCTCTATGGCGCTCAATTTCTATAACATCCCATCCCTTTTTATATGGTTCTTCTGATATGGAATATCTTTCATGTAATTTATCCTCATCCACATCACCTGGCCAACCTTTATTATCAAAATAATTAATCAACGTTTCCAGTGGCATAATTTTATCCTCCTTATTCCGAATATCCATCCAATAATTCCCGGATAACTGGTTTCACATACATACCGCTGAGGTCAAACTGTTGCAGCGCTTTGATCATAACCTGAATTTTTTCTTTAACTGTAGCTTTAGAATTAAGAATAATAACATGTTTCCCTTCGACACGACACAGACCTCCGGGAAGGGAAGACTCTTCAATATTTATATTTTCATCACGAACTAATATTTCCAGTTTTTCAGCCAATTCTTCAAGGTAACTTAAAATAACTTCGTCATTCATCATATAACTGAAACACTTTGCATTTTATTTTTTGAACTATTTCTTACTATACACATTATACTTTCTTTCCTTAATAATTATCATACCCGACTCCTCTGCCGGTCTCCATCATTTTCAATATATCGTTAAACGGTTTTATCATTTCATTGAAACAAATAGAAGAAAACGGGCATTTGAAACAGTTATTGCAAATGGTCCCTGTTGTTAAATCATATTATACATCAATATCTTACAATGTTCTTTTGCTTTTTTAGAAATCTGGCACGCAAATTTCATTAGTATAAAGGCAAATAAACAAATTACCCAGGAGGTAACAGATCATGAAAAAGACATTAGCAACAACAGTAGTAGCGGCGGCGGTAGTTCTTTTAACAGCAACTTTCAGCTTTGCTGAATATGCGGCAACAGGAGTAGCCAATTTCCCCTTCTTCCAACTTGGCTGTTTAATCGTCGGTGGATTGGTCATGGTTTCCCTGAAACGTAAATATGAGAAAATGTATGTCAGCGAAGTGGTCGGAGTATTTGCTCTGTATGCACTTCTGATGACTCTTTTCACCAGCCCGGTGATTGAAGCAGTAAAGACAATAGTTTCTTAACAAGTGTAACAAAAAGTATAGAGAACAAGAAATGGCAAAATAGATATAGCCGCTACAACAAACACATGATCTGTTTGTTTATATGCCCCTCAAGGCTTATATGGATTGAGGGGTTTTTATTATCTTAAAGAACTATCTTTTACCTATAAACAAACGACTTTAAATATACTTGAAGTTGTGAATTTTTATTTGAAAGGTGTAATGCCAAGTCTTACGGCTGAAGAGGCAATATATATTCAGTATTATTTAAGGCATGCAAAGCGGAGGTTGCCTCCGCACTTGAAAAGATTCTCTAAGCCGACTTTTCGTTGAGTGGGAAAAAGTACTATCCATGATTAGCTTGCCTATCTGGAATTCCATTTCCTCATAATTTCAAGAAATCTTTCATCCCTTCTCAAGCCTTCATCAGATTCGCCAATCCTATTAAGTATGGCTTCGATACCATATGGCCAAGCTGTGACATTATCCAGCAATACTGCATGCAGGATCGCTAACGTCTGCCTCGGATACAAATCAACTATTTTGTTTTCTGGTTTGGTCAATTCATAAATTATTAGATGATCGTGTTCAATTGTTGAAAGAAGAGGTAGAATCACTTCTGAAATTTCTTGGAAATGTTCTGTATTTGAGAATGCGAGATTGCACAAAGCAGCGGATATTTTAGGTGTCTTTGCTGATTTTTGTCGGGGCCAAACGTCGCGAAGTAGTTCTGGTATCATTTCAGACCATTTTTTGTCTGCATCCTCTTCGTCGCGCTCCGACCATCTTTCAGCCTGCCATATAATTTGCATACGAAAATCATCATCAACGCTCAATAGAACTTCTCGCATTTCGTCATTAGAAATTAATCGTTTGCCAGTTTCTTCATGTTTGCTGCCCCATCCTGCGAGAATAAACCCGGCAAGCACTTTACTATATTTGCGACCTTGCAGTTTCGCTAACAATAGTAAATGTGGTTTAAGTCGGATATAAAGTTTTTGATTTGGAATTTCAGAATGCCAGAAGAAGCCACTCCATATTGCTGAGCTATCAAACTCATCGCCCTTTTCTAATACTGAAAGTATATTAGTTTCAGTCCAAATCGGATCGAAGAAGTAGAACCAATTCAATCTGTATGCAAATATCACCAAGGCATAGCGACGAAGATCTCCGTTCAAAGATAGCAGTTCATTAACGGATTTCAACCAACTTGCAGGGAATCCTTCACCGATATGTAAATCGTTTTTTCTAGGATCTTTAAATAGTACCTCCGCAAGTTTCCCGACGGGAGCGTTAATTGATTCCATTGTCCAATCAATCACTTTGTTACCACGAATGATTGAAGAACCGGTGCCTGGTAGTTGGAGACGAAGTACATTAATTAGTTTTGACATTATTCTATCGAATGTTTCAGGAAAACTGGATGACAGATTCTGGCTTATATTCAATAACCAGTCTGAGGCTGAGTGTGCAAATTTGGCCACGACTTCATCTGGACATCTTAAAATTCGCTCGGCAATAAGCGCCGATAATCTGGGCTTGTCATTCTTTCGGACATCGGAGGTCAAGAATGTTCGCCACGCCCATTCGGGATATTCGTTACGTTTTGCAACGAAAATCAGCGCTGAAAATGCGCGGACGGGACGTTCGGCACACAAACCGGCAAAAGGGTTCTTCTCAACGAGAAAATCATCTACTCTACCACTCAGATCATGTGCTTTCTTTAGTATGTTACTAATAGGTTCATTTAAAAGTGCCGAATGCTCTGTTTCAATTTTAACGAATCCGCCACGTCCTTCCCTGGAATTTGCAGCTTTTGCAGCATATTCCGGCTTCCATTCGGTGGCTATGTTCTGAAGTTTACGAATTTCAACATCTAGATCGAAAGTGAATTCACAACCATTGTTGGCCAGCCAGAGAAGTCTATTTGCGGTATCCCACGCCTTGTTCTCTCGGAATTCATCATCATTCTCACCATCCCATTTGGTTCGACCTTGACGAAGACGATTTTCGATATCTTTTCGTGTTTGCTCGTCTAAACAGCTCCAACGCTTTGCCAATATAATTAATAAATCCCTTTGGTGGTAACTATCCCAGAAAGCACTATCACTTAATTCCGAAATGAAAGGTCCAAAGGCTTCAGGTGAAACCAACTCACTCCAATTTGCGGCCCATATTCTTAAGTGGCTGAAGATATAGTCATCGTTTATAAGCCACACTTTAAGTTCCCGCTTTGCTGACGTTATATCAAATGCAATCAAACGTTCAAAAAGAGATGAAAACGATATGATGCTGCCCGATAAACCATGTGTTCTACTATAACCATCATTGCCTGCCGTATCATTCCGTATGATCGGACTAATGTTATGAAGCCCATAGCCACCTAGTTCAGTTTCCAACTGCAATGCAAATTCAAGATTTTTCCGAAATTCTTGTACCGCTAATTTAAGCCATTCATCAGGAATATTTACAACATCTATATTTTGGGGATAATCTACATCCAATTGCAACATGTCTTGGAGTCTAATATCTTTTTTAAACTTAGGCGGTATTGGACCTTCCCAATAATTATGTTCTATTTTTAAATACGGCCGGTTAATGGCAGCAAGTTCTCTTATAATCCTGTTGTTACATCCGTCTTTGTCAATTATTGCCTTAAGTTGGTACCAATCATTATCAAAGTTCCTTCTTTTTTCACTCCAAGCTTCAAATAAATAGGACCACGCCTGCCGTATAACTGACAGTGAATCTTCTTTCGAGTTCCTCAATTTCCGTTTTATTGCCTCTTGTATGTCTGGGTGGATGCCATATTGATTTGCTGCCCACCATATTGCAGCAGGTTGATCCGCAACTTTCATTATCCAGTCGCCAATTGCGGATAAGCGCGGCGAGAGTCGAGGCACGTTTATTGCCCAATGCCCTCTTATATTTGCGAAACTGTCATCTCTCAGGTTTTGTCGGTCTAGTCTATTTGCCTCAAACGCATCCCATGCAGTTGCTGGAACTTCCCTTTTTTCTGAGTGGTCATTTGGAGCTATTTTCTTGGGTGCGACATCATCATCTATTCCGTAGAATTCAAATGGATCAATAAATGATTTTTGTTCAACCTGTTCCCATATGTATTTGGGCCTGCCATAACGGCAAGAGGGATCAAATACGCAAAGCCATTCTGCCGGTGGTGGCTCATTGCCTTCCGAAAATTTTCGGACACCATCAACAGTTGAAATTATGTGTGCTACTTGACCGCGTTCATGTGGTTGGAGCGGCTCTGGTCCCTTTTTAGCGAGATTGATGACGGACTTATACCATGCATCAGGATTCTTTGCTCTTTCTGCCCAAGCCGATAGCGTTTCCCATAATACTTGATGCCCATCGTTTTCAGGATAGGGAATGGCCTCAACACCTTTGTGTAGCCATTTTACTGCTGCATCACTCGACAAACCGGATTGAAATGCGTAAATACCGTCAAGCCTGCCTACCTTTCTATTGAGAGCTTCAAGCAAGTACTTAATGGGCGGATCGTCCGCTGTATATCCAATAAACACTACAACATATCGGTCTATGATCTCTCTGAAAAACCGCGTAGCCCAACCTTCCGATAGATAGGCGCTACCAAATTGCGAACTTGAGAGGATAAAACCGTCTCCTTCCGCTCCGCTATAGTCCTTGTTGACGCAACCGTGAAGATGGATAATACCATCCATGTCAATGTGTCTTGATGGATCGGGAAGATGCGGCGGGTACCAGATTTTTGGCAAGCTACAACAATCTTCAAACAATAGATCAAAGTTTGTGGTCACTAAACGAACCTTACCATCTGGCGTAGTTGCTAAATCAAGCACAATACGGTGAGCAGATAAGTCGACTGCTTGGCCGGGTTTTAATGCTCTAGAAACCATTGCTTCGATATCACGTGTAAGGAAATCACGTTCCAAGAGACCAAAAATTCCATCCGCTGAAATAAGACCACTCACGCCTATTCGTTTATTTATATCTCTTGCTTCATTTAGGATTAAACTGGCTGCGTTATCTGATGGAACACCAAACCTGCGAATTACCTCTTCCGCAAGGCCAAAAAAATCCGAGAGTCCGGCACGCGCCTTTGAAACACCTGCACCACAAAAAAATACAACTCGTCCTTCGTCACGAGCAATTAACAAATCGTCTGGTATTGAAGGGCCATCCTTGAGGAATCTCATAAGGTGTCTCTATAAAGTAGAATGCCGTTTGTAAGAAAGTATATCCATAAAAAATCCTAAATGCTCACTTACATGAAGTAATGCTTATTCTAAACACTTCATGTTTTTACTTTAATCATCTTAGCCCGAACCCTTTTCATTTCATCCAATAATTCCTGTTTACTGATAATACCCTTCTTGTCCAGAAGATTGATAAGTGCCTCCGATTGAATAACTTCGGACATCAGCAATTCTTTAAAATCAACAATCTCTTTGGAATTAAGTTTCTCTGCCATTTATTATTTACCTTCCATCATACTTCTCGGAATGTTCCTTATGCTTATACCAGTTATCAATATATGTTTTTGCTAATTCTTTCGATTTGATTATCAACAGATTCTCCGCATTCTTTTCTTCTGCAGCTTTTGTAAAATTAAAACTTCCGGTTATTACAGTTTCCTTATCAATAATTATTATCTTATTGTGGGCGATGGCGTGTCGGGAATCTATGTAAGTAGCCACTCCCATGTGTGCAGTGAAGTCGCCGGTACTGTATTTTTTTGATTTGTTGGATTTGTCCAGGATGATTTCTACATGGAT
>PLMV01000068.1 GCA_003141615.1 Syntrophaceae bacterium
CCATCTTGAAAACGTAATGGAATGAGAACTCCTATGTTCTATCTGAACGCCAAAGACATTGACGCGAAAGTAAACACGGAAGTCACGACCATTGACCGGAAAAACCATGCCGTTTCGTTCAAAAATATTGTTTCCGGCGAAACCGGTTCATTGACGTACGACAAACTCGTTATCGCCACCGGTTCTATCTCTCAGATGCCGCCCTTGCCCGGTCTGGATCTCGAAGGCATTACAACCTTGAAATCCATGAAAGACGCCGATTTTCTGCGCAAAGTACGGGACGAAAAAAAAATAAAAAAAGCCGTCGTCATCGGCGGCGGATTAATCGGCATCGAAACCTGTGAAGCGCTTCAGCTTGCGGGCATCGAAATTACAGTGATTGAACTTTTACCTCAGCTGCTCACTTTTCTGGATTGGGAACTGGCCAAGCTAGTGGAAAAACATGTCAAAAGCAAAGGCGCCAATGTCATTACCGATAACGGCATTGCCGAATTTCTTGGCGAAAACGGCAAATTGACGGCGGTAAAACTCCAGAACGGCACGGAGCTGTCCTGTGAACTGGCGGTTTTAGCCATCGGTGTCCGGCCCAACATCAAACTGGCTAAAGAGTCGGGTCTAAAAATCGGCGAATTGGGCGGTCTTGATGTCAATGAATACATGCAGACTTCCGACCCGGACATCTATGCCGTGGGCGACTGCGTGGAAACAGTGAATCGGATTACCGGCAAAAAGGTGCTCGCGCCTTACGGCGATCTAGCCAACCTTCAGGGACGCGTGGCGGGAGAAAACGCCGCCTCGAAAAATTGTGTAACATTTCCCGGAACGATTCAGACCGGGATTTGCAAGGTTTTTGACTATGCCGCAGGCTCCACGGGACTTTCCGAAACAGTCGCAAAAAAAATGGGGTATTCGGACATCATCACGGTGATCAACGCCAGTCCTGACAAGCCGGGGTTTATGGAAGGAAAGCTTCTGGTCACCAAGCTTATCGCCGATCGAAAAACAGGCAAAGTGTTGGGCGCTCAGTGTATTGGACCGGGTAATGTCAGCAAGCAAATCGCTCAGTGGGCGATGGCCATTCAGGGCAAACTGACCGTTGAGGATATCACCAATGCGGATCTCCCTTACGCACCGCCTTTTTCCCTGGCTATCGATCACTTCATCGCCACAGCTCACATTATGCAGAATAAAATGAAAGGCAGGCTCAAAGGCATCAGTTGCCAAGAAGTTAAACAGAAGCTGCTGAACAATGAAAAGCCGTTCCTCATTGATGCGAGAGGGCCGGACGAATTCGAGGAAATGCGCCTGGGCATCGGCGAGACGCTGATTCCTCTGGGCGCGCTGCGCAAGCGATTGAAGGAACTTCCCGCCGACAAGGAAAAGGAAATCATTTGCTACTGCAAGATTTCACTGCGCGGCTACGAAGCGGCGCTGGCTCTCGAAGGCAATGGCTGGAAAAATGTTAAGGTGATGGAAGGCGGCATCATGGCCTGGCCGTATCCGAGGGAAAAATAGACGATGAATAAATATGCATCTGAAACGCAAATAGGAAGTCATAAGGCTCTGTTGGATATTATATCGCTGTGGCCAATCACGGAGGCGGTGTTTCGACACTATTACGAGGTGGTAGGGGTCTGCATTTGCTGCACCTGCCTCTTTCGATACACTCGATGATATTTGCCGGCAAATATCATCTTGACTTTGCCAGTCTCATGCACGAAATCGCGGATGCAGCAGTAGAAGAAAAGCCTTTCGTGACTGATAATCCATGATCGCATTTGTGTCGCGGAAAGTTGGCTTACCGGTAACCTCAATAATTCCGGAATAGCTTGCTCTCAGCATGAACACGGTTGCCACAAAGATTGAAAACCTAAGATTAAATATATGAAGGGCGTAACTCATTTGAATAGCGCGCCATCAAATAAAGAACTATTTTTTTCTTTTTTCAAGCTTGGCTGGACAGCTTTTGGCGGCCCGGCAATGATTGTTCATATTCGCAAAATGGCCGTAGAGCAAAAGCAGTGGCTCGACGAAACAACTTTTCGTAATGGCGTTGCCCTGTGCCAGATGATTCCGGGTGCAACGGCAATGCAAGCTGCTGCCTATGTCGGTTTCAAAACAAGGAGTGTATTCGGCGCCGGTGCAAGCTTTATCGGTTTTGCTCTGCCTGCATTTCTAATTATGGTCGTTCTTTCTGCGGCATATGCAAAAGGCCATTCACTACCTCCCATAATATCCGCATTCAAAGGTCTTCAGGTTATAGTTACGGCTATCGTGGCGCATGCTGCCTTTACATTCGGCAAAACTTGGTTAAAGGACTGGCGAGGAATGTTTGTTGCGCTGATGGCGGCAGCAATGTTCGGTCTTGGCATAAATCCTATTTTGGTCATTATAGTAGCTGCGATGAGTGGGCTGGGATTACATGGCAAAGAAACTAGCCCTTCTATTCAAGCAATTGTTCCAGAACATCGTTATCCTTATAAACCGTTTTTATTTATACTTTTGATCGCCGCCATTGCCTTTGCCCTGCTGTTCATATTCCTCAGACCACTTTTCGACATGGCTTTTCTTATGTCCCGCATTGATTTATTCGCTTTTGGTGGGGGTTTCTCTGCGCTTCCCATTATGTTCAACAAGGTTGTTCATGTTCGCGGTTGGCTCGATAGCCTTACTTTCCTGGATGGAATTGCCCTTGGGCAGATTACGCCAGGACCAATTGTTATTACAGCAACATTTATTGGCTACCTGCTCTATGGGTATTCTGGTGCGATAATCGCTACGATTTTCATATTCTTGCCCTCATTTATTCTGGTAATCGCGCTAGAACCCTATTTTGCAAAACTTCAACGTTCCCGTTATTTTAGCAGAGCCATCAGGGGAATCCTTTATTCTTTTGTTGGAATGCTTCTGTCTGTTGTAATCCATTTTGCACTAAATATTACATGGGATATTCCCCGAATACTATTTGCAATTGCCACTTTTACGGCTTTGCTTTTTAATGTAAAACTACCTTGGGTTATTCTCATTGGAACCGGTATTTCCGTAATTGTTTTTTAATTTCTGATCGCCTTCCTCCTCATGTTTTTTCTTCTTGTCCTTGACCGGACAAGATTGCCTCACTCATGTAGAGACGCCCAGTTGCGGCAAAAGCAACGCCTGCACAAAAATCCACACGCTCAGGATTAAAAGCAAAATCAAGAAATCGTTCATTTTTCATTTTCCTTTCTTTAATGCGGAAAGAAGGCTGATCCTAACTCCTCACCTGCCATTTTTAACCAAAATCAATTTCGGTATGCCTCGAACACCATAAAGAAACTTGTTTTGTTTTTTTTCAAACCCAATTCCTCCTTGACTAATAAATGAAAAAAAGCATATTTCTCTCCACAATGTAAGTATTAATCGCCAGATCATTAAACTTCTCTTTTAAAAAAATTAAACTCCATATCAATTTTCCCCTTGATTCTTGGGCAATACTAAACTAAATGACGTTAAACAATTATTTTGTTTAGGGAAAGGGCTTTTGTTTTTATGGAAGAAATTAAAAATAGTGAAGAAAAGCATATTGAGCCGGACGATATTCTCCCGGAAATTTCTGTGGAAGAGCTTACGCCCGAAATGCGCGACGCTTGTGATCGCGCGGGTTGGAAAATTTTCACGCCGGTGCAAGCTAAATCAATCCCTTATTTTCTTGCCGGCCACGACATGATGGTGCAGTCCCGCACCGGCAGCGGCAAAACCGGCGCTTACCTGTTGCCCATTATGCAAAAAATTAATATACAGCGCAATGTCGCCCAAGCTCTCGTGCTTGTTCCTACCCGCGAACTTGCCCTTCAAGTATCCAGAGAAGCCGAGATGCTGACTCAGGGAACAGATATAAGAACAGCAGTAGTTTATGGCGGGGTAGGATATAATGCGCAACTGGAAGCATTTCGTGGCGGCGCTCAACTTGTTATCGGCACGCCGGGACGAATCTTAGACCATCTGTTAAAAAATACTCTTTCGCTAGATCACTTGAAAATATTGATTTTCGATGAAGCTGACCGCATGTTGTCCATGGGCTTTTACCCCGATATGGTGAAAATTCGCAAATATATCCCGTCGAGCGAAATACTCAGCAGCATGTTTTCCGCAACTTTTCCGCCACAGGTAATTCGTTTAGCCGGTCAATTCCTGCATCAATCAAAATTATTGAGTTTGAGCGGCAATCAGGTGCATATTGCCGAAATAGAGCATATTTATTATGTCGTTCCGGGTATGCGCAAAGAAAGATCGCTTGTGCGCATCATTGAAATTGAAAATCCCGCCTCCGCCATCATCTTTTGTAACACAAAAAGCACGGTACATTATCTTACGGTTGTATTAAAACGCTTTGGTTACGATGCCGACGAACTAAGTTCCGATCTGGCTCAAAGCATGCGGGAAAAGGTTATGGCACGAGTGCGGCGCGGCGCCCTGCGCTTTTTAGTAGCTACTGATGTTGCCGCACGAGGAATTGACATCCCCGATCTTTCTCACGTAATCATGTATGAACCGCCGGAAGAACCGGAAGCTTACATCCACCGGGCCGGACGCACAGGAAGGATGGGCTCAAGCGGTGTGGCCATTTCTTTAGTTGCGGAAATGGAAAAATTTAAGCTGCAGAGCATTGCCCACCATTACAATATCAACATGGAAGAACGTCCGCTGGCCAGCGATGAAGAACTGGAAAGGGTTGTTGCCGAACGGATAACAGCTCTTCTGGAATCGCGCCTTCGCGCCCGTGACAATCTTCAGGTTGAGCGGATGCAGCGCTTTTTGCCATTGGCGCGCAATTTAGCGCAGTCGGAAGATGAATTAACTCTAATTGCCATGCTGTTGGATGACTACTATCAACAATCACTACATGCGCCGCCGGTTCAGCCAACTGCCAGCATTGATCAGGAACAAGTTTTTACACCAAAACCAAAAGATAAAAGGCCCCGGCCAAGGAATAAGACAGGAAGGAAATAATAAATTTTTTCTTTCTAATACAAGCTCTTACCTCGCCTAATAACGTTTTGCTGGAAGTACACCTCTGATAAACTCAAAACAAACTAAAATTTCTTGAGTAAAGATTTCAATGCTGATATGAAAGATGCGTTCTTTTGAAAATCTATTTAAGGATGGTTATTTATGCAAAACCCTAATTTCAGTTCCGGCCCTTGCAGTAAGAGGCCAGCGTGGAGTATCGACGCGCTGAAGAGCGCGCCNNATGTGGTCACTTTTGGGTCCCAAGCCGGTTACCGTATTGGTCTGGGAAAGTTTTTCCGAAGGCTGGGCAACAGATGTCAACAAACAGCTTAAACTTAACCCCACGATTATCAAGGCCGATTACGGCAAGATTCCTGATCTCTCCAAAGTGGACTGGAAAAACGATGTGGTCTTCGTGGCCAATGGAACAACCAGCGGCGTCAAAATTCCCGACTGGAACTGGATTCCCGCCAACCGTGAAGGGTTATCTCTTTGCGACGCCACCAGCGCCGCCTACGCCATGGAAATAGACTGGAGCAAGATTGATGTTTTAACTTTCTCCTGGCAGAAATGTCTTGGCGGCGAAGCCGCGCACGGCATGATGATTTTAAGTCCCAAAGCGGTTGCCCGTCTGGAATCTTATGATCCGCCCTGGCCCCTGCCCAAGATTTTCCGTCTCAAGAAAAGCGGTAAAATCAACAAGGCTATTTTCGACGGCGACGTCATCAACACGCCTTCGATGATCTGCGTGGAAGACTATCTGGACGCTCTGGATTGGGCAGGAAAGATCGGCCTTAACGGTCTGATCAAGAAAAGTCAGGCTAATTTGAAAGTGGTGGCTGACTGGGTAGCCAAAACAGACTGGATCGAATTTCTGGCCGATGATCCCAATGTCCGTTCGAACACATCCGTGTGCCTGAGCGTGACACATCCCAAGATCAAGGCGTTGGGTGCCGATGAAAAGAGCAAGTTCCTCAAAAGTATCGCTTCTGACTTGAGCAAGAAAAATATTGCTCACGACATCAACTCCTACAAAGACGCACCTGCCGGGTACCGTTTCTGGTGCGGTCCGACCATCGAGGAGAGTGATCTCAAATTGGCACTTGCCGAACTGGAAAAAGTATTTAACGAAAAAGTTAAAAACCTTTAATTAATATTGAAGAGATTTTAAATACCGATACGGCAGCAGAAAGCGATGAACTGGCAAAGCTGTGAAAATTGCCGCATGTGCTTTCAGTTCAACCCATTAAAATTTAGGAAATAAATCATGGCTAATGTTGCAGTTGTAGGCACTCAGTGGGGCGATGAGGGCAAAGGGAAAGTTGTTGACCTTTACACGGAAAAAGCCGATATCGTAGCCCGCTTTCAGGGCGGGAATAACGCCGGCCATACGCTGGTTGTCAAGGGAAGAAAAACCATTTTGCATCTGATTCCTTCGGGAATTTTGCATGACAATAAAATTTGTGTTATCGGCAACGGCGTTGTTTTTGATCCTCTTGTTTTTCTCCAGGAGATAGAGGAATTGCAGCAAGGCAGCCTTTTGCCGCCCAACACAAAACTTTTCGTCAGTGAGAAATCTCATTTAATAATGCCCTATCACCGGAGCATTGATCAGGCTCGCGAAGCAAGAACTTCGGGCAAAAAAATCGGCACGACGGGCAGAGGCATTGGTCCGGCGTATGAAGACAAGGTCGCCCGCACGGGAATCCGCGTGGGCGACCTCTATGAAGAAGATTTGTTCCGGGAGAAATTGCGGCAAAATCTGGAAGAAAAGAACTTTCTGCTGACAAATTATTATAAGGACAAGCCGCTTGACGAAGAGGAAATAGCCACACAATATTTAGCCTACGGACAGAAGATCAAACCTTACGTGGCAGATACTTCCCTGATTCTGGATTACGAGATAAAGCAAGGGAAGAAAATTCTTTTTGAGGGAGCACAGGGCTCTCACCTTGATATTGATCACGGAACATATCCTTATGTGACTTCTTCCAATACAGTTTCCGCCAATGCTTCCTGCGGCAGCGGAATCGGGCCTAACACCATCAGCACAGTGGTCGGAATTTGCAAAGCTTACACCACCAGAGTCGGTGAAGGCCCCTTCCCCACTGAGTTAAAAGACGATATCGGCAATCACATGCAGCAGGTCGGCCAGGAATTCGGCGCGACAACCGGCAGAAAACGGCGTTGCGGCTGGCTGGACATGGTACTGGTGCGACAGGCGGTCAGAGTCTCAGGCATTACCGCTCTGGCCATTACCAAACTCGATGTTTTAACCGGTTTGGACAAACTAAAAATCTGTGTCGGCTATGAATCGGCAAGAGGACAGTTTACTTACGCCGCGCCTGCCAGTATGCGCGTACTTTCAGCTTGTCAGCCAATTTATGAAGAATTAGACGGCTGGAAGGAAGATATTCTTTATGCGCGGGAAATGAACGAGCTTCCCGCCAATGCCAGGAAGTATCTGAAGCGGCTGGAAGAATTAGCGGAAGCTAAAATTGTTCTTGTATCCGTAGGCGCAGGCCGGGAAGAAACAATAATTCTGGAAGATCCTTTCCATAATAAAGCACCCTAGTTTCTTCTTGACACATTGAAGACTAGTTGTTAAGAGGTCACGCTTTTAAATTATCCATAAAGTGGGCTGTTAGCTCAGCGGTAGAGCAGCGGACTTTTAATCCGTTGGCCGAGGGTTCAAATCCCTCACGGCCCACCAAATAAATAAAGGGTTTTCGGTATTTACATCGAAAGCCCTTATTTCTTTTCTCGCCAAATTAAGCCAAATTAAACTTTTTTGCGGTACAAATGCGGTACATTTTTTTCCAGTAGTTATTAAAGAAAAAAGGTGATCCACACAATATGTCCTTGATTAAAGTTGGTGGCGATAGTATGGAGCCGACTCTTTTATCCGGTGATCTTGTTTTAGTCGATCATTCCCGCACCGCCATTGCATCACAAGGTGGTATTTATGCGATCTCCATCGATCGTGAAATATTAATTAAACGTTTGCATTTACTTTATCAAGATAGTAAAATCCACGTCATTAGTGATAATAAACAATATCCACCACAAGAAATTGACGCGGACAAGTTAATTATCAATGGTAAGGTTATCTGGTACGCCAGGGAAATTGAGAGGTGAAATTATGAAAAAAATATCTAATTTATTAATTAGTCTAATTATAATTTTATTATTATGTAATACTGTCATGGCCGAAGATAAAACTCATTTTAGTTTCAGAGGAATATCTATAGGTATCCCTCTGAAAGATCAAATACCTGAATGTAAAGATGATTGGTATGCAAAAGCTGATCCTTGTTATTCAAAAGATATGTTTGAATTAAACCACTATGAAGTTAATTTGTTACCTGGTATTGGATTTAATACTGTTACATATATTGATACAATTGATGGTAATATTGAAAGAATTACAACCTTTCTTTCTGATGAAAGTGCAGAAAAAATGCTTCATCTTTTAAAAGAAAAATATGGAAAACCAAAAATTTATAATACAAGTGTTGTTCAAAATAGAATGAGTGCTAAATATGAATCATTTATTGCATCATGGATTATAAAAAAATGTGATTTAACTCTTATGAATAGGGTTAGTAAAGTTGATGATGGATATCTTGTTATTGAATCAGTAAAATGGCAGAAACAACAAAAGGAAGAACAGAAAAAGAAAGAAAAACAGGCACTCGATGTGTTATAATTTGAAATGATATTTTGTCGCCGTTTATATTACTCTATCCACAGGGTTTTGAAATAAGCTATTCGGCGACATAAAAAATAAAACTCCAAAATAAAACGGCCATAATATTTTCTAAGTATTTAATATTATAGAATTCATCCCGATAAGTCCCGTCTTATCTCATCAAGTCTAGGTTGTCTCTTATTACATTACCCCTTTCAAGTTAGTAAATAGTTGACCTCAACTTATATTTTGTGGTCATGTTTTTCTTGACATACAAAATCAGTTCCTATAATTAAAAATAAATAATGATATTAATAAAACTTATAAAAATCTCGATATTTTTATCAATACTCTTTTTCATTATCTGGATATTTGTTATTCTGGATATTATTAAAAGTGAATTTTATGACTCATCCAATAAAATCTTATGGTTCTTTTTTGTATTATTAATGCCACCTTTAGGAATACTTCTTTATTGGATAATTGGAACCAAACAAAAAATAATTCATAACTAAAGCATATGGGTTCGATTCCCATGCAATTCCGCCATATATATTTATTATCAATACAGCTTATCTAAAAAGAAGCTGAACCGAAACTGAACCAAGAACAAAACGCGGGAGTCGAAAAATATATAAATTTTTTTATATTGTAGCTGATTTTTCAAATATAATACGATCAATATCTTCTTGTGATTTAGCATCAAATAACAGATAGCTATTTTCTCCAAGTGCTTTTTGAACTTTTGTTAAATTCAATTTGCATTTAACAATTAATTTTTTCATCGCGTATTTTTGTAATTTATCGGAGTCTCTTAAATGAATTTTCAAACGAACAGATAGAGTCTCATATGCAATGTAGATCATCAGCATATAAATAAACGGCATTAATACAATCGTTAATATCACAGGCAGTAGTATATCTTGCAGCGTAGAAGTGCTTATTATATTTTTGTAATCAGAAATGATATTAATGACAACATATATAATTATCCCAGTTCCTACTAAGGATAGCACCAATTTTGCAAAGGTCTCAGCCGAGGAGTATTTTGAATCGTATTTAGCCATTACTGTAATGCAACTAACAATGACCAATATTGGAAAAAGTATAATCTCTATTACTAGTGGGAAACTATATACATTTACTACAAATTCAAAAAATATAATTAATTTTATGTTGTTTTTTAAAACTCTTTTTATTGAATGTGCTTCCTTTTGATCGGCAAGCTGGAATTCCATGGCAAGTCCCGAGAATATAATCCAAAGTATGGTGTCTTTGAGTTGGGTAATCCGCCACAAGCCTAATTCTTCTAATGCCCAGACTACTATCATAACATAGATAATCATCAAGAGTATCGGAATTAAAATTATGCCACTAGTGAAAGAAGCCATTAGCTTCGATAATTTATCTCTAAAATCTTTTTTTGTGAAGATCCAAATAAAGAACAAAGAGACCCAAATGCCTACGGCAATCTCTCGGTTATTAAATACATCAGTAATTCGAAGAGAATAAGATGAATTTAACATTTAATATATTTATACCAATTAACTACACTATTTTTATTTTATTTTATTTAAGGTGGCTCCAAATACCCATCCCACAATATCTCCTTCTTTAAATTTTATGCTGCTGATGTAGCCTGTATAAGTGTTGATGAATTTCACAATACCTTCATTTTTTAGCTTTACTCTGTAGCAGTCAACCGATCCTATAGAAAACTTATCAAATTTATAAACAATCAATTCTTCTTCTGTTTGTGTAGCTAATTTTTGCCTTAATAAATCATTGAAATATTCTTTTGCAACATTCTGTTCGCCGGACACTAACTCAATAACCCGATTCATGTTCACAACGCTAACGAAAACCATCGCGCCCTTTTCTAATTTGTAATACTTTCTATCCGCTGCGTTTGCTCCAGCACTCAACAAAATAAACATACAGATAAAAATTATTATTATTTTTTTCATTTATCTTTCCCCTTTTTTGATAATAATTTTTTTGTATGGGGGAGTATATGAAGTGAGGTTTTTTATGTCAACAAGATCTTGTTAATAATATTAAGAGAGTTCCGGCGAGAATGAGCTCCCGCCAAGCCCGTCGGAGCTAGCTCCGCACACCCACATCCCTCGTCCCTGCCGGTTGTACCGGCGGGATAGTTTCCAATAGCCAAAGGCTATTGGAAAGTTCGACTTACTCTTCAAACTTCGCTTCGCTCGTTTTCAGAGAGTCTCTCTACCACTTGCGCTTCGAGCCTACAGTGACCTTTAGGTTATTCGTTATGCTCGTTTTACCACGGCGCTACGCGCCTGGTATAGTTCGCCTTACGCTTCAAACTTCACTTTGTTCGTTTTCAGCTTGGCTCACTATCAGCGAATGTCATTGATTCGCCCGGCAAATTTCACTACACTACGTTTATGAAATTTGAGTCTCATTAAAGCTTGGATCTCATTACCCACAGCCTGCGGCGGGGTAGTTCAACCAACAAGTTTCAGTCGTTAGTGACCTTTAGGTTATGCACTATGTTTCTGAAATCGGAGTCTCAAATCCTACGTCGCTTCGCTCCTAGGATAATTCGACCAGCAAGCCTCAGTGCGCTACGTTTCTGAAACTTGGGTTTCACTATTTTGCGAGTCTCAGATCCCACGGCGCTATGCGCCTGGGATAATTCCACTTGCGCTTCGAACATCGCATAGCTCGTTCTTAGCGAGTGTCATTAAGATTTCCTTGACACACAAGAACGCCCATTTTATACTTCATCCCGTAAAATGGTAGTTCTTATCAAAAAATACCATAAGGACAATTTGTTTTGGACAATAGTGGCACAAAATAGGTATTCTATGTTATCAGAGTACTCCGCTGTGCGGGATGGTTATAATGCCCCGCTAAGCTTCGCCGCGGGATAATTCGACCTACAAGTTTCAGTGCACTTCGTTTCTGAAACTTGGGTCTCATTAGAAAGGAATAGGAGGTTTTTATGTATCGGATTGATCTGTTAAATAAAATTTCGAAAAAAGGGCTCAGCCATTTTACTGAGAAGTATGAGTATCGTACTGATATTCCCGATCCTGACGGCATCCTGGTAAGAAGCAAGGAAATGAAAGAGATGAGCCTGCCGTCGAGTCTGAAAGCAATTGCTCGCGCCGGCGCCGGTGTCAACAATATTCCCATCGATAAATGTTCGGAGAAAGGCATCGTCGTTTTTAATACCCCGGGAGCAAACGCCAACGGCGTAAAAGAATTAGTCCTCTTAGGCATGCTGCTGGCCTCCCGCAAGGTTACGGAAGGCATTGTCTGGACCAAAGGGCTGATCGGCGAAGGCGACAAGGTACCCGATTTGATTGAAAAAGGAAAATCAAAATTCGGCGGCACCGAGATCCTGGGCAAGAAGCTCGGAGTGGTGGGTCTGGGAGCCATCGGCACCATGGTGGCTAATGCCGCCGAGAGTCTGGGCATGGAAGTCTGGGGATACGATCCGTTCCTGTCCATCGAGGCGGCCTG
>PLMV01000061.1 GCA_003141615.1 Syntrophaceae bacterium
ACCCCGAAAGGTTTAACCGGCGGCCGCATTCTTGCCGCCCGGACTTTGGATATTAACTCCTGCGGCGGAATTGAACCGGCCTTAAAAAAACTGGCCCAGGACAAAAGTTTTTCCAACACTCCCTGCTTAGTTTGCCTGCCGCCTGCCGACGTCATGTTCCGGCAAGTCAGCCTGCCTTTTCACGATGATAATAAAATCAGAAAAACACTGGCTTTCGAATTAGAGCCGCTTATTCCTTTGGCCATAGATGAAGTAGTTGCCGATTATTTAACGATTCCCCGTGACGGGCTTCTTGTGGCCGCGCTCACCAAAAAAATCATCCGCGAATGGATAGAGAAAGTGGAAGGCAATCTGGGCAATGTATCGATCATTGATCTTTCTTCCACTGCTTTGGCCTCGCAGATACTGGCCGGTAAAACACCCGCCGCTTGCGGAGTCATTCTGGATGTAGGCGCAGGCTCAACTGCCGCGTCCTTTTATGAAAATGGCGCGATTGTTCAAATTCGTTCTCTGGCTTTTGGCGGTGATCAAATAACCGCGGCACTGGCGCAGGATTTGTCTGTGGGAAAAGATGAAGCCGAACAATTGAAAATCAAGTCTGATTACCCTGCCTCGTGCGCCACTGTTGACGCCGTGTGCCGCCATTTTTGTTCCGAGTTGAAAAATACTATCGAGTATATGAGATTGAACGGCTCTCTGCAAAATGATCCGGCGCACATTACCATAACCGGCGGATGTTCTTTGTTTGTTGTGCTGCAAAAAGAACTGGAAAAATCTTTTTCCCTTCCGCTGGAAGTCCTTGATCTTATCCGGCTGAAACAATTGGAAATTGAGGAAAATATCAGGCGCGAATGCCCTCCGCAAATAATGAACACGGCGATTGCCGCGGCGATGAGGGCTTTTGCCGGCCGAAGATCTTTTAATTTCCGGCAGGGGGAGTTTGCGGCTAAAAACGTCCGCTTAAACCTTAAAGGACAATTAAAGTGGGCGGCGGTAGTTGCGGGAATAATTTTCCTGCTGGCTGTAGTCAATCAGGTTCTTGACTACAGCTTAAAGACTCAGCGCCTGGGCAGCATCAAAAAACAAATCTCCCTGATTTTCAAGAAAGATTCCCCCGAAACGAAAATTATGGTTGACCCGGTGCAACAACTCAAGACCAAGCTTGCTGAGGATAAAAAGACTTTCGGTTTTTATAAAGGGGACACGGGAGTAACCGTGCTCAACATGTTAAAAGAAATTTCCAGTTTGGTTGCACCTTCTCTGGATGTAGTTATCACCAATTTAAGTTACGAAAACAGTATTGTTTTAATTAAGGGCGAGGCAAAAAAGACTGATGATATTTCCGCGGTCAGAAACGAGCTTTTGAAATCCAGATATTTTAAGGATGTGACCATGGGTTCGACGAGCCTGGCCAAAGACGGCGGCAAAGTTGATTTCGATTTAAGGATAGAACTTAAATGATCAAAACATTCTGGGAAAAATTAGACGCTAAACAGCGAAAACTAGTCGCCGGTGCGGCGATATTAGTTTTGATTGCCTTGATTCTGGAAATCGCTGTTTTCCCTTTCTGGGCGGCTAAAACAAAACTTACAAAAGCGATGCAGGTTAATCAAAAAAAACTGGATGAACTAAGCAAACTCGATGCCGAGTTTACTTTGCAGGAAGCGGCGATGGCGAGGACAAAAAGTGCCCTGTCCGCGCGCAGCGCTGATTTTACTTTATTTGCTTATCTGGAAAAAAAGGCAACGCAGGCGAATGTCCGGGGAAGGATCAAACAAATGAATTCTTCCAAAGGGATACAATCAATTTCCTTGGAAGAATCGTTAATTGACATGAAACTCGAAAAAATTACCATCAAGCAGCTTACCGATTTTTTATATTTTGTCGAATCACCGGCGGATTTAGTGAAAATAAAAAAGATTACCATAAATAAAATGAAAGAAAGTCCGGAATACTTAAGCGCGCAGTTGCAAATATCTTCTTTTCAGACACTGAGTCAGCAGCAGAAGGAAAAATAGCAAGATGAGCATCCTGAAAAAAAAGGCCTTATGGTTTACGCTCTACGGGATATTTATTACCGTGGCATTTTTATATCTGCTTTTCCCCTCGGATATTGTCCGGAGCAGACTGGAGAATGCTGTCAATTCGTCGGGTTTTATTTTGCAGATGGAAACATTGCGGCCTTCTCTGCCTTGGGGATTAAAGATGAAAGATATAACCATAAGTTCAGCCTCATCGGTCAATATTCCCTTTCAGGGCGATTTGCTCGATTTGCAGCTAAATCCATTGAGCTTTTTTCAAAAGCATACCTATCTGGGATTGAGCGGCAGGGCTTATGGCGGCAAATTTGACGGACGCGTCGGCCTGGCTTCTCTGTCCCAAATGTATCCGCCGAAAGAAGGAAATTTAAATTTTCAGAATATTGATCTGGCCCGATACGCTTTTATTAAAACCCTGCTGGGAAGAGAAATTACCGGAGGGGCGAAAGGCAATCTGTCTTATATTTCCGCCAAAGAAATCAGCGGCAAGGGTTCCGGAACAATCGCGCTTTTTTTAACAAAGGGAACTTATCCTTTAGCCGAACCATTTCTGGGATTAAAGCGCATTGAATTTGATCGCGGGGAAATAAAAGCTCAATTAAAAAACGGCAGTCTGAAGATGGAAAAACTGGAAATATCCGGTCCGCAAATAAATTGTTTCTTAAAAGGTGAAATAACGCTTGCTGACGATTTTAAATTGAGCCAGCTCAATTTAACCGGCGTGATGGAAATACTGGGAACCAACAAAGCTAAAATGAATGTCACGATCGGCGGAACATTGACCAATCCGATATTCCGCTATATTAAATAATGGTAAAGAGTATGTTGCTTAAAATAACACAGCTGATAAAAGAATGGTTTGGCCGGATGAGGAATCTAAGCGCCCTTCCGGCAATTGATATTACTTTATTGCGGCCATTTTTAATTTTGCTGGCGATAACAATATTGTCTTATGAAGCAATCGATCTTTTTTACAAAATTATCAGTTTCCCCCTGACTAACCAGACTGCCGCTTCCAAAACCAATGTTTCTTCGCCGGTCATTAAAGATAATTCCCAACCTGATCAACTTCAGGAGTATGGAATCATCACCGAGCGTAATCTCTTCCTTTCCACTTTGAAAGCCGTAAGTGATAAACAGTCGGAAGGGGGACTTTTCGACTCCGATCAGAAAATTACGGACTTTGATTTGAAAGGAACGGTAGCCTGTAATTCCTCTTTCGGTTTTATTTTTATCGAAGAACGCGACACTCATAAACAGAA
>PLMV01000086.1 GCA_003141615.1 Syntrophaceae bacterium
CTGTGAGCTTTATAAGGAACTAGCACTGAAAACTTGTCGCAATATTCACGGATCATAGAAACAAGTCTCCATGGGACCATCGTGTCCCCACCTGCGCTATAGAGAAACAAGTCAATGTTTTTAATTTTACCAATAGCCTGCATCTGCTTACTTATAAAGGGGATCACATCCATCGCAATCCGTGCATTAAACGGCCCCTGTCGATCACTCGTCAAGTATGTGATCACTCTCGATTCACGCAAGCCCTCAATTTGTTGTATAAGTTTTTTTCTATCCATTTTTTATGAACCTTTTTTAGATTTTAAAGTATTGCAATCCTAGCATTATTTCATGATTTTTTCAATTAAAAATAAGTAGAATAATTTCACAAAAAATGAAATTTTTATTTCATCGTCAGATTTGATTTGATATTTGTTCGATGGGCATTTCCCACTGATGGGCTTATGGGAGATTTTCTCATTGCAAATCATATATGGTTTTGGATTTCTATACCTTTTTTAATTATTTCATTGACGATAAAATCGTTTTCCCCAGATAAATAATCTTCCCAGGGAAATGCCATAGTTTGTATATCGCGTTTAAATTTCCCGCCAGAAGCGATTAATCTTGCCATGATTTCCAGTCTATTATCTTCCGTAATCTGTTTGGAAAAAATTGCTATGTCAATATCGCTCCGTTTTTTTATGTTACCGTGCGCATATGAACCAAACAATATAGCCTTATCAATGTGACATATTTTTTCAACATCACGTAAATAATCATTGAGTGTTTTTATAATTGCAGGAGGGATTTTAACCATTGAAAAAGAGCCTCTGTTTGTTTAAGTAAGGTATAATTTTTATTGCTGTCCACCAATATGGAGAGCTTTTTCTTGTAAGATGGATAGCGGCCTTCAATATAATACGTTGTTAATGTTGACGCGGTTTCATTCTGTTCGGGCGATAATATCAGATCGAGTAAACTTGCCAGATAAATAATATTATGAGTCATCGGTGCTTCTTTATTACATTTCTGAATATAATTTGCTTTCAAAATCTTTTCTGTCGCCTGCTGACACATAAACACGGCATAAAGATAACGACCATTTTCGTGCATTGCCCGGGCGGTATCCATATCATATTGAGCTATGTCCAGCCAATATTCTATTTTTCTGAATTTATCCAAATTAACCTCTGCATTACTTGAGAGATTTTGAGTAAAGTTTATTTTAAATCAATTTATTTGTCAAATTTAATTAAGCATTTAACATATTATCTATATTGATGTTGAAAACACCTTTGTTGGTTCAAGTCTCCGACTTGAACCCGGTTGCATTTAGCACAAAGCATTATGGTTCAAATCAGAGTTTTGAACCAACACTCTCACGTGTGGCCTCGCGTGATTTTCAGGTGGTCAGGTTATTTGCCAGAGTTTCCTAGCTGCACAACTTAGGATGGCCGGGTTGTCCGGTCATATATATAAAAGAAAGATGCAGTTTCTTCAGGCGTGTGTTTCAGCAATAATCATTCATTTTGCTTTTTTCCAGTCGCCCGATTCATGAGAAACTTTCCATAAATCATGATTGCTCTGCATATTTAGCCATAGCTCCGGCGTCGTATTGAATGTTACCGATAGCCGCAACGCCATATCCGGTGTTACAACACCACGCCCATTGACGATCTTGGAAACTGTCTTGCGAGAAACATTCAACATGCCTGATAGAGCCGAGATGTTAAGGCTCAGCGGCACAAGATAATGTTCCTTCAAAATGACGCCCGGATGAACAGGCTTCCTTTTTTTTGCTCTCATGGTTATTACCTCTAATGATAATCTTCATAATTAATTTCATAGGCGACGCCGGAAAGAAACCGAAATGTTATCCGCCAGTTTCCGGAAACTTTTACCGCCCATCTGTTGTTTGCCTTAGGCTCCAGTATATGCAAATATGAACCAGGATAGTTCATATCGCGAATTTCATTTGCCGCATCAAGCCGATCCAAAATGGCGGCAAGTTTTTTGTTGTGCTTCGGCTGTATTCCTTTTTTTTTCCTTCGTAAAGAACAATTCTTGTTGACTTCTAGAAAGCGAATAACTACAAAAAGAATAATCCAAGGAAACTAAGAAATGAGAAACCCCATAGAAGGTAAAAATATTGTTATTATCGGTTCCGGTATCGGCGGGCTGAGCGCGGGTATTATTTTGTCGCTTTTGAATTTCCGCGTAACGGTTGTGGAAAAAAATCAGCTGCCCGGCGGTTTGATGCGTTCCTACCGCCGTTCGGGATTTGATTGTCCTGTCGGCGTGCACTATGTCGGCGCTCTGGGAGAAAAAGAACCGTTAGGCAAAATGTTCCATGTTCTGGGCATACCGGTTGATGAACTGTTTACTCCAATGGGGCAGGAAGGCATCATCGACCGTTATATTTTTGATGATTTAATTTTCGATTTGCCCACAAGCATTGACGCGTTGGAAAAAAACCTGAGAAGCACTTTCCCTGAAGACGCGGCGGCTCTGGACATAATCATAAAAAATTTGCGCGAAATTTCCCGGCGCATGATGGACCCTTCATTTTTGCTCAACCAGGGCGATCCTTTTCAAAACATGGACTATTATAAATCCATGGGAGAATTATTAGATACTCTTCAAGTCTCCGCGCGATTACGGGCGGTATTATCCATGCCCTGCAATCTTATCGGCGTGCCGCTTAACGACTGTCCGGTCATTTTCCATCACATGGTTTTAGCCAGCTATTTGTTTTCTTCCTGGAGATTGAAGGAAAGCGGCCGCAAAATGGCCGAAGTGTTTGTACGGCGTTTTCAGGAGTTAGGAGGCTCACTCATCCTGAATAATGGCGTCAAAAAAATATCGGTGGTTGAGGGCAAGGTGGCCGGAGTAATTTTGGAATCAGAAATTAATTTGCCGGCTGATGCTGCTGTTGCCGCCATCCACCCGAAGATATTGCTCGGATTACTGGAGGTGGATGCCTTACGCCCCTCTTACCGGCAACGCATATCAGGCCTGAAAGAAACGGAAGGAGTTATTGCGGTTCAGATAAGCGTGGATGCCGCGACACATCCCGAAATTAATCATAATATTTACCGGCTCCATAGAAATGAAAACGGTATTATCGAAGATGGAGTGTTTTACCAATTACGCGGCGGCAATTCCCATGGTTCCAATTTGCTTTCTATTATCACGAAATCATTATACAGTGAGTGGCGCCAGTGGGAAAATACGGTTTCCGGCCGGCGCGGCAAAGACTATGAAGAAAAAAAAATGAGCATGGCCAACAGTCTTCTACAAAAAGCGCAAGAAATTTTCGGCGACCTGAGAGACGCCCGGATACTCGATGTATATACCCCTCTCACTATCAGTGATTATGTAAATTGCCCTGAAGGCGCCTGCTACGGAATAATGCGCTCTTCACAGCAGTTGCTCAAAGTTGTTTCTTTAAATAATATTCCTGTACCCGGCCTGTGTCTTGCGGGACAAAACGCTCTGGCGCCGGGAGTATTGGGTAGTATAATGGGGTCTTTTAACGCGGCCAGACAAATTATCGGCGCGGAGAGATTTGCTCAGGAAATCAAATGGGATACGCAATCACGGGTATGAACCCCAAAGCAAGCGGTTGCGTATCATATATAGTCCCACTTAGCTTCGCNNTAATTCAACTTACAGATATTACTTCGCTGTGCTTGTAATATCTGAGTTTCATTAAATTAGAGTTTCACAATAAATATAAAACATTGAAAAGCAACGCAATATTTGCTAAAAGCGACAAAATCAAATTCAGGAAGTTAAACCCCGTCCCATGACACGTCAGGAAATTGAACTCGAAGTTAAAACCATTTTTCAGCGGGAATTTGAAATCGAAAATCCCGGCATGGATGACGATCTGCGGGAAACATACGAATTCGACAGCATTGATGCGATTGAACTTTTATTGGCAATAGAAAATTTTCTGGGTTATGAGATTACTCAGGAAGAAAAAAAACAAGCCATAAATATTCGCACGATTAATCAGATTTGCGACTATATTGAAAAGATCGCCCAAACAAGAAAACTTTCACCGGTAATGAAATAATTTATGGAACGCAGAGTTGTTATCACAGGTTCGTCGGCTATAACGCCTATTGGTCATGGAAAAGATCAAATAGTGGGGAGCCTGTTAAAAGGCGCCTCCGGCGTAAAACCATTGCGCGAAGATGAGTTTCTCGGCCGCTATATTCATTCCCGGGTTTATGGAACAGTAGATTATCCCATCAATTATGATTTCAAGAGAAATCACCGCAAGACCATGGGGCCGGTGGCCTATTACGCCTGTCAGGTGGCCAAGGAAGTTCTGGAGCAGTCCGGGCTCACCGAGGATTTTATCACGTCCGGAAGGTTGGGTGTAGCATTTGGTTCTATCCACGGTTCTCCGACAGTACAGCGAAATATTTACCGCATTTTTTTTGGAGCTACCGAAAACGCCGCTGTGCAGGGAATCGGAGCGGTTGATTATCTGAAATCAATGGTACATACAACGGCTGTTAATATCACGAAGATGTTTGGCATTACCGGCCGCGTCATATCTTCGGGAACCGCCTGCACAACAAGCTCTCAGTCGATAGGTTACGGCTACGAGTCTGTCAAATTCGGCATGCAGGACGCCATGCTTTGCGGCGGCGCCGATGAATATGATACAATCACCGTGGCTGTTTTCGATAATCTGCTGGCTTGTTCCACTGCATTTAATTCCGAGCCGCACAGAACTCCCCGTCCGTTTGACAAATTGCGCGACGGGCTTGTGGTGGGGGAAGGAGCGGGCGCGGTAATGCTGGAAGAATATGAATTTGCCAAAAAACGCGGCGCTAATATTCTGGGCGAAGTAATCGGTTTTGCCTGCAACAACAACGGCGGCGATCTGATTTTGCCGAACTTAAAAGGCATAACTAATACACTCAAGCTCGGCGTGGAAAACGCCAAAATTAATGCTCAGGATGTTGATCTGATCAGCGCCCATGCTACCGCCACAAAGATGGGCGACATTATTGAAGCGCAAGCCATCAGCGACGTCTTTGGCGGCAATCCTTATGTCGTCGGTTTAAAAAGTTATACCGGGCATACAATGGCGGCCTGCGGCGCCATTGAAACAATTATGTCTCTTTACATGATGCAGGAAGGATTTATCGCGCCGACATTAAATTTGGAAGAAGTTGATGAACGCTGCACAATGATTAAGCACGTGCAAAAAATATTACACCAGCCGGTGAACATAGCGGCCATACAAAATTTCGCTTTTGGCGGCGTCAATACCATCTTGCTGATAAGAAAATTTTCCTGAGATTAAAATGTCTATTGTCCGATTTTTTCAGCGTATAATTGATTTGTTCATAACATTAATTTTGTGGTTTTATTTTCTTTTCGGTTATCTGTTTATTTTATTGTTTTTGTATATACCCGCATACATTTTTGCCGAAAACAGCGCCACCGCGCTGCAAAACTTAAACCACGTTCATTTGAAGTGCTTTTTTGCGTTGACACGATTGCTTATTCCCCGCACAAAATTTAAAATCCCCAAAGATGTGCGGGAAATCCATTCATCCATCGTTGTTTGCAATCATTTGTCCTATCTTGATCCTATTTTGCTCGTATCGCTTTTTCAGCGGCAGCGAACGATTGTAAAACATACTTTTTTCCAAGTTCCCATCTTCGGCTGGTTTTTAAAAAATTACGGTTATATTTCCTCCGGCTCCAGCGATATGATCGGACCGGCAATGATTAACAATCTGGATGCCATCAAGGAACATCTGGCATCAGGAGGAAATTTATTTGTGTTTCCGGAAGGAACCAGAAGCCGTGACGGAAATCTTTTACCCTTTAATAAGGGCGTTTTTTCTATTGCCCGTTACTGCAACGCTCCGCTGAAACTTATTTTTATAAAGAATACTAACAAACTATTTCAGCCCGGCCATTTCCTATTTAACACTCGCAATTTTAATCAAATTCAATTAGAATTAATCGGCTCTCTGGAACCGGACTACAAGGGTAATAATTTTTCCATTTCCGCCGTCGCTGATCAGGCCCGAAGTCTTTTTGAAGAAAAAATTGCAAAGACTAAATCAAATAACATCGAGACACCAACCCCGGTTTATAGATAAAATTAAAAACAAAATGGAGATCAGACTATGGAACTACAAGAAGCCATCTTAAAACGCAGAAGTGTAAGAAAGTTTACCGAAGATGTTGTAACTGATGAGGAGCTTCGGCAGATATTCGAGGTGGTGCGCTGGTCACCTTCCTGGGCTAATACTCAAGTGTGGGAATTCATCGTTGTCCGCGATAAGGCGTTGATTGAAAAGGTAACTGGCGCTTATGCCGAAAAAAATCCGGCGACAAAATGTTCGCTTACTGCTTCCGCCTTGATTGTCGCTTGCGCGAAGACCGGTCTCTCCGGCTGTTACGGCGGAGAGGAAGTCACAGCGATTCATAACTGGTATATGTTTGATCTGGGTATGGCTGTCCAGACACTTTGTTTGAAAGCTCATGAGTTGGGTTTGGGCACTGTAGTGGTTGGCTTAATGGATCATGAAGCTTGTAAAAAAATCCTGGCTGTTGGGGAAGGCCATAAAGTCGTCGCCGTCATTCCGATTGGACGGCCTGCGGTGCCGCCAAGAGAAGGTCCGTCACGGAAATCTGTTTCCGAGATAGTTTATTTGAATACCTTTGATAAGGCGATGTTTTAATACCATACCAATTTGTTTGTAAAATTAAATCCGGAGGAATAAATATGAATATTGATGAAAGATACAAAAAAGCCGGCGAAATCATAAGCGGGGCCGGAGGAACCCCGATTCCTGTTAACGATACTCTTATCAAACTTTTGAAATATTTTATTATGGAAGATGAATTGGATTTTATCACTGCTTTCAATGATAAAAAATCCCAGACAATGGAACAGTTAAAGCTATCGAGCAGCTTATCGGAAGAAGAAATCAATAAAAAAGTGAAGGATCTGGCGGGCAGGGGGGTTATCTTCAATCAGCCCAACAGCAAGGGGCTTATGATTTTTAGATTACTGCCGCTGATAAACGTTGGAACCTTTGAATATACTTTTATGGGCAAGATTGAGATGAACGAAAGAAACAGGGAAATATCCCTGTTATTCGATAAATTGTTCGGGGAATTAGAAAATATGGTCCAGCAGAATTATGACGCCCTTATTCCTCATTTATCGAATTTACCACCAGTCGACAGAACAGTGCCTATTTTTGACAACAAACCTAAAAATGAAAAAATAAAAATTATTATTGATAAAGAAATTAGTGCCGCCGATGACAAAATTGTCCCGACTAAAAAGGTTGAGGAGCTGATACAAAAATTTGATGAAATCGCTCTGGGACATTGTTTTTGCCGACATCATAAAGACATGTCCGGAACTCCATGCAAACAGACGGATGAAAGAGAAAACTGTTTTACTTTCGGTAAATCGGCAAGGTTTACATCGGAGCAGGGTTTTTCGAGGATGATCTCAAAGGATGAAGCATTGAAGGTTTTAAAGAGAGCAGAGGACGCGGGGCTTGTGCACAAAGCCTATCATCCGAATTTCGATACAAGCAAAGATGAAACGAGTATCTGCAACTGCTGCCGATGCTGCTGCGCTAACGCAGTCGATAATATGATCATACCCATAGCTAACGTGACCAATTTTTTATCCGTGGTCAACGACGATCTCTGCATTGGTTGCGGTAAATGTGTCAAGGGATGTCACACCTACGCGGCTTATTTAAACGACGATAAAAAAGCCCGCCGCAAGGTAGAACTCTGCATCGGTTGCGGAGTGTGCGCGCATTTCTGTCCGCAAAACGCGATATCAATGCTTGAAGGAAAAGAAAGAATAGTGAGGATTCCGCCCAAGAAAAAATAAGCCGAATACGGCATAAAGAAAATTTGTCCATTTACGCAGCTTAGCTTACAGTCTCGAAAAATATTGTCGGGAGATTTACTGACAACTTTCTGTAATCAGTAAAACGTCAACCTAGATGAAAAAGCAGACACGGTTCTTAATGAATTAGTGTCCCACATAAAAAAGGATGGTTAAAAATTAACCGGAACAACTCCAAGGTGCCGGTTGCGGTATAATTGAGTGGAGATAAGTGTAACTTCCTGTAGTCAACAAATCGTCAACCGTGACGAAAATGCAAGACTTCAATCCGTAATCACGAGAATGACTCCACAGCAAGCTGTGGCGCATTCCCACCGCTTAGCGGGATAGTTCGACTTACAAATTTCAATGCACTTCGTTTTTGAAATTTGAGTCTCACGATAAATACAATTCACTCCTCGCATTTTGTAGCCATTTTTTTTGACACGCAATTATAAATTATATATACTCGCCTGCCAGGAAAGCAAGTTCTTATCAAAGACTACAGAGGAAAGGGTGACAATTGTGTGCGCACATTTGAGGTTGGGAAAGATATTCCAGACATGGGCTGCGGCATCGCTGCCAACCCGATTGTTCGAACCGTATATGCGTGGCGGCGATTGCCAAGTGTTCTCTTATGACCCTCTTATCATCTACGTTCCTGACTGGATCATTCGCGATCGGCCAGTCGCGCTGCTGAAGGTTCTCCGACAGTTCAGGAACAGGGCTATCTATCTGTTGATTCTTCTGTCGTGGGCTCACGACACTCCCGGACGAATTAAGCAGCTGACTCTCTGGCAGGCACGGCATCTGCGATGGTACCCGCACCACAGGGTGATCTTCATGGCCAACAGTGAGGTGGAGCATCAAATGTTGGCCGCTGCCGGTCTGGAGACTGCGTGGGTGAATCAAAACGCCTTCGTCAGCCCGGCGATTTTCAGAAATTTGCGAGAATCGGATAAGCGCTTAGATGCGGTGTATGACGCCAGAATCAACCCCTTTAAGCGGCATAACCTCGCTGTCGGTATTGAGAGTCTTGCACTGATCACGGCGCGCAGCCATCACGATGAGTCCTATACTCGCTCGATCAGGGGTATCCTGCCGCAGGCGCATTGGTTCAACGATCCGCTCGCGTCTGACTACAGTTTTATGAGTTTCCCAGAAATCAATGTTGCGATCAACCAGTGTCGCGTCGGTCTCTGTCTTTCCGCTGAAGAGGGGGCGATGTATGCGAGCATGCAGTATCTGCTAGCGGGACTGCCCGTTGTTTCCACAAAGAGCCGCGGCGGTAGAGATGAGTTCTTTGACCCGGACTATGTGCGTATTGTCGCTGACAGCGCGGATGCCGTCGCTGCTGGTGTCAGGGAGATGCGCGATTGCCCCGTGCCTGCTACGGAGATTAGGCGCCGTACGCTGGAGAAAATAGAGCGGCACAAGACGCGTCTGTTCGAGCTTCTCGACACTATTTGCGCCACCGAGGGCTGTCGTGCGGATCTGCGTTGCAGGTGGGACTCTTGGGCAACAAGGCCATGGTCTGATTCTATCACGCCGGCCGCCATTCGCAAGCGCATCGAGAATGCGGCGATCTGCACAACGGATTATCCCATGTAAAATGCAATGATTGTGGCCATGAATATTTTCAGGCATTCTCCTGCAAATGCTTCCATTTCTGTCCGTCCTGTTACAAGAAACGAATGCTTCTATTAGTAATCGATAAACCTTAACCAAATTGATTATATTTAGTAGTAGGTAAAACAAATAATCGACTTCTTCCTTAAACAAATAATTCATTAATCTCGATAAAAATGCTTGCTTTCAATTCGTAATAAACACAATTCACGCCGATCGACAAACATCGACACCCCAATTTTGTGGATTAAACAATTGACATACAAACGAAACTTCCCTATATTTCCACCAAAAGCAACCTGATATTGATAGTGGTAAGTCTGGGATAATCATGATTTATGTTGATGTAAAATAAAAATCCTGCCGCAATATGCCAACGAAGGAGTTTTATTTAAAATTGATGACTAAGAGGTGATTAAATGAAGGAAAATGGCGATCGCTTGAAAATTAATGAACCAAATATTGTGCATGAAAACATCGATGGTGAAACGGTTATTTTAAATCTGGATTCGGGTAATTATTACAGTATCGTGGATGTTGGAGCCGATATCTGGAATTATATAGAAAAAGGCGCTCCTGTGAAAGAGATTCTGCCGCTGATTCTTCAAAATTATGAATGCTCCACGGGAGACGAGGAAAATGCGGTTAATACATTTCTCAATCAACTCCAGCAAGAAGGACTCGTTATTGCCATAGATGACAAATTGACCACTTCTCTTTTGCCGCATAGCTGGAAAGATCAAATTACAACAAGAGAAAATAAAACTGTCTTTAATGCCCCTGTCTTGAACAAGTATACTGATATGCAGGATTTGCTGATTGTGGATCCGATCCATGAAGTGGATGCTACAGGATGGCCCTCAACCAAACCTTCAAAATGATCGGAAAGTGACAATTCATAAAACTGTATGGATACGATTAACACCGGAAAATTTGATTTAGCAACACCCCATCAGGAACTTCTTCTAAAAGCAGCTCTGCTTTCAGATGAAGAGTCCCTTAAGGCCTTTAGAAAATGGCAGGGTGCGGCTGACTGGGAGGAATATCTTGAACAAGGTTCTTTCCGTTTACTACCTCTGCTTTATATAAACTTGCAAAAGCATGGTGTGGATGATCCTGCCATAGGGAAACTGAAAGGTATATATCGCCAAGCATGGAGTAAAAATCAAACATTGTTTCATGAAATGGCCAAGGTTGTCGAACATCTGCAAAATGCGGGCATTAAGACAATGCTGCTCAAAGGAGCTTCTTTATCGCTACTTTACTACAAAAACAATGGCGCTCGGCCTATGGCCGACATAGATGTCCTTGTACCTTTGAAACAAGCGCGCCTGGCTATTGAAATACTGCAAAAAGCAGGATGGAAATCCCCTGTGCCTTTAACTGAACTGGATTTGATTTACGGTCATGCCATTCAACTGAGTAACAACTCTCGAAAGGAATTCGATCTCCATTGGCGGCCATTTAATGGTTGCAGGGATGAGTATGAAAAAGATTTTTGGGATGGCGCTATACCGTTAAAATTAGCAAACGTTAATTCTTTGGCACCCAATCCGACTGATATGTTATTTCATACTATCATTCATGGCGTGGCATGGAATCCCATCCCGCCAATACGCTGGATTGCTGACGCGATAACTCTGATCAACTCGGATGATTTCACAATTGATTGGCAACGATTAATCAATATGGCTCAGAAGCATTACTTCTCGTTGCGATTGAAAAAAGGATTGCAATATTTGCATGACATATTTTACCCTAATATCCCGCCCAATGTGATTAAGACAATAATAAATCTACCGGTGTCCTATCTGGAAAAAATTGAATATCGATTTATGATCAGAGATAGAGAAAATGAAAATAGCAGCCCTCTTGCCGCATTATGCTGTCATCTATGTCGTTTTCGCAGGCTTAATTCACGAAAATTCATTTTCCCGATTATTACATTTTCCAGGTCTTTGCAATGGAGAATGAATGCGCGAAATAATTATGATCTCTTATGCAAAGGTTTTAGAATTACCACAAACATGTTTCTTTCAAGACCTTTTCAAGTGCGCCACCGATAATTTTTTGAAATTTATTAATGAAGATAAAAGGAAAGTTGATTTATGTTCAAACCTCAAAAAACTGAAGCTGAACAGCAGATTTTCTTCAAGAAGAGTTATGAAAAGTTTCTTCAGGCAAAATCAACAGCGGGTGAAATCAATTTTTATTATCGCATAGGTAATACAACTGTATGTTTAAAATTCGCGGGAAATCAGCTTGTTCCTTATCTGACTCCGGCACTGGAACATCTCCGTATGACCGATGATTGCGTCCCCGATTTTACGATTTGTATTTGGGACAGCGACTCAACTAATGTGGAAATGGTTCCACCTCCCTGTACAAAAGATTGTTTCACCGACCGTGGCGATATCTGGGGTTTTAATAGTCGACGTATAAAAGCGGCTTTTCATTGGATCGAATTTTCCGTCAATCTCATTGATCTTGAGGAAAAAACTGGAATTTATTGGGTGCAAACAGCACAGACATTGCCTTACTGGGTGTTAGCTTCACCTTTACGAACAATCTTCCACTGGTGGATGGAGAATAATGGGTGCCAGCTTTTACACGCGGCCGCCGTCGGCACAGAAAAAGGCGCGGTGCTTATCACGGGAAAAGGAGGAGTTGGCAAATCAACTACAGCCTTGGCCTGTCTACAGAGAGGGTTTTTCTATCTGGCAGATGACTATGTTATTGTCAAAATAGAGCCGACACCAACAGTTGTGAGCCTTTACAGTACAGCGAAACTGAATGCCGATCACGTATCAAATTTCTCGGATCTGTCCAGATTTGTTAATAACACTGAAAAACTGGATCAGGAAAAGGCGGTTATCTTTCTTAATTCTTACCTCAGTAAAAAATTAGTGTTTGAAATGCCACTTAAAGTCATCTTAACTCCTCAAATTATTGATCGTCGGAACTCTACAATCGCGCCCGTGTCCAGATGGGAATTACAGCACGCCATGTCATTTACATCCATGTCTCAATTGCCCTATATGGGGCGTTATGCCTACGACTATATAGATCGCCTCATCAAAGAGTTACCCCATTACAGACTAGTGATTGGGAGTGATTTTACGAGGATTCCTATAGTCGTTTCCGATCTTCTGAATGACTCTGAAAGCGGAAGGCTGACCTGTCATGAAACACCTAATGATCAAGAGGGATTAGAAGAAAAGCCATTGATCAGCGTCATTATACCTGTTTTTAACGGAGAACGGTTCATAAGAGAAGCGGTGCAAAATATTATTTCGCAGAACTATCCCGCACTGGAAATTATAATCGTTAACGACGGTTCTTACGATGGGACGGAAGATATAATTAAACAGTTACCCGTCGATCTTCGATATTTTAGTCAGCCAAATTCAGGACCAGCTGCAGCAAGGAATCGTGGTATCTGCAACGCATCGGGTGATTTCATTGCTTTCCTAGACGTAGACGATTTATGGCCCGAGAACAATCTAAATTCTCTGATGGAAGAGATGCTCCAATATCCTGAATTATGCGTCGTGCGGGGATACGGTCAATTAATGGAATACGACGCTGAGACGAATATATATAACTTCATTGGTAGTCCGAAGGATTCTTTTTTTCATTTCATCGGCGCAGGTCTGTATCGGAAAACTGTTTTTGAAAAGGTTGGTTTGTTTGATCCAACTCTGCGGTTTGCTGAGGATTCGGACTGGTACATTCGAGCCGCAGAACTGGGCATCAAGATGAAAAGACTAGAGGAAACGAGACTTTATGTGCGAAGACACGGCCAAAATATGACAGAGGGGAAGAATATAATTGAGTTGAATACACTGAAACTCTTCAAGAAATTTATTGATAGAAAAAGAATGCCGCAGAGTTGATAGACTTTTTGAAATAATTAAGAGGTGATTACAATTGGAATCTACAGAGTTTTTTATTAGCGTGATCATTCCTGTATATAATGGGGAGGCTTTCCTGGCCGACGCGATTTCCAGCATACTAAGGCAACATTACAATCCTTTAGAAATTGTCGTTGTTGATGATGGTTCGACGGATGGTTCGGCTATCATTGCCAAAAGTTTCCCGAATGTGGTTTATGTATATCAGGAAAACAAGGGTCATCAAGTTGCGCGCAATTGTGGTTTGCAGATGGCCAAGGGCAACATGATCAGTTTTCTGGATGCGGATGACCTTTGGAGCGATGATAAGCTTGAACTCCAGTTGAGCTGTTTCAAAAAAAACCCATCAACTGAAATCGTCGTCGGCTACACCCAACGTATGCAATTGTTAAACGTAAAAGATGGGAAACATGAGTTCCGGAATTATTCAGACCCTGTATTAGGGATGAGTTTTACGGCATCCCTAATCAGAAAATCGGCTTTTGACAAAGTGGGTCTTATCGATGAAAAATTCCGACAATGCGACGACTGGGATTGGTTTATGAGGGCAAAAGAATTGAACGTATCCATGGTTGTACATAAAGAGGTCATCACCTTTTATCGCCGCCACGATGACAACATGACCAACCAGATAACATCAGGGAACCACTACACCATGATGATGCTGAAGCGATCTTTGGATCGCCGTCGCACAGAAATAAAAGGAACTGCCAGGATACTGCCTAAGCTGTCCGATTTCGAAGAAAATTGAGGCCAATATTCTTTTTGGAAGACCTGGAGGAAAAGATATGACGATTAGGCCATTAATTAGCATAATTATTCCCGTCTTCAACGGGGAACGTTATTTGTCCGAAACGATTGACAGTGTTTTGAATCAGTCTTATCGACCCATCGATGTGGTTATTCTAGATGATGGATCAACTGACAATAGTGCAGATATTGCAAAGCGATATCTGCCGTCAATAAAATACTATTATCAACCCAATGGTGGCATTGCCTCTGCACTGAATCAAGGAATTTCAAGATCGGAAGGAGAATACTTATCTTTTCTAGATGCTGATGATCTTTGGCTGCCGGATAAGTTAGCATTGCAGATAAAAGCCCTTGAAACTGACCCAACAATTGACATGGTTTTTGGACATATGCGACAATTTTTCAGCCCGGATTTAGAAGATACTATGAAAGCAAATATCGTGCTAATCGACGGGATTATGCCTAGTTATTTCAAAGGAACGATGTTGATCAGACGAGAATCTTTTTTCCGTGCCGGATTATTTGACACAAGATGGCATCTCGGTGATTTCATTGACTGGTATTTGAAGTCATTGGAAAAGGGGCTGAAAAGCTTCATGATGCCGGATTTTTTTATGGAGCGAAGAATTCATAACAGTAATATGGGAATCACTCAGAGGAGATTTCAATCTGATTATTTACGCATTTTGAAGGCGTCTCTCGATCGTCGGAGACAGCAGAGCCCGAAGGATAATTCTGGCGATTAAATAATAACGATTATCGGCACTACTACTTTGACTAAAAGGAGTCCAATATTTCGATGCCTATGGTCAGAAACAAACGCGATTTATCATTGGCACGTCCAATGGCGTCAATTGCCATTCAACTAACGACGCGCTGCAATCTATCTTGTAAAATGTGCAGCTTATGGAAACGCCGTGATAAAGATATTCCCCTTGACAAAGTTCTTGCCTTGCTGGAAGAAGCTCGCGCCCTTGGCGCCCAACGTTTTGATCCTCATGGCACGGAACTGTTCACGCGGCAGGATATGCCGGAAATACTTGCATATGCGGACCGGATCGGATTTCGGGAAATATATGTTGTTTCCAACGGGCTTCTTCTGAATCGTCAGGATTTACTGAACAAACTGGCGGACATTAAAAGCCTGGTCATCGTTGTGTCCATTGATGGCACAAAAGACGTTCATGATGAATTGCGGGGCAATGGCGTCTTTGACCAAGCGGTTTCGGCTCTTCGCGAACTCGGACGCCGGGGAATAAAAAGGAGTATTGCCACTATTATCATGCGTCCGACCATCGATCGCCTGACTGGAATGGTAGATCTGGCTGCTGAATTGAGCATACCAGTCATATCCATGCAGCCTTACAGCCGGGATGTGGCGGATCCTGATTGCGACTATGAAAAATTTGAATTCAGACAGGATGAAAAGAAGATAGTCGCAAATAAATTAAAAGATCTTTTAAAATATGCAAAGCGGAGGAAAGTTACCATTTACACAGAAAACATGCTGAAATATGTAGCATCTTACCTTACCGAAAGATCCATTCCTTTTCCGTCCAAGGGTTGTCAGGTCCCGATGAAAACATTAGTTGTAGATATTGAAGGCGACAGTCATCCCTGCTTTGTGATCAAGAAAAACATGGGTAACGTAAACGAAATGCCCCTGTCTTCTATCTGGCAAAGTGACATTCGCAGAGAATTGATTATATCGGCCCTCAACAGTAAATGTTCCGGTTGCCTGACAGCCTGCAGCGATGTGGAAAGCTACAACACCGGAATGAAGAATAAATTTCGTCATGTCGCGGATCTCACCACCGGGCGATTGGTGCGTTATATAAAAATGATGCGTTCAAATCAATGAAAAGAGTTTTTAAGCGGACGTTAAATCAACAAATGTGACAGAATATGATTCATCAAATTTGTTTTTAAGAAACTTGCATGAAGTTAAGTCTATGCAGAATCATTAGCCATCTCGGATAACACATTTCAATTGGTAATCCTCACATTTAACAATTACTCATTATTGAACAGCAATAGGTGAAACAAATAATAGATTTCTCCTGTAATTTTCAATTTTTTATTTTGTCGTATTATGCTACATTACAAATAGTAATATTTGGATAATTTTGAAAAACGAATAAAATCATTTTTACATAATTGGATGAAAAAGCTTGCGATTAGTGTTATAATTGTCGTGCTGAATGGTGAAAAATACCTGAAGAGTGCCATCGACAGTGTGATAAATCAAAGTCATCAACCTGATGAAATTATTGTTGTTGATGGTAACTCCACTGACGAAACTGCCGTAATTGCCAAATCTTTTATGCAGGTTACCTACATAAAGCAATCTGGGACGGGTCTTGCAAATGCAAGAAATAACGGTATTGATTTTGCCACAGGTGATTTAATCGCTTTTTTAGACTCTGATGATTTGTGGACTGAGAATAAGCTCAAGATTCAGTTAGAACATTTTACCAATGACCCTGAAATTGAATACAGCTATGGCCGCTTAAAACTTTTTATAAAACCGGGGGGAACCGAACCTCGCACTGGATACACCCAATCATCATTTTTGGAACCTATGCACGGCCGTACTCCCGGGACATTGATCGTTCGAAAATCTTTGTTTAAAAACATTGGCAAATTTAGAACGGAATACAAAATCGGGTGTGATTTTGAATGGTTTACTAGAGTGAAAAATCTTAAAGTTCCTTTTGCTTTTGTTCCCGAAACCATTCTGTTAAAACGCGTGCACAATTCAAACCTTTCTAATGATGTAGAAACCAATAGAAATGAAATTTTGAAAATTGTTAGACAATCCCTCCATTATCAAAGGCAATAAAACCTAACCGGGAAAATTGTGAAAGCAAAATAATCGGAAATAAACAATGATAAAAATTCTTCATATTCTTGATAAAATTGCTGGTTCAGGGCCAACCCGCTCGCTAATTTCCACCGTAAAGATTGCCAAAAAATTGGGACTAAAACAGCAACATAAAATAATTGCCTTAAATAAAGAGGTTTATCCGTTTTCATTCATTAATGCTAAACAAGCCGGGATAACAGTAATTAGAAAGCCATCGCTGCAAGTCTTTTTTGAGGAAATTGAAAAGGCAGATATCGTACAGGTTCATTTTTGGAACAATCCGGGAATATATGAATTTCTGAGAAGGGACAAACCTTCAATGCGCTTATTGATTTGGTATAAAATTCTTGGAGATGCACCTCCTCAAATTATTACCGAAGAATTATTGGATTATTCAGATTTTACTGTGGCAACAAGTCTGTCAACACTTCAATTACCGGTTTTTAAAAATATAAACCCTGCTCTTACTGATTTGGTTTATGGGATAGCTGACTGGGACAGATTGGCTAACATAAAACCAAAGAGCCATGAAGGTTTTAATGTTGGCTATATTGGGACGGTAAATTTCGCAAAGATGCATCCCAATTACATCCCAATGAGTGCATCAGTTGAAATACCAAATGTTAAAATCATCGTATGTGGTGGAGGTATTGAAAAGGAGTTACAAAACCAGACAACTAAAATAGATGCTGCCGACAAGTTTGAGTTTCGCGGATATGTTGAAAATATTAAACCGATTCTCGAAATTCTGGATGTGTTTGGGTATCCATTATGTGAAGATACCTATGCAACTTCCGAAAAAAGTCTTCAGGAGGCCATGTATGCCGGGATTCCGCCCGTTGTTTTTCCTTATGGTGGTATTAAGCATTTGGTCAAAGATATGCAAACCGGGTTAGTAGTCAGCAGTGAATTGGAATATAAGCAAGCCATCGAATTTCTTTACCATAATCCAAATGAACGACTATGGTTAGGGGAAAATGCACGGGAATTTGCATTGAAGCATTTCAACAGTGAGCATTGGGTGCTTAAGCTGCATGATGTTTATGAACGTATGATCCAATCTCCAAAACATCGACGCTCGTGGAAAATACCAAGTTTGATGTTGGATAAACCTATTGCTGCAGAATTATTCATTCAATCATTGGGAATGTCAGCACCTCAATTTCAAGTAAGTTATACCGGAATAAATATGCAGGAGTTGTTGGTTGCGGAGGCAAAAATCGCTGAGTCTTCGGTGCTGCTTACAGGTGGAGAAGGTGGAATTATGCAATATCGTAACTATTATCCTGATGATCCGCATTTAAGATTATGGTCTGGTTTGGCGTTGCAACAACATGGAAGACATTCAACGGCACTATCTGAATTTTCGACAGCCATAAAACTTGGTTGCAACCGCCCAAGCACTTATTGGCATTTATATAAATCTGCAATAAATGTGAATGACTTTCAAACTGCCGCAGATGCCCTTATCAGGGTAACCAAATTTGCCCCGGATTTTAAGGAAGCAAAGGAATGTTTAAGCCAGATGAAAGGCGAAATATCCGATTCAAATAACCCATTGATAAGCATTATCATCCCCGTTTATAATAGTGAAAGATTTATCAGGGACGCAATCGCAAGTATTATTAATGACAAATACTTACCCAAAGAAATCATTGTAGTTAACGATGGCTCAACTGATAATACACCGAATATTGTTTCCAAATTTCCCAATATTATTCTAATTAGTCGGGAAAATCGTGGAGTGGCCATTGCTCGAAATGCGGGGATAGAGTCATCGACCGGTGAATATATAGCATTTCTTGACAGTGATGATATTTGGATGCCCGGACGAATTGAGAAAAGCCTGAATTATTTCAGTAAACATCCTGAAATCGATTTTATACATGGCCAGCAGGTTATGTTTTTGGAAAACGGTGTCCAAAAACCAAATTTAATAAAACAAGAGTGGCTTGAAAAACCCATGGATGCTTGTATTCCCGGAACTCTTATGCTAAAGAAAACCTGTTTTGAAAAGGTTGGCCTTTTTAACCCGGAGTATAAAACCGGTGAGGATACCGAATGGCTTGTTCGTGCTAAAGAGGCCAATTTAAAAATGGCAAGAATTCCTTTAATTTTCCTTCGTCGCAGAATTCACGATTCAAATATTTCATTAAACTATGGTGAAAAGCCAAATGTGAATTTGCTGAAAATAATGAGGAAATCCATACATCGTAAAAAAGCACACTAGTCAATAATTTGTTGAAACTAAGTTGCAATGATGCGATGAGAAATCTTACAATGCAGCCGACCGCATAACAGCAATATCGGCAGATTTCTACGTTGCACCTTTCAATCAGTAATCCTCAACATCAAGATTTTTAAAAGTTGTTTCTTTGTAGATGAAGTCAACAATTCTGACGCTTCGGAAATCGGATTTTTATTTCTTACTTCCTGTAGTCCTTATTATTCAAAAATTTAATTTTATGCTACATTACTATAGATAATGGTTGAAATAATGTGACTCCGCCGGAAACAGAAGACAAATAGAGAAAGCAAGTCAAAACCTTTGTTAGTATGAAAGGACAGGAGATAAAAAGTGTCTGTTGAACACCGAGATAAGTGCAAGGGAATATTTACTTTCTGGGAACCTAAAGAAAGTATGACGCCATATTTGAAATTGTGCCTCAAAACGTGGGAAAGAAGATTGCCTCAGCACAAAATAATTATACTGAATTATACGAACCTTGATAATTATATACCGCCGGGAACATATGATATCTCCTTGCTGAAAAAATTTAAACTTATGACACAGAAAGATGCTGTCATGGTGGCTGTTTTGGAAGAGCATGGAGGAATATTCATGGATGCCGATACCATAGTTTTAAGAGACCTCAACCCCATTATGAGCAAATTGGATGAGACGGAGGCCGTCATGTTCGGCACACATTGCGCCTTTATAGCGGCAAGGCCCGGATCTTATCTGCTTAAGCTCTGGCGCAAGGTGATTCAGGATAAAATGCTTAATATTTCAGATGACGGGCAGGATTTAACGGCTCTGCCCTGGGATTTTTTCTCCAACAGCGCGTTGGCGAGTGCAATGAATGAGATTATGATGAGTAATAAGTTTATAAGCGCTACACAGAAATATACAGGCGATAAATGGATCTGTTATTTAAAAGAAATGACTGGAAAAAAAGACATGGAAGCATTCCGCGGTCGGGAGTTGCTTCATCGGATCAGTAATTCAGTTTTAGCAAGAAAAAGAAATCTGTTGTTCAGTACTGTTTATAAAAGATATTTAACAATGCTCGATCGCATTGAATATGGATTTATCCCCGAAGTGAAATACTTCAAGTCAAAATTAATGGATCCACAGGAAAAATACCGGCAATTCTGGTTTGCCAATAAATGCGATATTAAAAACGTATTTACGGATAAACAAGGTGTCGTCGGGCTTCATAATTCATGGACCCCTCAGTGGTACAAGGATTTTTCGGAAAAGGCTGTACTTGAACATGACTGTCTCCTTTCCAAAACTCTGAAATACCTAATAGATGATATTTAGAAGGGGTATTATATCGTGACTCTTGACTCATTTTGGGGCCATGCACCCCCGGCCATACAAGGTTTTATTAGGTTTGTGTTAACTTGCGTATTACTTCCTGTAACAAACAAATCGTCAACCTCGACGAAAATGCAGGACTTCAATCCATAATAAACACTATTCACGCCGGACGACAAACATCGACAGCGAACAACTCTTTTTTTGGACAAAATTCTATTGACAAACAAAAACAGCCTACCTATACTTCCTTCCACAGAAAGCAAGATCTTATCAAAGACAAAATCCGAATAGTTGACGATCGTTTTCATGCGCTTGAGGTTAGAAAAGATATTCCAGACATGGAATGCGGCATCGCTGCCAACGCGATTGTTCGAGCCGTATATGCGTGGCGGCGATTGCCTGGTGTTTTCATCCGACCCTCTTATCATCTACGTTCCTGACTGGGTCATCCGCTATCGTCCTGTCGCGTTACTGTCGGTTCTCCGACAATTCAGGCACCGGACCATCCACCTGCTGATTGAGTTGTCGTGGGCTCACGACAATCCCTGGCTGATTAAGCAACTGACGCTCTGGCAGGCACGGCATCTGCGACGGTACCCTCGCCACAAAGTGATCTTCATAGCCAACAGCGAATTAGAGCATCAAATGTTGGCCGCTGCCGGTCTGGAGACTGCCTGGGTGAATCACAACGCCTTTGTAAGCCCCGCGATTTTCAGACCTCTACCTAAATCGGAGAAGCGCTTCGACGCAGTGTACGACGCCCGAATCAACCCCTTCAAACGACATAACCTCGCTGCCGGAATAGAGAGTCTCGCGCTAATTACGGCGCGCGTGCCCTACCACCACGACAAGTCCTATACACTTTCAATAAGGAATATCCTTCCGCAGGCGCACTGGTTCAACGATCCGCTCTCGGCCGACTACCAGTGGATGAGTCACCCCGACATCAATGCCGCGATCAACCAGTGTCGGGTCGGACTTTGTCTCTCCGCCGAGGAAGGGGCGATGGTGGCGAGTATGCAGTATCTGCTGGCTGGACTGCCCATTGTCTCCACGGAAAGCCGCGGTGGTCGAGATGAGTTCTTCAACCCTGACTATGTACGCATCGTTGCTGACAGTGTGGATGCCGTCGCTGCCGGTGTCAGGGAGATGCGCGATTGCCCCATGCCTGCTATGGAGATTAGGCGTCGTACGCTGGAGAAAATAGAGCAGCACAAGACGCGTCTGTTCGAATTGCTCAAAGCCATTTGCCTATCCGAGGGCTTTCATTCGGATCTGCTTTGCCAGTGGGACTCTTGGGCGGCCAGTCCGTTTTCCGATTGTGTTACGCCAGCCACAATTCGCAAACGTATCGAGACCGCAACGATCTGCACAACGGATTTTCCCGTGTGAAATGCAATGATTGCGGCCATAAATGCTTGCTTTCCATCCGTAATCCTCAATTCTGACAATCGCCCTCTACTGAAACTAAATAGGTAACCTCAACCAGCACTTCTTCCTTATTTATTCCAGTCA
>PLMV01000023.1:0-3857 GCA_003141615.1 Syntrophaceae bacterium
CACATGTTAAGTTGGAGTTCAGCAGTTTTTTGATTATTACGGATTGAAATATTGTATGAATTGAGAAAATAAGAAAATCAATCTTCCAGGAAGGAAGAAGTGAAAATCTTATTCCTGAACAATCAGAACTGTTGATTGCACCTACAAGTCAATGATTCTGAAAAGTTTGAATATTAAGGATTACGGATTGAAATACTCAATTAAAATCATCCTCCATCATAAAATTCAGTATTTGATAACAGTATATTTCTACAGTGACGATTTTAAGAATTAAACGCTGTCTTTTAAAAAGTGATCACCACTTGAAACGGAAATAGTTATTTCTCTAACAGTGGTGCCATTACCGCGCGGTCGAAATAGACATCATTACGCTTGATTTTGTCGCCTTCTATAATAACAAAGTCCATGCCATCAACCTCGACGCCTTTGTCCTTACCTGATAGTTTTAGTGATGCATGCCATAGTACTGCCGCTCCATCAACCCCATCGAATGGATACAGCTCTCTGAGCGTCCAGTGCATATCCCAACCGACAAATAGTTTTGCAAGGTATTTCCGCATTGCATCCGAGCCTTCTACAAAACCCTTGGTGTTCGGATCACGATACTGCACGTCAGGGGTATAAGTTGCTACGACCAGTTCCACATCTTGCGTGTTCCACGCATCCAGAAAATTTTTTGCATTTTCCAACAATCTTTTCTTCTTGTCCATATTTTTCCTCCTTTGATGTTATGGGCATTCAATTCTTGTGTTAGGAGTCCATTTGCCTTGTATTTAATCCGGCCGATCAAAAAGATGATGTGATCCTTTTCCGTAGTTGCATAATAGTTTTATATCAAACTATTTTCAAGATTTATTTCCGTTTGAAGTCCTGCATTTTAGTCTAGGTTATCAATTTGTGTAGTACAGTCAATAAGGATTACTGTTTGAAAGGAAGTATAATCGCGAAAATCGCCGGACGCTTTGTTACAGGAAGAAAGAAATAGTTTTGACACTTGTTGTTAGGTCAAATTCTGTTTAAGGCAACTTAATGAACGGGTCGGATCGGCGCAATGGAATTTAATCCCCAATTTACCTCGATTTGTAACACCCTTTTACCTTCAAAGGATAACGAGGCGGCAGTGAAACTCGAATTACAGAAACGAAGTAAACTGTAATTCGCTAGTTGAACTGTCCCTTACCAGTGGGGCAAAGAGGAGGCTCTCCGGCATGCGCCGGACAGACTTTGTCAACAAAATTAGCCAATGCAAGAGAATTGGTATTACACTGCCCGCAGGGCATCGACTATCTTCAGCCGCGAGGCGCGCAACGCCGGTAACACGCCGCCTGTCAATCCCATGATCAGGGCAAAGAACATCGATTCCAGAAAGATTCCGGGCGTCAGAGTAAATTTAAACACCAGTTCGGAAAAAGTTTGAAAATTCACGGTAGAAATAGTAATAAACTGCATGAAGGAGGCAAAAAATAATCCTACACAGCCGCCGATGAAGCCCAACAATAAAGATTCGACTAAGAATGCTATCAGAATGTTGCGCCGGCGGAAACCTAAAGCCCGCAAGGTGCCGATTTCCGCCGTGCGATTGGCGACGGCCGAATACATGGTAATCATCGCCCCGATGATCGCGCCGATGGAAAAGATAATGGTCAGCGACATTCCCAAGATACGTAGAAACTTGGCCATCATTTCCGATTGATCAAGATAGTATCTTGTTTCCCGCTTGGCTTCCAGTGTGAGCCGCGGGTCTGATTCTAGCGAGGTTTTGGCCGCGGAAAAATCATCCGGATTTTGCAACTTGAAAATCAGCGACGAATAAACGGACCGCCGGAACGCCTGCATGACCTGATCCACATCTCCCCAGATTTCGGAACTAAAACCGGTATTGCCCGCGTCAAAAATTCCCACGACGGTCCAGGCGCGCATGCCCCAGTTGAGAGTGCCTTGCAGACCGACTCCCTGAAAACCTTTGGCGATGCTGTTACCGACAATCACCTCCGATGATCCCATGCGAAACATACGGCCGGCAACTATTTTTACCTGTGGGCGCAAAGGAAGGGATTGAAGCTGCACACCCCGCACGACGACATTGGAATGACTGGCTGTTTTCTCCGCACCGCGTTTTTGCAGGGCAATGAGCACAACCGATTCTTTGGCTACAAGCCGTAATCCCTCTGCGTCTATCGCCACCTGCGGCAGCATTTCCACAATTGAAGCGGAATTGCGTTCGATGCCGCTCATGACTTCGGATGTCGAACCTTTACGCACTATGACAACATTGTCGGAAGAACCGGTTTCGACCAGTGTCTTTTGTAGGCCTGCCGCCATCATCAGCACCGCGGCAAAGACAAAGACAACCAGCGCCATACCGGAGACAGTTAAAATAGTGGTCAGCCTGCGTTTCCAGAGGTTGTGGAAACTATAGGATATGGGCACAGCCATCAGCCAATCCTCCTCAGACCGTCGGCGATACGAATGCGGATGGCGTGACGGGTGGGAATGATCGCTGCAAGAAAAGCAATCAGGAAGGCCGCCAAAAGGTCGTAATAAAGTGTTTTTTCGGAGACTAGAAAGACTGGGAAAAAAGTCGCCAGTGACTGGCCGAAGACCTTTGCCGCGGGAAAAGTCAGGAGCATTCCGATAAGAGAGCCTGTCAGGGTGATGACTAGGGATTCACCGAAAATCAAGATGGTTATTTCTTTAGCGCCGAAGCCCAGTGTTTTCATGATCGCGTAATCGCCTGTACGTTCGCGCGTGGTCATGGCCATGGTATTGGCGACAACAGCCATAATAATGATGATCACCACAAAGGAGACCATCTGAATGGCCGTGACGATGGCTTCACTCATGGCGATAAAACCGAGATTGAAAGCCTTCTCCGTTTCCGTCAATGTTTCGGCAAGAGAATTTTTGAAAACTTTATCGATTGCGATGGCCGTATCGGCAGCAATATCCGGTCTGGCAATTCCGATCATATAAAAACCGACTTGCCCGGAGCGCCGCGGAATTGTCATTTTCATGGTTTCATCGAGATAGGCCCAGTGAAAAAAGAACTGGGTTTCATCTACGGTTTTATCGCGGCCGTGATAAATGCCGCGCAAAACAAAATCCCAGTTGCCCGGATAAATGGTTCCTTTTAGGGTTACGGTATCGCCTGGCTTCCAACCATACTTTGCGGCCAGTTTCCGGCCCGCCACGAAACCCTTCCGGTCGGCAAGAAATGCCTTTTTCTGCAAAGGATCAAGCACAAATTCCGGATAGAGTTCGAAATATGTCCGGGGTTCAACGCAGAAATTCGCGAAGAAATTTTTCTCGTCAATATAGATGCCGCCAAACCAGTTGCCGTAGGAGACGATCTTCACTCCTTCCACCTGCCGGATTTTTTCCTGATAGGAAATGGGCAGCGGGAAAATAATGGAAATGGCGTTGCGGGTAACCAGACGCGTGGTTGAAGCTGCCTCCACTCCGGAATACCAGGAATTGATTACTGTACGCAGAAGCCCGAAAGCCAGAATAGCCACGGCAATGCCCAGAATGGTGAGGCCGCTGCGCAGCTTATTGTGAAAGGCGTTCCTAAAGAGGATTTTTAGAAGCATCATTGTTCAGATACCCTTTATCCAGATGTCGTAAAACCTTTGCCCGCTCGGCCGCCCGCGGATCATGCGTGACCATAATGATTGTTTTGCCCATATCCGCATTAAGTCTTTCCATCATCGACAGAATCTCTTGGGCGGAGACGCGGTCGAGATCGCCTGTCGGTTCATCGGCAACCAGAATGGTCGGGTCGGTGACGATGGCGCGGGCGATAGCCACGCGTTGTTGTTCGCCGCCGGACATCTCCCCAGGATAATGATCCATCCGAT
>PLMV01000023.1:3862-7925 GCA_003141615.1 Syntrophaceae bacterium
CGGATCAATCCTTGGTCGGCTTTATCGATCCCGGCAATGAGATTCAGCAGAGTGGTTTTGCCGGAGCCTGATGGCCCCATCAACGCCAGAAATTCCCCTTCGGCAATATCGAAAGTGATATCGTACAAAACAGGCACGACCAAGTTTTGTCGGTGATAGGATTTATAAAGATTCTTAATTTCAACAATGGTGTTATTTTGTTTTGCCATAATTGAATGTCATTGATAAAAGTTATTTGGCGGATGCGCTACGCGTCTTTCTATCTCTCCGCAATTTTGATTTTTGTCCCGTTTTTCATTCCTTTAGGTGGATTGATGACAACGCGGTCGCCGGACTTAAGACCGCTTATTATTTCTATCATATCTCCCAGTTTAACGCCTGTCTGCACGGATGTTTCCTGGACATGGTTGCCCTGAAGTACAAAAACACGGGTTTGATCAGTTTTGCCGACTAAAGCCGAGCCGTTTACGGCCAGACGCGGCTTGCGTTCCTCCGTCTTGAGATTACGGGAAAGAAAAGAAACTTTGGCGCTCATATCCGGCAGCATACGGGGGTCTTTGTCCAGAAAGCGCACCTTAACCAAAACAGTGGCTTTAGTGCGGTCGACTGTGGGCACAATAGTGTAAACCTCGCCGCGAAAACGAATTGCCGGCAGNNACGGCGTCAAAGGGAGCCCTGATCAAGGTATAATCAAGACCGGCTTTAGCGCCCTCGAGAGCGGCTTTGAGCGCCAGCACATTAGCTTCGGCCACTTTTACCCCTTCTTCGGATCGTTTATAGCGGGTATTAATCGCGTCCCAATCAGATTGGGAAACAGAACCNNTTTTGGCTTGTTCCAGAGCGGCCAGGGCATTTACTAGATTGGCCGCCGCCTGGTTTTTGGCCGCGGTCACATCATCGCTTTCCATTCGCGCGATTATCTGGCCTTTTTTGACCTTGCTTCCTTCCTCCACCATCAGGTCCACCAGACGGCCGGTTATTTTGGAGGCCACCGCGGCCTTGCGCTCGGCGACAATATAACCGCTAGCATTCAAAACAGACAGAGATTGAGAGGGATAAATCTGCGCAACTGTTGTTACATCAATGGTTGTGGCCGGAGCGATGATTCCGGCTACGTAAAGGAAGCTGAGAATAAAAAGCAGGGCAATGGCCAACGCTATAAAAAATGGTTTCTTTTTTCGCCGGGATGGGCCCGTCAACTTTTGAGTCTTATCGATTTTCAGCTTGTTTATATCCGGCTCGGGCATAATCTTTTCACTTCCTTTGGTTTTCAATTTTTTTATTGATACAACTCATGATTCAGGATCGCAGTCAAAACTTGTCATATTTTCCGCGCTTGATTTTCAGGGTAAGTCTTTGCCTTTGGTAGCCATAAGGAAACCTGCATGCTTTACGCTTTTAAGCGACTTCAATTTCATATATAATTTTTCTATTTCTACCGATTTACCTTTGGTCACAATAATTTCAAAACAATTATGATGGTCGAGGTGAATATGCTGCGTGGAAAGAATGCAGGCATGATAATCATGCTGGACGTCTAAAACCTTAGTGACTAATTCTCTTGTATGATGATCATAAACCAGTGTTATGGCGCCGGTCACTTCCTTATTTTCCGTCCATTCCTTTTTGACCAGTTCTTCCCTGATTAAATCGCGGATAGCTTCCGAACGATTTGTGTACTTGTGCTGTTTGATATGACGGTCAAATTTATTTAAAAGGTCATCTTCCAGTGAAACACCGAAACGAACTAATTTGGACATAACGTTTCCTCCCTTTTCAGAATGAGTGTGTTACGAAGATACAAATAACAATACCCAATAGTCAAGAAAATTTTACCGCTCGTTGGCTGGTTCCGCACCACCTCTTATCCAAAATCATTGAAATTTATTACAACCGGCACATTTGAATTTTTCTTTGATCACTCCTGCGCATTACCATTCGATAGTTGCTCCACAATTGTATGAGTTGCAAATGGTGACTTCAATAAAATAATGGGACTAATATTTTCTTGAAAATACTCTTGCGTGTTTCACATACTTATCCACAGCATTGGATAGTTGTCAAAATTGAGGATTCCGCTGTAACCGGAATTCTACACTCTTTCTATTCGTCTACCACCTACGACATGCACTCATGCTTCCCTAGCAAGCATTGAGGCAATATATTTTAAAAAGATTTCCATAGGGAACATATCCACGAACCATTATTGATGATGTACCAGCGGAGAGAGTTGGCCTCTATCCGCTTTCCCGCATTAAATGTGCATATTATTCAGATATACCTCGTATTCTTTAATACCCTTTTTAAAGGCAGGAATCCGAGTAGGTTGTGTTTTGTATTTGTAAATGGGTTTGAATTCCAGCGTATAGGTTTTTCCTTCCCGGAGGGTGACCTCTAATTCTTTGAAATAGTCCTCATTGGGAAGTCTCAAAAACACTTTGTGTGTTCCAGCACGCAGTTGTATCTTTTTCTCCAGGACATATTTTATACCCTTTCCCGCCTCAGGATCATGGCTTGTCTTCCCATCCTTATCGTAGCTAGGTAGGATTTCTTTTTGCCCATCAACTTTCCATGACTCTGCCTGGCCGGAAATATTAATTATAAATGGATAACACTGCTTCCCGCACATCGAATCCTTTGACTCAAACAAATAATATCCTTCAAGAGGGGTCTTGATGTTCGCCTTGATCGCCAGAGTGACAAAGCCCTGTGCAGGGGAATCATCATTCTTAATCTCTGTAAAAACATCCGGTCTTGTATTTTGTGTTTTTTGCTTAATGGTTTTTGCCGTAACGCCACACCCTATCAAGACAATGCTCATTACACCTATAAGCACACCTGCTATTACTTTTCGCATTTCTTCTCCTTTTCTATTGGACATCATGTTGTATGTCGCAACCCTCCGTGGGGAACAATCTTGGCGATAATCCAGGTGCCAGCGTAAAGAAATCCCAAGAGAACAACATCCGTTGGACCAACAGGTAAATCAAATTTATATGCGATGCAGAAACCAAGGAAAGCGGACAAGCCACCGATCAAAGAGGCCAGTACTATAAACTGACGCATGTTGCGAGCAACCATGTGTGCCGACAAGGCGGGAATCAGAAGAAACCCGAACGCAATCAGAGGACCGACGCTGAGCACTGCCATCGAAACGGTCATGCCGATCAGTAAATAGAGCAGCACGTCCCAGAAAATGACGTTCTTGCGCAGTATAATTGCCATCTCGCGGTCAAACGAGACTAAGAGTAATTCCCTATGGAACAGTCCCATCACTGCAATGACAAGCGTAAGCGTGGCTGCCGTCAGCCCAAGATCGAAATTGGAGATAGCGATGACTTCGCCTTTCATCATATCTAGCCAACCGATTTCGCCATAAGGGTTTTTTGATAATAACAGGATGCTCATCGCGGCAGCCACTACGTATGCGGTGCCGAGCCTGCCCTCTGGTTGTCCACGCCCGCGTCGTTCTAAAAATGCCAGTATCAGAATCGCAGTCAGTGAAAATGTAATTGAGCCGATGAAAGCGAGCATGTGCGCACTATGTGAGCTATGTTCGGACAGATTAAATCCGAACCACAATGGAAGCGAGAGGGCAATAGCAACGCCTGTTGAAGAAATCTGAGGCAATGCTACACCCATGAACACCAGCCGACGCATCACGAGAAACACACCGACGAGCGGGCATACGAGACCGACGAGCACGCTGGTGTATATCGAATTGCGCAGGAGAAAATCGGGTGAGAAAATCTGATAAATTATTTCCATGTTAGGCCATCCCCATTTCAATCATTTCCGCCATTCGTTCGGCGGTTAAGAGTTCGTGCGTTGAGCCAAGTGACATCTTGCCCCCGTGAAGCCAGATGACTTGCTCGGCATAGTGACGCACCGCTGCAAAATCGTGCGTGACGAGAAGGACTGTGAGCTTCCTTTCTTTATGGATCTGCGAAATAAACTCCAGCACCAAATCTTTAGCTTCACGGTCCACACCTACGGTGGGCTCATCCAATACCAACACATCGGGGCGCATAGCCAGAGCGCGGGCAATGAGCACGCGTTGTTT